>JBAUMX010000240.1:0-10624 GCA_049578945.1 Candidatus Cybelea sp. | reverse complement strand
GCGTGAGGCCGGCCGGCTGATCGCGCGTCTGCGATTGGGGCGTTCGTTACGTTGGAAATCTCGGCCGCGCGGCGAGCGTTTCGATCTGCGCCGTACGCTGCGCGCGAGCCTGCGGACCGGCGGCGATCTGCTCGAGCCGCACACGCTCGGGCATCCGCTGCGCAATCCGCGCTTCGTCGTGCTCCTCGACGGCAGCCGTTCGATGAGCGAGCACGCGCCAAGGATGCTGCAGTTTGCTTACGCACTCTGCCGGCGCAGCCGGCGCGCCGACGCCTTTCTCTTTAGCACGCAGCTGCAGGAGGTTACCCGCAAGCTTCGCGATGCGTTGGGCGGCGGCTCGTGTCATCTCGAAGGCCTCGGCGAGGCCTGGGGCGGCGGCACGCGGATAGGCGCGAGCTTGACCGAGTTCCTGCGCAAATACGCCGCGCGTCTCTCCGATCAGACCTTCGTAATAATCGTCAGCGACGGTCTCGACGTCGGCGATATTCCTCAACTGCAGCGCGCTATGCGCGAGCTGGCGCGGCGCTGCGCGGCGGTCGCGTGGCTGAACCCGGATGCATCGCTTCCCGGCTACGCACCCTCAGCGCGCGGCATCGCAGCCGCCCTGCCGTACGTAACGATCTTCACGTCGTTCGATCGCATGGATGCGCTGACGAAGCTCGGGCGAAGGTCGCGGATGGCTGCCTGATGCGCGATGTCTTTGCCGTCGCCGCTCGTTGGTTCGACGAACAGCGAACCTTTGCGTTGGCGACGCTCGTCGATCTGCGTGACGCGGCAACCGCGCCGATCGGAACGACGATCGCGGTCGACGCAAGCGGTCGCGTCTTCGGCAACATCGGTGCGGGCTGCTACGAAGGCGAGATCGTCGGGGCCTGCATGAAAACGGCCGTCGACGGTGAGACCCGGCGTCTCGACGTCAACCTTATCAATGACGACGAAGTCATGGGTGGAACGGCCTGCGGAGCGGTGATGCGGCTGGTTGTGTGGCGTCCGCAGCCGGAGTTCCGCGAGCTCGCAGAAGCAATCGCCGCGGGGCGGCGACAGACGCGTCTAACGTTCGCATATCCCGCGGCCGACGGTACGCGCGTCGACTTCGAGCACAGCTTCGCGCCGAAGGACCGGCTGTTTCTCGTCGGCGCGACCACACTGGCGGCCGAGCTGGCAACGATCGCGCGCCGCCTCGACTTCGACGCCGTTGTGGTCGATCCGCGTCCGGCCTTTGCGACGAAAGAACGGATGGGAGATGAGACTCAGATCGCACGCGCGTGGCCTGACGAATATCTACCGGCGGAACTCTCGGATCGCACGCCGGTGGTCGTTCTCTCGCACGATCCGAAGTTCGATCTTCCCGCCCTGCGGTGCGCGCTCAACTCCGCGGCGCCATACATCGGGCTGCTCGGGAGCCGCCGTTCGCAAGCCGCCCGGCGCGCCTCGTTGCGGGCCGAAGGCTTCGACGAAACCGCGCTCGCACGCATTCACGGTCCGGTCGGCCTCGATCTCGGTGGAACGACCGTTGCGGAGACCGCACTGTCGATCTTGGCCGAGATCGTCGCGACGCGCCGTGGCGGCGACGGCTCTCCGCTGCGTAATGCGGACGGTGCGATTCATCGCCGTCTCGAACGAGTCGCTCGCAACGCATGACCGATCGCGATGCTCGCGCCGTCATCCTTGCGGCGGGCACGTCGTCGCGGATCGGAAAGCAGAAGCTTCTGATGGATTTTCGCGGTCGCCCGTTGATCGAATACGCAATCGCCGCCGCGCAGCGTTGGCATCCGCTCGTCGTCTGCGGCCGCGAGGTCGCCGAATATTTAGCTCTCCGTTGCGATCTCGCGGTCGTACTCAACGACGACCCCGAGCGCGGCATGTCGCACTCGCTCGCACTGGCGAATCGCCGTTTACCGAGCGACGCTGCGATGCTCGTCGTGCTCGGCGACAAGCCGCTCGTCAGCGAGTCGTTGATCGAAGCGGTCTGCGCCCAGGCGCAGGCCGCCGATTTCGTCTACCCTTCGCGCGATGAGGAGCCGGGCCACCCCGTTTTGCTTTCACCGCGCGCTCGGCAGTTTATCGAGTACGTGCCTCCAGGCGATACGCTTCGCCTATTGCGCTCGAACCCGCATCTCATCTCTCGCGCCGTGCAGACAGAGGACGAAGGCGCCTTCTTCGACGTCGACACCATCGAAGCGTTGTCGGTTTAGGCGAGGATTCTCAAGCGGGAATCAAGGGCGTCGAAGCACCGCAAAGAGTTCGCGTACCGGATACCAGAACTGGGGCAAGGCCCAATGCTCGACGATTCCGTTTTCGTCGAGCCGTACCATCTCATCGCGATCGTGCAGTTCGACTGCGCGGCTTTGTGGATCGACGACGATGACGAGCAACGACCCGGCGCGCAAGTACACGTCGATCTTGCTATCGATGTCGACCCGACGATCGTCAGGCGAAAGAATCTCTACTGAAATATCGGGCGCCAGCGGCGGCACCTCGAGCTCTTCATCGCTGAGTGGGCGGAGACGTTCGTCTGAAACATATGCTACATCAGGAACGAGCGGGCGGCGAACCTCACCGGGCGGTGCGACGCGGAAGCGCCACTCAGGACCGGCCTCACCGCGTCCGTGCGCCCAGCGATTCAGCTGCATCGTCAGCGCGCCTTGAAGAAGTGAGTGAGTCCGCTGCGGGCTCACTTTTTGAAGCGGTCGCCCGCGCACCCACTCGGTTTCGGGTTCGGTTTCCGGAAGCACGATTTCGCGTATCGACATCTCTTCACCCTACTCTATCAGGCCGCCTAAGTCCGGCGAAAGGAGCCTAGGTCAGGCGCATGTACGTGACTTGCGCGACGGCGACGAGGGTGCCGTCGTCGCGCCAGAAGTTTGCGATCGTGGGGATCAACGTGCGGCCTTGTTTTATTGCTTGTGCAAAGAGTCTGACATCGCTACGCGCCGGTGCCAAGAATCGGATGTTCATATCGGTCGTCGTGATCCGGCTATCCGCTCCCCAAACGGTCAAACTTACAACGGCCGCCGCCGAATCGGCCGCAGTCATCAACAGACCGCCGTGGAACGAATTGAAGATTCCGTCAAACTCGCGGTTGCGCGCAACCGTGCAATCGAACCATCCGATCCCGAGTCGCACATTGGAGAAGCCGAGGCTTTGGAAGATCGGAACCGTTCGAAGTCGCGCTAGCGCCGCGGCTTCTGACTCGGGTGGCAACAGGGCGAGCTCGCCGGAATACGGTGCGAGAAGCAATCCTGGGGCGAGCGATTTCGGATCGTCGGTCATGGCCAAGCAATACGCTCGTTGCGCTTCGACTCCGCTCAGGCGCGACTATCAGCGCGTGTGCTCCAGCGTGCGATCTCCGCTTCGAGATCGAGCGGTCGAGTTGGCGCGGCACGCTCGTATTCGCGCCACTGCTCGCGCGGGACCATCCACATCACTTCGAATTCGTTGCCATCCGGATCGTAGCCGTAGATCGACTTCGTCGCGCCGTGATCGCTCGCGCCGCTCAGCGTACCGTGGCGTTCGAGCGCGTCGCGCGCCTCGCGCAGCGATTCGATCTCGTCAACTTCCCACGCGAGATGGTAGAGCCCCACGCCGCGTTCGTTCGGCGGCGGCGCGTGCGGGCCGACGGCCGCGAGTCCCAAGTCGTGATGGTTCTGCGAATCGGGCGCGCGCATGAACGCCATCACCTTTCCCGCCCGAGCGACGGGCTCGAGCCCGAGTACTTCCCGGTAGAATTCGAGGCTTCGCTCGAGATCGCGCACGCGGAGCACCGCGTGATTGAGCCTGCGAACTTTCATTTCGATCCCGGTCCTTCCGCCGGCATCTCTATAACCGCCGGTACCTCCGCCATCGGTTGCAGCGCAGCGCTACACGTAATCCTGCAGCGTGAACTTTACGGAGCGCTTGCTTCCGTCTTTGCCCGTGACCGTCAGCGTGACGACCGTTCCGGCCGGCTGCGCCAGCAGGTCGCGAACGTCGCCCAAGAGCATCGTGCCCGCAGCGGTGCCGTTGATCGAGTCGAGCACGTCGCCTTTCACGATGCCCGCATTTGCCGCCGGGGTTCCCGGGCGCGAGTCGATCACAACGATGCTTCCTGCACGCTTGATTAGAAACAAGCCGGAACGTTCGTAGGAGTCGGCTTGGCTGAAAGCACCGTTCGGAACCAGCGTCATCGTGCCGTTCCAATAATCGAACGTCACGGTGAAGCGCCGCAGCAAATTGCCGCCAATGTTTGCGCCGACGAACGGCGCCGCCAAGGCACCGGCCGTCTGCGTCGTATAATCTGCGACGAGGTTCGTTAGCTGCAGATCGCCGATACCGACGGTCTGGACACGCCCGAGCTTACCCATTGCCGGGCCGCCGAATCCAAAACCATTGATGCCGACCGCCGTCAATGTCGGCGGGACGACCTGCGGGTTTGCGGCGAGGAAGGGTGACATGAAGGTGATCGTATCGCGCGCGCCGGTATCGATCGTGCACTCGGCGGGGATCCCGTCGATCGTGCACGCAATCTGCGGTTGGGTCCCGTATAGAACGAACGGCACGACGTGCCCATTGACGGGTGGCTGGGCTGCGCCCGGCATGCTGAGCACGACACGGCGGCCGGCGTAGTCGAAGGTTGTGACGTAGCGCGCGAGTACTTCCCAGCCAATCAATCCGTCGACCGGATGACCCGCCGAAACACCGAAACCTTGACGCGTCGGCGCGACCGCAAACAGCTGGTCGGTCAGCACCGCATCGCCGACTTGGAGCGTCGAAACACGAGCGAAGCTAAGCGACTCGGTCTGCGAACCGACGCCGCTGCCTTGCGCGGATCCGCTTCCAAATGCGCCGATCTCTTTGGCGACCGCCGGATCGATGACGTTCGCGCCGCCGGTATCGAAGATAAAGCGATATGGCCCCTTGCCATTGAGAGTCACGTCGAGGTAGACGTGATTCTCGCCGATCGCGATCGGAATGGTGGTCGACGTCTTCCCATCGCGGATCGAAAAATCGGTCGGCTTGGTTTGCGGTCGCGCCAAAGCGGCTTGCGCGCCGGGTGCATCGAACGCGATGCCGACCACGTCGATATCGGAGTTGTTGCCGTCGCTCGAATCGACGTGAATCGCGCGGGCGACATCGAGGCCACGGTCGCGCTCGTAACCCGAGAACGTCAGCGTCGAAGTCGTAAAACCGGTGACGAAGTTGGCGCGTACCGGCAGGTGCGTCGTGCCGTCGAACCAGAGCTCGAACGGCACCTTCGACCCAGCCGGTGTGATCTTCAATCCGTCGTAGCTGCGACCGGCCTCGGTCTTAGTTCCCAGCCACGAGACCTCGGCTCCGCTCGACTGGGGTTTCCAAAGCGCGTAACTCTCCAGGTACGCCTGATTGATCTCCGACGCGCGATCGCTGTCGCCGCCGTTGTTCCAGACCAGGTGCGAGCCGTCGCCGCTCCATTCGACGCTTCCATCGTAGCCATCGAGCGAAACGACCGGCGCGAGGTTGGTCGTTTCTGCAAACCGGCCGTCACGGACGTCGACGTACTGGGTCGCCGTTCCGTGGAGGCCGACCGCCGAAATGCGCTCGTCGAAACGCATCGTCGCAACGGATGAGAGCGAGCCGACTCCCAGTGCTCTTCCCGATGCTTCGATGAGCTGCGCGACGCGCGCATTCGGCTCGGTGGCCGAAGCGACGGCCGTTGTGAGAAAGGCCGCCACGGCGAAGGCGCCTGCGGCCGAGCGCAAGAGATTCATAGCCCCCTCTACGGGCGAGCGAGCCGGTATGTTTCAGGCGCCGGAAGCGCCGGCCTATTTGCGCAGTTTTGCTATCAGGTCACGGCCGAAGCGCAGCGCGTCGTTCTTGGCGTGCTCGTAGAGCGTCGCGGCTTGGCCTTTGGTCATGTGGCTGCCGTGTTCGTGGAAGAACGTAACGCCTTCGCCGACGACGATCGTGCCGGCGTAGGCGATCGCGCCCTTGATCGCGATCCCGGCGACCGGAACGAAACCGGCGAGCTCGCGCGCTATCGTGCGCCAGCCGAATCCGCCCCCGATTACCGGCAGCACCTGCCAGGTTCGCGCGACGTCGGGGTCGCGGCCGTAGACCGCTTCGATGTGAAGCATCAGCATCACCTGAATGCCGGTGATCGCGACCATATCGCCGGCCGAGGCGACCGCCCCGAGCACGATACCGACGACCGGAATGTGATCGACGACCGCGCTCGCGAGCGCGACCTTCAGCGCGTTGTTGGCAGCGTCGCGCGTCAGCTTGGAAGCGACGCAATCGCGCAGCACCGGCAGCCGCCGGCCGACCGCAATTTCGACACCTTTCGCGCACTCAACCAGGTGTGGAAAGAAGCGTCCGCGCAACGGCTCGCGCGCGATCGCCGGAACCACGTATTCGGCCCAGCCGCCAGCGGGCGGGGGCGCCGGCGGCCCCAAGCTCATCGCGAGCGGATCCACCGTCAAGGCTAGAATCGGTACGCGCAAGACGCTCATCGCGGCTAAATCCGATGCGGCGGCGTCGCCCGGCCGTCCGAGGAAGACGACCGCGCGAACTTCGCTGGGATTGGTAACGAGCGGAGCGTCCGGGCGAATCGTCTCCAAACAGGCGGCTGCGTCGGGTGGAACGCTTTCGTCGCGTCCCGAGAGCATCAGCGCTCGAAACTCGGCGACCAGCGCCGGATCGCCGCACAGCAAGAACCGAAACGGTTTGCGCACGTGCGCGTGCACCGCGCGCGCGTCGATGCCCTTACGAACCAGCGTGAAGATAGTGCGCGCGTCAGCTGCTCCCGCCACGAACGTTCCTTTCTACAGGCCTAACTTGTTGAGATCGAGCGCGAGCGTTCCGTCGGCCTTGCGTAACTCCTTGCGCGGATCGTCGGTGTAGTCGAGGTAGACCAGGCCCATGAAGATCTCGAGCGGCCAGGCGTGCATCTTATGCGCGTTCGCCACGTCGATGACCGTGGTGCCCGAGCTCTTTGCCTCCGCAATGACGCTCTCGGGCGTGCTCTTGATGTCGGCTGCGACGATCGTGGCCGCGGTCACGTCGCCGGGTGTCAAACCGTCGCGCAGCATCGTGCGATAATCGACGGTGCCGTTTCCGAAGCGCTGCTGCAGCGCATATCGCAGCGTGGAGTAGAGCTCGGGTGAGGTGCCCAAGCCGAGCAGCGTGATTTGGGTCGAAAGCTGGCGCGAGCGGGCGAGGTTGAAGAGTTGCGCGCCCTGCGACGCCTGGGTCGCAGCGGCGTTGAACTCATCCACGCACTGTTTCATGAGCGGCACGAGAGCCGCGTATTCGTTTGGGCCGATGTCGCCGCTGTAGCTGACCGACGCGTGATCCAAATCCTTGAGGAACTCGTCGAGATCGCCGAGCGATTGATCGATCTGCGTCAGCGACGCGCGTGCCGCGTCGACCGAGCGCAACATCTCACCGTCGGCGCGGGAGAGCTCGCCCATCATCGAGGGATAAGAGGGAAAGATCGCGACCGATTCGGTCGGAATCGGCGTCATCGCGAACGGCGCCAGCATCTCCTGATAGATATCGGCGCTCTCCTTGAGCAGTCCGCCCTCCTTGTTCTTCTCGAGCGTGCCGATACCGCCGACCGGGCTCGAATCGCCGCCGACGTCTTGCAGCGCGCTGTTGAGCGAGCGTGCCATCGAGGTGAGATTCTTGACGATGGCCTCGGTCCGCGAGCCACGCTTGATGTTGATGCGGCTCAGGTCGGGAACCTCGTATGTCAGCGAATCGAGCCGGGTCTGCACCGACTTGAGCTGATCCTTGCCCTCGGATTCGCGGGCTTGAATTTCGGTCGCGTTCTGCAGGTGCGTCGCCTGGGCCGCCGTTACCGTGCTTTGCAGGCTGGGTGGATCGGCCTTATGCTTTGGAGGGTCGAGTCGCGCCAACGTCACCTCCTGCACTTGCATCTGGCGCAGCGCGGCAATCCGCGCGTTGGCAGTCGCCCGAGTCTGCGGAGAGCCGAGCTGAGCCGCCTCCGCGAGGGACTGCTGGCTCTTATTTGGCAATCCGAGCGCAAGCTCCGATTGCCCGAGTTCCAAGAGTGCCTCGGAGCTCTGCGGATCTTTCGCCAGGACCTGATTGAGGCGGATCCGCGCGAAGGCGTAGCGGGAGCGCTCCTCATCGCTCGAAGCCTGTACGAGTTGTTCGCTGGCCGTCACGTCGCTCGGGTCGAGCTCGGGATAGCCCATCAAATGGGCGACGCGCGCGGACGGGTCGGGGTGGTCCTGGAGGTATTTGCTCACCGCATCGGAGTGGTCGTTCTGCAGCACGCCCAGATGTGCCATCATCGTGACCATCGATTCGGGATCGTAGCCCGCGCGGGACATCAGCTGCAGGCCGTACCGGTCGGCTTGCAGCTCGTCGCCGCGCTCGATCTTCGCCATTATGCCCGCCTCAGCGAGGCCGCCGAACTCGTAGATGATCGGCGAGAAGATTGAAGCGAGGCCAAAGAGGAGATCCAGGATCTCGGCTTTTGAGTTGGTGGTGATGACGTGCCGTCGTTCGATGTGACCCGTTTCGTGGCCGATGACGCTAGCCAGCTCGTCGTCGGATTGCGCGAAGTCGATCAGGCCCTCGTTGATGTAGACGAAGCCGCCCATCGTCGCAAAGGAGTTGATTTGATTATCTTTGAGGACCTTGACCGAGTAAGGCACGTCCTTGCGCGCGACCTGATTCCAAAGGTTACCGGCGACTCCCTGAACGTAGGAGTTGAGCAAAGGATCGGTCTCCACGACGCTGCTCGCGACGATCTGCTGGTCCTCCGCTTGGCCGAGGGCGATCTCCGCCTGGGTCGACATGGCGAAGACTCGTGCCGGACAGATGGCAGAGATAAGTGAGATGATGGTGAAGATCGGAATCGTGCGGCGCAGCATGCGTTGAGGCTCCCTTAGCATGACGTACGGGCCAGCGTACGTCGAGTCACTGTGTATTATATGTGGAAAAGATAAAGAAATTGCGAATCCTTTGTGGATACCGGCGGGTATGGCCTAGATACTTCGCGCAGAGCCGAACGTGACACTCTTACGAGGGCGGCTTGACGGCCTTGAACTGGCGCTCTCCGGCCCTGACCTCGGAGAAGCCCTCGATGAACTTGAAGCTCGCCTCGCCGAGCAGCCGACCTTTTATCGAGGCGCGTCCGCGGTAGCAAACTATGGTGAGAACGTACCGTCGGCGGAGGACGTGACGCGTTTGCGCGCACTCCTGGCTGGTGCGGGTATCACACTACGGGCTTTCACGGGGACGGCCGAGGGGCTCGAATTGCTGGCACGCACCGAAGGCCTCCAGTTTGAGTCCCTCGCGCCGCGGCTTTCGGATTCGGCGCGCTCGCTGGTTGCCGATTTCTCCGGCGCGCGGACCGACATCGCGCAGCGTCGCAAACGCGGCGAGGCAAGCGTGCGCCGCGCGAAGATCGAGCCCGCGGCTGCGCGACCCGCTCCGGAGCTGCGGCTGGTCGAAGCGCTCCCGACCACCCTCTATCACGCCGCGACGCTGCGCGGCGGCCAAACGCTTCATCACACCGGCAACATCGTGGTCGTGGGCGACGTGAATCCCGGCGCCGAGCTGGTCGCATCCGGCGACATATTGGTCTTCGGACGGCTCGCGGGGATCGCGCACGCCGGCGCGCAAGGGGACGCAAACGCGCGCATTTTCGCGCTCGATCTTACGGCAACGCAGCTGCGCATCTCGACCTTTATTGCGGCCGAAGAGGGGGCGCAACGACGCGGTACGCGCGGCGCCGAAGCGGCGATCGTGCGTGACGGGCAGATCGTCGTTCTCTCGCTCGACCGTTTCAAACACCTCGACGGTTCGGGAGTATCTTCGGCGTGACCACTCGCAAGATCGTGATCACCTCCGGTAAGGGCGGCGTCGGAAAGACGACGACGACCGCAAACCTCGGCGCAACGCTCGCCAAGCGCGGCAAGCGTGTCATTCTGATCGATGCCGACATCGGCTTGCGTAATCTCGACTTGGTGCTCGGGCTCGAGAAGCGGATCGTCTTCGATCTCGTCGAGGTAGCGGAAGGTCGCTGTCAGCTTCGCCAAGCGTTGATCAGAGACAAACGCTTCGAATCGCTCTCGATCCTTCCGGCCGCGCAGACGCGCGAGAAAGACGCAATCACACCGGAGCAGTTTTCGGCGATCGTCGACGCCGCGGCCGAGCAGGCCGACTACGTGCTGATCGACTGCCCAGCCGGCATTGAATCGGGCTTTCGCAATGCGGTTGCGGGCGCCGCCGAGGCCATCGTCGTTACCACCCCCGAGGTCAGCGCGATTCGTGACGCCGACCGCGTCGTCGGGAAGATTGCCGAAGCCGGAAAGACGATTCGTTTGATCGTCAACCGTCTGCGACCGGAGATGGTTCGCAGCGGCGATATGCTCTCGGTTGAAGACGTCTGCGACGTCCTTTCGATCGAGCTCCTCGGCATCGTCCCCGACGATGAAGAAGTAATCGATACGACCAATCGCGGCGAACCGATCGTGCTCGACGAATCGAATCGCTTGCACGCGATCTACGACAAGATCGCGCGGCGGCTCGAGGGCGAGCTCGTTCCATTCACTAATTTCGACAACCAAACGTTATTCGGCCGTCTTCTCGAGGCGTTGAAAGCGGGGTAATGGTGCATCAAGTACAGCCC
>JBAUMX010000239.1:0-1992 GCA_049578945.1 Candidatus Cybelea sp. | reverse complement strand
AACGATCGGCGTCGAGTCCGGCCGCGACCGAGAGCGCGCCGCCGAGGGCCGGCCGCGACGTCGCCAGCTCGGCAGTGACCTCCAGAAGAAACCCGGCGTCGCCGTAGGCTCGCTCGCGGCTTCCCGGAAAGAGCGCCAGCGCCGGAACGAACCCGGCGACCGCCGGTTCGACCGAGACCTCCGCTCTCGTCGCGAAGAGGTCGACGATCGCGTTGGCAGCCTCCGCCTTTACACCTTGCCGGCGCAGGAGTCGTGCGGTGGGTTCATCCCGGACGAAGCAGGCCGCGGCACGTGCGAGCACTGCAGCTTCGAACCTGCCGTAGGGAGCGACCGCGACGCTCTTGGCGCTTCCGACGAAGACGGTTGGAGTTCTCGCCCGCAACGCCATTCCGAGCGCGTAGACGTCGCCGACTGCAACGACCGCATCGTATTCGCCGCGCGCGTGGCGCAGAAACCGCATCTGATCCCAAGTAAGCGCAAGCAATCCGGCCTGCAGGTCGCGCGCGAGATTGCGCACGTTTCCCATCGCGATCAAACCGCCGCTCGGCATCCTCCGGCGCGGACCTACCTCCAGCATTTCGCCGGCGGGTGCCTCCCCGACGAGCGCGAGGTGGTCGGCGCGCGCATCGGGCCTTATCGCCCGAAGCTCGACGGCGATGCGCTCGGCGATTGCCGTCTCTCCGTGACCGTTGCTTACGAAGAGGACGCGACTCACGCGGCCCGATCGCCGAGCAACGGCACGAGCGTGAAGCTCGTGAGACGAAAACGCCGGCTCGGAACATCGTACTCGAGCTCGCTACGCGAGACGAAACGCCCGTACGGACCCGCATGTACGATCGGCACCGGACCGACGTATTCGGGCCGATCGAGCGTGTCGTGACTGTGCCCGCCGAGAATCAAGTCGATGCGAGGAACGCGAGCCGCAAGCTGGCGGTCGAGCGAGAGTCCGATGTGCGAGAGCACCACCAACAGATCGCCGTCGGGAACGTCACTCGCGTAGGGCGCCAATGCGCTCGACGGGTCGAGAAAGCGCCAGCCGAAGACGCGCTCCCAAGGGCTTCCGACGGGATACTGCATGATCAAGAGCCCCAAGACGTGCACGCGTACCAGGCGCCCGTTCTCGTCGGGGACATCGAAACGAAGAGCCGGCAAAAAAGGCAGCGTCCTTCCCTTCGTATCCTGCAAGTTCGTACAGACGAGCGGGTGATGCATTCGCAACGCACGCGCGCGAAACAATCCGAAGAGATAATGGAACTCGCGATTTCCGATCGCTTGCGCGTCGTACCCGGCCGCATCCATCTCGGCGACGATGGGCTCGCTGCGATGGTAAACGCTTTGACTCCCGCGCAGCGCGTCGCCACAATCGAAGAG
Organism: Candidatus Cybelea sp.; assembly: GCA_049578945.1. Classification (GTDB taxonomy): domain Bacteria; phylum Vulcanimicrobiota; class Vulcanimicrobiia; order Vulcanimicrobiales; family Vulcanimicrobiaceae; genus Cybelea. The sequence continues at coordinate 621 of JBAUMX010000239.1, read as the reverse complement.
CAATCCCGGTCGCTCCTCGCGTAGCGTCCGGAGCGGAGGTACAATGCCGCGGCGATCGTGAAGATCGGAGGTATGATAGATGCGAATCATGCCGCATTCGCACGCGCGAGCTCGACTGCGTAGCGCGCGCAGCGTTCGAGCGCGTCGGGGGGGCCGAGCGCCTCGCGCATGCGCGCAAACTCCGCGTACTGCGGCGCTGGATCGTTCATCAACGCCTCGAGCGCATCGGCGAGTCCGGCGGGACTCGCTCGCTCTTGCAAGAGCTCCGGAACGACCTCGCGCCCCAACACCAGGTTCGGCAGCGTGATAAAACGGTGTCTGATCATCCGATGACCGTACCAGATCAGAATCCGCGGAATCACGTAGATCGCCACCGCCGGGACACCGAGGAGCGCGGTTTCCAGCACCGCCGTACCAGACGAGACCCAGGCGGCGTCGGCATCGGAGAGCGCCGCGGCGACGCCCGGCACGATCTCGACGTCGCTCAATCGCTCGCGCTTTACCGCTCGCGCGATCGAGCGCCGCGCGCGCTCATCCGCGGCGCCAAAAATGCCGCGCAGCTTCGGCCGCCGCGCTTTGAGCGTGCGATAGGCTGCGGCAAGCACCGGCAAATGCCTGCGC
>JBAUMX010000238.1:0-4825 GCA_049578945.1 Candidatus Cybelea sp. | reverse complement strand
GCTGGATACTGTGCGATCAACCACGGCGAGGAGATATCGCGATGAGCGACGATCTCGTGCGTTGCGCCGGTCAGCGCCGGGGTCCGAACCGTCACCGGCGTCGTCGTTCCTTCCGGAAGCGCCGTTGCCAGCGCCGCGAGCGCGCCCGGCGCGAGCCCGTCGAGCCGTCCGGCTGCGCTTACCAGCGTCCCGCCGCGACGATAGTACGAACGATAGAATGCCCGGACGTCGTTGGAAAAAAACTGCGCGAGCGAGGCCGGTGTGCCCAGCTCGGGTAGACCGGCATTGGCTTGCCCCGAGGATGCCGCGTTGAGCATGTCGAGACCGACTTGCAGCGCTACTTGTTGGCTCGCGGCGATTTGACGAACCAGAGCGGAACGCGCGTCGCGTACCGTTGAAGGCGAAAAGTCGGGCACGGTTATCGCAGCGCGGAAGAGATCGAGAACGGCGGGCGCGTCGGCCGCGAGGGCCTCGATGTAAAACCGAACGTCTCCTGGGTCGACGGTAAAGCGCACCGAGCCCCCGCGTGCGGCGATCGCATCTTCCAATGGCATCGCGGCCGCGTCACCCTGTTTGACCGGAGTGCGGAGAATTGTCTGAGCGACGAGGGCCGCTAAACCGTTCTGCTTCATCGTTTGGCGATCGAGACCGGCGCGAACGACGAACGCAACGCCGACGAGTGAGGCGCTGCTGTCGGGCTGACTGACGATCGTGGCGCCGTTTGCGACCTCGACGCTCGGAACCGGGACACCCGGCGCGGCAGCTGCGGCGCGCGGTGCCATCGCGATCGCCAGCAAGGCTGCAACGCAAAGAAACTCTCTCACTGCGACGATTCCTTCGAAGATGTCGCCGCTCTTAGGTCGACGACGACCGGTTTGCCGAGATATTTGCGCACCACGTCGGCTACGTACTGCGGGTCGAGCGCACGAGCAGAGCGCTCGTACGATCCACTGAGCGCACCGGGTGCGTAATCGAGACTCCCCTCGACGCTATACCAGCCGAGATTATCGGCGCGCTGCTGGGGAGTCTGGGTGTCGGCGGCGACATGATAGAGAAAGGCCTCGCGCGCCGCCTCGAACGTAGCCTTGTCAATCGGTTCGCGCAGCGCGTCGAGTGCGGCCAGCACGCGCTGCTCGGCTTGCTTTGCGCTGTCGCCGCCAATCGTTACGACCATGACGCCCGGATCGTGAAGGGTGATGAACTGACCGGTCACAAACGCATCGCTACGCGACTTATCGAGATCCCTCGAGACCACGCCGGTTTGCTCGCGGAACAGATAATCGGCAACGAAATCGAGCGCCGTGGCCGCCTTTTGGTCGGCGATCGGCGGACCGATCCAGGCAAGACCGACGCCATCGACCGCCCCCGTCGTCGTCGTCGAGGCGGGTACCGGCGCGAGCGGAGAGTCATACGGGGTGTCCATCGCACCGGCGCCGCTCCCATCGGTAACCGCGGAAATACTCGATGCATCGACGTTGCCGGTCAGCGTCAAAACCGCGTTCTCCGCCCGAAAGGCTCGTTTCGCAAATGCGTTTACTTGCGGCGTCGTGATGCTGGTGAGCGCGGAGACCGAGTTGGGCAGCGTCGGATAGTGCGCCGGTCCGCCCGTAAATATTTGCCGGAAGAGCAGATCGTGCAGGGTCGCATCGGACTCGTAACGCTGCTGTACCCCCAGAACGGCAGCGTTGGCACGCGCGGTCTTGAGGGCGCCTTCGTCGACCGCCGGTGCAAAGTACGCGGCGGTCATCGCCGCCACGACGCGCCGCGCAGCCGCGGACGGAACGATCGCTCCGATCCCAACGATGTCGGGGTAGACTTCGATATTGAGCTCGCCGCCAACCGAATGCACGAGGCCGTAGAGCGATTTCCCGCTGGCGAGTGGCGCAACCGCCGCGGCGGTTGCAGCCAAGTCTGAGATCCCGGGCGTGGCGTTGTCGTAGCCCGCGCCTGGCGCGCGAAACCACAGCCCGATTGCCGCCGACCCGACCGTCGGATCGGGATCGAGCACGTACGAACCGCCGCGCGGCAACTGGCCGAGCTGCTGCGCCATCGCCGCGGTCGCAGGCAGCACGCCAAAAAGAAAGGATGCGACGGCGAGCGTCGCAGCCGAAACGATCGCCCGCAGAATCATGCCGGTTCCGGCGAGATTTTCGGCGGTATGCGCGACGGTTTCTCGGCGCGCTTCGGCCCGTCTGCGATCGGCCGATCGGCCGGAGGTTCGGCCGGCGCCACCTCGCTGCCGGTTACACGGTCGAACGGGCGGTTGGCGAGGATGGCTCGCACCTCTTCAGCTTCGACCGTTTCGAATTCAAGCAGCGACGCCACCATTCGCTCGACCTTGGCCCAATTCTCACTGAGAATCCGTTTGCCGTCCGCGTAGCACGTTTCGATGATCTTACGCACCTCGCCGTCGATCTTGCTGGCAACCTCTTCCGAGTAGTTGCGTTCTTCGCTGATATCGCGCCCTAGGAAAACTTGGTGTGCGCCGCCGCGTCCGAACTGGATCGGACCGAGATCGCTCATGCCGTACTGCGTCACCATCCGGCGCGCGAGTTCGGTCGCCTGTTCGAAGTCGTTGCTCGCGCCGGTCGTGACGTCGCCGAATTTGATCTCCTCGGCGAGGCGTCCGCCCATAGCTCGGGTGATCATCGCAAGCAGCTCTTCTTTGGTTCGGTTGTGGCGGTCGTCTTCCGGCAGCGACCAGGTGATGCCGAGCGCCATCCCGCGCGGAATGATCGTTACTTTGTGCACCGGATCGGATTTCTCGCGCAAACCGCCGATGATTGCGTGACCCGATTCGTGGTAAGCAGTCGTCTCTTTCTCTTGCTGCGACATCACGACCGACTTACGCTCCGGTCCTACCATGACACGATCGATCGCTTCGTCGCAATCGTTCATCTCGATGACGTTCTTATTGCGCCGCGCGGCGAGCAGCGCTGCCTCGTTGAGCAAGTTCTCGAGATCGGCGCCGGAGAATCCCGGAGTTCGTTTGGCAAGCGTTTCGAGGGAGACTTCTTTTCCAAGAGGTTTGTTTCGCGCGTGCACCTCGAGAATTTTCTCTCGTCCTTTGTAGTCGGCACGGGCAACGACGATTTGGCGATCGAAACGTCCAGGTCGCAACAGCGCCGGGTCGAGCACGTCGGCTCGATTCGTGGCAGCGATGAGAATGACGCCGGTGTTCTGATCGAAACCGTCCATCTCGACGAGAAGCTGATTGAGCGTCTGCTCGCGCTCGTCGTGACCGCCTCCCAAACCGGCGCCGCGCTGGCGTCCGACGGCGTCGATCTCGTCGATAAAAACGATACATGGCGCCGACTTCTTGGCCTGGTCGAAGAGATCGCGAACGCGCGAGGCGCCGACGCCGACAAACATCTCGACAAAGTCCGAGCCCGAAATCGAAAGGAACGGCACGCCCGCTTCGCCCGCAATCGCGCGCGCCAACAGCGTCTTGCCGGTTCCCGGAGGCCCGAGCAGCAACACGCCCTTAGGAATGCGGGCGCCAAGCGACTGGTACTTCTTCGGATACTTTAGAAAATCGACAATCTCGGCCAGCTCTTCCTTAGCCTCGTCGACACCGGCAACGTCGGCGAACGTCACCTTGGGACGGTTCTCTGAGAGCATCTTCGCGCGCGAGCGTCCGAAGGAGAGCGCCTGGCTTCCGCCGCTCTGCGCTTGTCGCAAGATGAAGATAAGCAAGAGCACGGTCAGCGCCAGTGGACCCAGCGTGATCAGGCTTGAGAATAGGCCGCTGCTGGATGGCTGGTCGAAGCTGACCGCGCCGCTCTTTACGTGGCGAAAGACGTCGTCGACGAAGGTCTGGTCCACGTTCGGGACGGCAACCGAGTACTTCGTTCCGTTGGATAGGTCGCCGACCGCACTGAGGCCGGTGGCATGGAACGACTGAACCTGTCCGGCTTCGAGCTTTTGGTAAAAGGCCCCATAATCGAGCCTCGTCTCGCCCTCGGGCTGCTGGACGAACCGCTCGACGATGATGAAGACGGCTACGACCGCCGCGATGATGAGGACGATGGACCGAAGATGCTTGCTCACGTTGTCGTTAAACCGTTCTACCCTCTCGAAGCTCGGCGACGTAAGGAAGATTACGATAGAGTTCCTTGTGGTCCAAACCGTAACCTATAGCGAAGACATTGGGGATGGCAATGCCCACGTAATCTAAACGCACGTCAACGTCCCGGCGTGCCGGGCGGTCGAAGAGCGCGCAGCTTCGCAGGCTCGCGGGTTTGCGATCCGCGAGGAACCCCTGAAGGAACGCCATCGTGCGGCCCTGGTCTACGATGTCGTCGACGACGAGCACGTTCGCGCCCGAGATCGGAGTGCTGCAATCCATGCCAAGGTGGGCCGGGCCCCCTCTGGTGCCCAAGAGTCCATACCGTTCCATCAAGATATAGTCCACGATGATCTCGCTCGGGCCGTCCGGCCTTCCCCCGAGCGTTCGCGCGAGGTCGGCCGTAAAGCAGAGCGCTCCCTTCAACACGCCGAGCAGGAGGAGCGGTTGCCGCCGATAATCCCGCGCGACCATAGCTGCCAAGCGCTCGATCGCCTCAGCAATCTCGTCCGCTGCGCAGATTGTGCGACCGATCTCTGCACCCTGCTGGGCCGCCTTCATTCCTTCGTGATACCCGCGATGGTGCCGCGTTCGATTCTCAGAGCGATCCCAGGCTTCATATGAAAGGTGCCGGTGCGGCCCTCCTCGAGGGCTCGGACCGCCGCTTCCACGTGCAGGAAGTCTATCTCACGAAGGTCGTCTTCCCGCTCTAACTCCGTCCGCACGCAGCGGCGCAGCTCGGCGCGCGGCGAGACATCC
>JBAUMX010000237.1:0-5905 GCA_049578945.1 Candidatus Cybelea sp. | reverse complement strand
TGCAGCGCAAAGCGAAGCTCCTGCCTCCGATCGGTTTAGAGCACCCAGGCCTTCGATCGCAGCGCCCGGCGCGGGGGGCGTCGTTTCAAAGCGCTCTGTCTATCCCGTAACCGTCACGCTGGGTTAGGAGCTAAGCCGTTTCAAAACAAGGCCCCCCTCTCTCAGCGCCGCGATCGAAGGCCTAAGTCAAAGCACTTAAGTCAATGCAATGAGAGCGCTTTGAAACGAGCCCCCTGCGCCGGGTGCGGGGCATTCTAAAACAGGAGTTTCGCCTTGAAATGCTCCTTAGTCCCATAAACAAAGCCAACTTCGGCTCCGCGTTTTGCCGGCAGTACGTCTTGTTACCTCTGGCCGGCCATGATTGACTTACCGACTTTGGTTTGATAGGCGTAGCCCTTAAGGGTCGTATAAAGAAACGTCCCGTAAGGCGGAGGCGGCCCTTTGACGATCATTGCCGCCCATCCGTAATGAATCTTGCCGTCTATCAAGAAAGCCAACCCCAGATAGCCTCTGCTGCGGGGTGGCCAATTCCCATCTTCTCCGTGGTAGAAAACACAATGCTCGTCGTACCCTGCAATACGGTATTCTATCCACGACTTGACAGAGCTAAAACTTTGTCTTGCACCAATCAGCGAGCCGCCGATAAGTTTTGCAGCATAGCCGTCGTTAACCTCGAAGCCGTTGGAATCTTCGGCCGCCAGCGAAAGCTCTCCGTATTCGGTGTAACGTGGACCACCACGGCCGCCGCAGCCAATCTGATACATATTGTTGGCTTCGGCGATCGAGAAGTCCGTCGTACCGTCGTTGTTCAGATCGAGGTTGAATTGGGAGTTCTCAATCTTCACGTTAGCGGACGTGTAGACAATCCCGTCTGGCGAAATCCGATGGCTATCGCGTGCGGCTGAAGCTACAACTGTGGATTGAATCACCCTGTCGAATTGAGCTCCGCGCTGCTGCATTGAATCTGAGGGAGCGAGTTGCGATCCGCCACTGTTACAGCCAGCGAGTATAGCAACGGCAACCCACATACTCGATAGGTGCCGACAAATTGAAGTTTGCATAGCTTCACTCCTTGGCGTCAACGACGCCTCGTACGCCTGGTCTCGGAGATAAGTGTACCGCGGCTCGGAACTTACCGACACACACAAGTAGGCACACAAGTTGCTGATTCCCGAGCGCCAGTTCAACGAAAAAGCCAATAGCCGGTGCTTAGCACGAAGACTAACTGCCTGGGAAGCCTTGCCTCGGCCAAGGCCCCGCAGCCACCTCACCGATCGGTGGCCCCTCGTCGCTGTACGGCTGGCTTCGGTCGAAGCATCGGCGGCTTATTGGCCGAAGACCTCGAGGTGACGCTTATCGCTGGGCTCGAACCCCTGTGGACCGCGCTCCAAGGCCTTGGTGCGATTGCTGTAGCCGTCGCGGCTTTTCTCGGCCTCCGTGCGGCATTTCGGCAGATCGACGCGCTTAAGGCCAGCCGCACGGATGCTGTGATCACTGCTCGGACACAGCGCACGGCCGAACTACTCGCCGAGTTCGGCACCGAGGACATGGAGTATCGGTTTGGATTCTTCGACGCCGCGTATAGTATCTTCGACAGCCGTGAATTTTTTAATAACCCGTATGATGAGTTCGTAGTGGCTACGCGGCGAAAGCTTCGTGCTATGGATCGCGCTGAGCGCTTGGCCGTCGTGCGTAAAGAATCCACGTCATATATCGATTATCAGTTAGATCCGGAAGGCGATACGTCCAAGATTAGGAAGTCCGACCGCGCTACCGGCTGCAAGAATGAAATAATCGCTATCGCTAACCTCTGTGAGCGAGCTTGGGTTCTCATGGAGAGAGCTGTAATTGACGCCGATCTTTTACTCGCAGACCAAGCTTATAATATCGCATCAACGTATTTCATCGTCCAGGATGCCCTCGCTGACTTATGCCGCGAAGAGCACTTTAACTTCGATGATTTTAGGCAGATTGCACTGCGCGCACGCGACTATCTGCGGGGAAAGTCATATGCGGCTGACTTAGTCGAGCAACTTATTCCATCTTTGCCTCAGTATAATCCCACGCCGTAAAGAAAAAAGGCGATCTGGCGATTCGCTCGTCGTGTAGGCGCAAGGACCTAGCCTTAAGAAAGGTGATCGTGGCGATTGCGCCGCGGATCAAATTGCTATGCTCTTCGGCAAGACGAATCGCCAAGAAGCCGCCCAAGCTGTGACCGATAAGCACCGGCTTGTTCGCACGCCGCAGAAATGCGGCGATGTCACGAGCGACGGCATCGAGCATCGGCGCCGCAACCATAGGGCGATTGCCAAAGCCGGGCAGCGTTAAAACATAGATCGTATGCGCGCCTTGATAGCGCGCAACGGTCGTCGCCCAAACCGCCCCCGAATCGGTGAGACCGGGAATTAAGACCAGCGCCGGCGCGCCGCTGCCATACTGGTCGACGTGCACGGAGCCGGCGTCGAACGAGGATGTCGGCGTTGCTCCCAGCAGCGGCAGAAACAGCGTCAGCAGCGCAACGGCGGCGACCGCGCGTTTCAATTTGTCCCTGGATCGAAGGTTGCGCCGATCGGAGTTCCGCGCGCGTGGTACATGTGATTCAGTTTCATGTCGGCTTCGGACTTCGCAGCCGAACAGCAATACCCCGGCTTGTGGGCGAGGGCTCAGCGTCCCGCTGGGTAGACCTCGAGCCAGGCGTCCACTCCACCCTCGAGATTAAACGCGCGATTGAAGCCGAGCGCATTGAGTCGATTCGCAATGTATGCGCTGCGCTGTCCGAGATGGCAGATCACGACGATGTCACTATCGGTCGGCAGCTCACGCAGGCGCTGTTCGACTTCGCCCATTGGAATATTTACCGAGCCCGCGATGACGCCGTCGGCCATTTCTTCCGGCTCGCGCACGTCGAGCATGAACGGCGCCGAGCCGTTTTTGATGCGACGGGCGAGTTCGTCGGGCGTGATGGAATGCACGCCCCTTCCCTTCGACTCCGTGCCTACAGCACTCCGCTCAGGGCAGGCTCTCCGCTCAGGGTGACACGGGTTGCGCCCAGCCGCGATGCACCCGCATTGGGGAGGGCGCTACGGTGTGATAGCCTCGAAAGTCGGGCCAGCGGTTACCATCGAGCGCCAAGAGGCTCCGCAGAAATGCGGCGCCTCTTCTAATTTCTCCGAACGCGCTTCACGCGGTCGGCACTTGGTAACGGATCGCGATTAGCCGGAGTCGGCGATGAGGCGCGCGTAGGTACGGCTCGAATCGGTCGGCACGCGCGTGAGATCGGGATCGGCGTCGAGATCGATATGGTAGAGACCGAAGTCGCTGCCGTCGTCGAAGGGTAGACCCCACTCGCGATTCGAGGTGATGCTCCAGCAGATGTAGGCTTCTACCGGAACGCCGCGCGCTACGGCCTTGCGAACCTGGTTGACGTGCTCGGTCAGGTAGTCGGGGCGGTCGATGCCGGCGGCCCGAAGCACGCAACCGTTCTCGATGACGATAATCGGCTTGCCGGGAAAGTCGCGCGCCGCTTCCAGCAGAATCGCCCCGAGCGCGTCCGGCCAGACCGGCGCGTTTTCGTATTGAAAATCCGAGGCCGCGCTGAGGCGATGGAGATCGCGGGGCCAGAACGACGGGACGCCCCAGTAATAGTCGAGCCCGACAAAGTCGAGCGTACCGGCGCACTCGCGCGGGCAAAGAAACTCCGGTAACTTGCCGGCCATACCGAGATTCCACCAGTTGGTGCCGAGCAGCGTGGTGAAGATCGCGAGACTCTTGCGCAGCGCAAAAAATGCGTGAAGCCATGACGAGCGCGTAGCCCCAATACGCTCGAGCCCGTGCAACGGCACAAATTCGAGGCAATCGAGATCGCCGAAGATAAGTCTTGCGATGCGCCGCGCAATATCCGGCTCCAGCCCTTCGTATCGTTCCGCACCACCCTGACTTTGCGGAGGCGTGACCGTACACAATCCAGGCACGCCCGGATGGACGCCGACTCGCAACCTGCGGCGCCTGCGAATGCGCGCGACCGAACGATCCATTTCCGGAACGTCGCGCTGCTTCTGCGCCTCAGCTTCCCGCTCGCGCCCGATATGAGCGACGGTCTTGCGATTGAAGGCGTTTGGAATCTCCGGACGGTCGCGCCGCAGTTCGCGAATTGCGCGGTCGACGATATTGAGCAGACTGCGGCTGCCCAGGGCCATCGCGACCGAAAAATACTGCGGCGCGCCGGACAGCGGGGTGACGCCGAGCGCGTCCACCGCATATTGGCGCAGCGTGACCGCGTCGTCGAAGACCGCATCGGCTTTGCCCTGCTTCAGCGCCTCGACTGCATCGTGGATAGCTTTGACGTAATCAATTGTCGCGGCGGGAAACCAGCCGCCGACAATCGTCGCCGGCAATGTGTCGGCAACCACGGCGACGCGGCCGCGCCACGTTTGTGTGTCGGCCGGAACCGCGAACGCGGTCGCATGCAGCAGCGCGACGTGCGTGCAATAATATGGTTCCGAAAAAAACGCGTGTTGCAGGCGTTCCCGTGTCATCGTGAGCTGCGCAATCGTGCAGTCGACGCGGCCGCCTTCAACGATCGCCGATTGCGCGATGCGCGCCGCTTGCCGCTTCGCATCCTCCGGCGACTGTAAGTGCGTGGCGTTGCGATCGATCCAGCGCTGCAGCCAGCTCGGCAGGCCCAAGACCAGCGGATTCGCGCCGACGCGCGCGTTCGGCCGAATGCTCGCAATCGCGTCGCGCGCTTTGCAATGAGCTCGAAAGAGATTGGGAATGAGCGTCAGCACATCGTCCATTTGCGCGTCGCCGCTTTCGTACGGCGGCTGCCCCGGGGGCATCGCGTAGGCGCGCATCCAAAAACCTTTGATCCAGCCGTAGAGAAGCTGGTTCGGCTCGTTGAGCGTGAGATAGTCGTCGATGAGATCGCCGAGCCGCTGCGCGACCTCGCTTGCGAACCTCGCGACGCGGTCAGGGAAGCCTGCATCGAGCGGCCCGGCTCCGCTACCGGCGGCCTGAACGTGAAGCGGCCAAGTATTGTGCACGAGCGTGACCACCGCCGACATCTCTGCGTCGCGGATCGCTTGCAAGACGTCGCGGTAGTGCGCGAAGGCCTCGTCGCTCCAAAGGCCGGGCTCGGGCTCGAGCCTGGCCCAAGAGAGTGACAAGCGAAAGACGCCACAACCAAGGCCGCGGGCGAGCGCAACGTCTTCGCGAAAGCGATTCCAAAAATCCGTAGCCTTGCCGCGCGCAACCAGCGCTCGCACGTGCTCCCAGACATCGCGAATATCGTCGCGCTGGTCGTACGCTTCGCATTGATGGTCGGCGGTAGCGACGCCGAACTTGAGGTTGCCCGCCACGGCTTGCAGATGCGCGGCCGCGCGGGACGGTCCCTTTCTACGCTGTAATCTTTTTTTATTTTTGTTAAGAGGATGAGAGTTTATTTGATTTTTGGTCGGAAGGGGGCAATTGCACACACGCGCTAGTTAGTTTCGACGAAAATGAGGTATGAATGTAATGCGATTTATAGCGCTCGCTGGTTGTAGTTTACTCTTGAGTGCCTGCGGCGCCGGTTTGGGCGCGTCGGCGGTCCAAGCGCCTACGACGGAGACGGCGATCTCGCGAAACGTGGCGCCGGACCGATCGAAGCCGCTGCTGTACGTTGTGAACAATCAGGCCAGCACCGTAACCGCGTATCGGGCAGGCGGCAGGGGCAATTTGGCGCCTGCGATAAGCATTTCCGGCTCGAACACCCAGTTGAGCACACCGATCAATTTGGCATTGAACGCCAAGGGAAAGACCTTCGTAACGAACCTAGGAAGCAACGCCGTCACCGAATACGCCGCCGACGCAAATGGAAACGTCGCTCCGGTCGCGACGATCACCTGCGGCGGCCTCGATTCACCCG
>JBAUMX010000236.1:0-51151 GCA_049578945.1 Candidatus Cybelea sp. | reverse complement strand
GCTCTATTCTTTTTGCGGCTTCGGAGTATACCGGAGCTCGTCCGGTCGAAAGCGGTGTTCGACCAGCTCACCGTCGGGTTTCTTATAGCGAACGACGACCGACCGCGTATCGACTTCGATCACCTGGCCTTCGATTCCAAGATTTTCGATCGTCACGCGATCGCCGTATCTCAAGTGTGACATAGCGTTCCTTTATGATGAGCTGCTAAGCTGAAGTCGAAGGATACCGTGAAGGGAAGCCACGGCGGACGCTACTCCAAAGCCGGCTTGCGATGATTCGAAACCCAATGGCATTGATTGTAAACGTTGCAATGGCGGCCGCCGCCTGAACCAGAGGAGTCACTCGGAAGATCTCCCCAAGCGCGAAACCAACCGCAGCGCCACAGATGACGCTGGCCACAAAGGAAATCACGACGTAGGTTGGCATGAGTCGCTGCCACCAACTCTGGTCCGAGCCCATTTCAGCGTTTATCCCGCGGAAATCATCGTGAATCGATCTCACGAACGAGTCGCTAAGGTTCGGTGCGATTTCCACGTACCGGTGGCGGATTCGCGCAATACCGAAACAAATGATAACGTCCTCGACTGCAGCCTGAATAATGCGTACAAAAGTGAAGAACCCTAGCACCCACAGCGAAGCCAATAGTGCTAGCACGAAAACCACGAAGCCGCCGCCAAAGTGCGTCGCCGTTCCAAAAAAGCCGATCGCGATGAGCGAAGCCGAGACGGCGGTTAAAAACATTGTGGAGCGGCCTTGCATATCTTGCAGACAGAGCTGACGACCGCTTTGAAGCGTAAAATGCTCTGTCGTTAGGATCGATAGATCGCTTGTTTCTGGAGTTTTGTTTTGCATTTTATGTGCGACCCCGCAGCCTCGTCGATGCGATCGCTATCGCGTTGCCAGGGGCGCTAAGAGGTCCGCGAGACCTTCTCGAGCGCCTCGGCGGCGTAGCGCCTGCGCCGCGGCCCACCTTCCGATCCGTGAAGAAACTCGATCTCGACCTGCGAGTCGGGATGAACGGCGGTAACGATCGCTTCTTCGTCCTCGCCTCTCACGACAACATGATCACCGAGACGAAACATCGCGTAACTCCATAACAACTCCTAACGACCCAGCGCGCTTTCGTCTAGGCTACCGCATTAGACGCACGAGAGCAACCACGGATGCGTTTTGTCTCGATGCGCCTCGCGTGCCGGCAGCCCGCGCGCCGGGGATCGCTCGATGGACGTGCTGAAGTTATCCTGAATGAAAGTCGTTCTGATCGATCACCACGGCGCACGATTCTTCGAGCCCGCATCGGGGGGCCGTCTCACGGAAAGCGAGCATCTCGAGCCCCTAGACCCGCATGGGTTCCAACGACACCTAGAACATCGAAAGGAAGCTGACTATAGGGGTCAGCGAGTGCCGGAAGCTGACGAGTTCTACGAGCGCGTCGCGCAGCGATTAAGCAACGCACCCTCGATCCTCCTCCTCGGAGACGGGACGGGGAAGAGCAGCGCGATGCGCTTCTTCCTAACGTATCTCAAAGAGCGGCACAAGGAAATCTCGGATCGCGTCGTTGCGGCGCAAGATGCGGACCTGTCGGCCATCTCACTCGGCGAGATCGAGCAAATCGCTCAACGCTACTCGCGCTAGGCGGCGTCGAGGCACGAAGGCTTTTCTTAGTCCGGCGTCTCACGCGCGGGAGCACCTGCCATGGTCTGTCGCGACCCGTCGGTTAAGGCGAGGCAAATACCGCAGGCGACACTGGCGCATTCGGCTTGTAGCCGCTAAACGAAAGCACGCCGTCGACGCTATAGCCGGGGAATCGTGCCGCGATGTCGGCCTTTGCCGGCAACTGGAACGTTCCGACTGCCGCGTAAGTCTGATCGAGGTCCAACTTTCCGCCGCCGGCGTACAGCCATTCGGCGTGCCGAATGAGCGCTTGGGCATCGTCGATCGTCACGTTGAGCTTTTCGACGCGGCTGCCGGTTTTTTTGGGGACGAGCGAATAGCTCGAAAGAGTTCCGGTGTCGCCGAGCGGCGTTACGGTGTATTCGGCGGTTAGGTCCTCGTAACTTGGCGTAGACGAGGCGAGATCTTTGAAGCGGCTTAGCGGACCCGAGACGTTATTGAACTCGACTTTTCGCTTGGGCTTAAGATAGTAGACCGTTCCGTTGAAGGTACGGTGCACCGGCACCACAGCGTGGAGCGTCGCCGACAGTTCGGCGGATGCCGTGTACGATTGGAGGCCAGGGTTAGCATCTGCGGCACGGCGCAGCAGGTCGAGTGACGCGACCTGCGCGGATCGCGCGTTCAGCGTCGCAGCGGCGAGCAAGACCAGGAATCCTAAAACTTTCATTGGTTACCTAACAAACCTCTTCGACTCGTTTGTGAGAAACGCGGAGCGGCGTCGCGCTCTTCCGGCTTTCGCTAACTGTCCGAAGCGCGACGGCTCGGTTCGAAGTGATCTTCGCGCGGCTCTCCGATCTACCCCTTGTCACTGCGTCCTTTGCGGACAAGGCGTATCACTCCTGAACGACCCCGAATAAAGGGAGTCAGACTTCCTCCCGCCTAGCGGGCGGCTTGCGATCGCTCTTCGTCAAGCGCATCCACCCCCGAGCAAAGCAACTCGATGTTCGGTATGGCGCAGAGGGCGTCTTGCGACTCCCTCCTCACGGCGCAAGTAGATGGCCGCTAGACGCGTGCCCCTCGCCCCGTCACGAGATTAATCACGATAAGGACGACAGCGACCAAGAGAATGATATGGATTAAACTTCCGCCGAAATGCAGCACAAACCCTAACAGCCACAAGATGACTAACACGGAAATGATGGTCCAAAGGATACTGCCCACGTAATATTTGCCTCCTAGCTATTAACCCTATCCCCGTTTTATCGCGTTGTTAACCGATCGTACGCCGAACCTGTTTAACGCGTTGGTATAACGGCCGACTGTAACGACCCGAAGCGACGGGCGTAAACGCTCGTGAACTCCGCACCGAATAACATGATTTGTGCGGAATAGTAAGTCCAGATTAAAAATACGATAAGACCTCCGAAAGCTCCGTATCCCGACGAGACGCCGGCGCGACCGAGATACCATCCCAGCAAGAATTGACCCACAACGAAGAGAAGCGCAGAAATCGTTGCCCCGAGCCAAACGTCACGCCATGCGATTCGCCGTTCCGGTAGATATTCAAACAGAAGCGCAAAGAGCGTCGTCACCATTGCGAATGAAACTCCGAAGTCGAGCAGCTTTGCAAGGGTTGGAAATCCCGGGATCACATGCGCCAGTGCGTGGCTAGCGATCGTCAATATCGAAGTGACGCCGAGCGATACCAGTAGCAGAAACGCAATCCCCAGTACGATTCCAAACGACGGCAGTCGCCCGCCGATCGTCGCAAGAAGCGTTTTCTTTTCTGGTTTCACATCCCAAACCGTATTAAGCGCCTCTTGCAAGGAGTTAAACAGACCCACGGCCGCAACGACGAACACCGCCCAACCAACGGCCTGCGCCAAGAATCCCGCTTTGCGCTGCGAAAACGTGGCGGCGACGATCGCTTGAATCCCGTGCGCGGCCGATGGGCCTGCCGAGGACGACATATAGTCGTAGATTTGGTTGAGAACGGCTTCATGGCGGCCTAGGAACAGCCCCGCAATCTCCGCGACTACGATGATCAACGGTGCAATGGCAAAGATTGTAAAATACGCGATTGCGGCCGCAAGCCAGTGTGCTTTGTGCCGCTGGAACTCGGTGAACGCCTCTCTGGCCAGCGGAACGAGGATGCTGACGCTAGCCCTTTCTTCGAGTAGCTTTTTTCGCGCGGCCGGCAGTCTTACGCGTGCCCGATGCTTTGCGACCCCGGCTTTCAACCTCAACGACGAGATTCTCGGCGGCCTCGCCCCCGGCCTCGACCAGGTTTCCGAGAGTTGTCACGATCCTCCCCACATTTTGAGCCCCTCGGGCTACTTTCTTGGTGTTGCGAGAGACACTTGAGGCGGCGGAGCTCGCTTTTTTAGCAAGACTCTTTCCGCCACGCGCGACCTTTTTTGCGGGTGTCTTCGCCGGAGTTACTGCGCGTCTTCCGCCGGACTTCGTAGCGGTCTTTTTGCGCGCGGATTTTTTAGCTGCCACAACCATGCAAGATTCCCTGACTCGCCACTAAGCAAACCTTAACTGCTCCCATATCCTCATTTTAAGTTGGTGCCGAGTACGGAACCAAGCCGCGCAAAGCGGGCGTCATATCGTATGTGAGCCACGCGGTTCTTTCGTTGAGTTGACCCAATTGGGGTCTAACTATGACCCTTTGGCCATGAAAATGAACATACCGACCGTTGCAGCGCTCATGAGTGCAACGGTTCCCCACCCCCAGGCGCGCGCGAGCAGCGAACTCTTCCATGCGCCCATAATCGACGATTTCGAAGCCAGCCAGACGATAACTGCTAGAAGTGGAACGGCGGCAACGCCATTGAGCACTGCCGACCAGAATAACGCTTTAATTGCATCGACTCGAAGCAGGTCCATAGCGATGCCGATGATGATGCCGGCAGCGATAACGCCGTAGAACTTCGGGGCGCGTTCGGGGCTCTCGTTCAATCCCTCGCGAAACTTGAACGTCTGGGCCGCGACGTAGGCCGACGATCCTGCCATTACCGGGACGGCCAGTATGCCCGTCCCAACCATCCCGAGGGCGAGCAGCAGTTCCGCGAAGCGTCCGGCCAATGGGCGTAAGGCCTCGGCAGCCTGCTGCGCCGTGGCAATGTTGTGTCCTCCATGAGCTCCAAGCGTGGCGGCCGTCGTTACGATGATAAAAAACGCGACGAGGTTCGAGAAGATCATCCCCGCATTCACGTCTGCATGCATGTCTTTGACCGCGGACTCATCGGTGCCGCGTCGGGATGCCAAGGTGGTATTGCCTGACTGCTTGTCTTCCTCAACCATCAACGACGCTTGCCAGAAGAAGAGGTAGGGAGTGATCGTCGTGCCCAGGACGCCGACCATCGTCGAAAGCCAGCCTGAATCGAAATGGAATTGAGGCGTAACGAACTGTCGAAGTACGTACGGCCATGGTGGGTGGACGATAAAGGCGGTAACGATGTATGCGAAGAGCGATAGGGTTAACCATTTAAAGAAGCGTGCAATCACACCGTAAGATAGCCAGACCTGAGCGGCGATAAGACCGACCCCGAAGAAGAAGACCCACGCGTCGACGGGCAGCGGAAGCACGAGGTGTGCCGCGTCAGCCATTCCACCCAGATCGGCTCCGACGTTGAACGTGTTGGCGATGATGACCAGCGCAGCCAGCGAATAGGCCATTGGCAACGGCAGACGCTTGCGCATCAAGGCCGCAAGCCCCTCGCCGGTTACCATCGAAATCCGCGCGCACATGCCTTGGATGACGGCCATCATTGGGGTCGATATAAGCGTCAGCCATAACATTGAAAAGCCGGTCGTAGCGCCGGCGACCGAATACGTCGAGATGCCTGATGGGTCGTCATCAGCCGCGCCGGTGATAAGCCCAGGCCCTAGAATCTTAAAAAACCGGACGAGCCGCTGCGCGGTCGCCACAAAACGAATATTTGCCGCCCGACCGTTCATGGAGTAGTTTCCATCGCTCCGTTTTAAAGGGGGTCGGGCGACTATGCCCATTGACCGCCGTGCAGAAACAAGGCGCTCCTACTCGTGCGGATCTCGTCGCCTCAGGTTTGGTTTGTCAAGCTCTGGGCTATAAGGCGTAAGCAGCCAGAAAAATTAAAGACAAAGGATTTAGTGTGATCAAGACGCTCAACGACCTGTTTTACGAAACCCTTCGAGACATGTTCTATGCCGAGAAGAAGATTCTGCGGACGCTTCCGAAGTTGGCGAAGGCGGTTAACTCGGAAGAGCTGCGCGAGGCGTTCCTGCATCATCGGGATGAAACCGAAGGGCAAGTCGAGCGAATCGAGCGCGTCTTCGAGATCATCGGCAAACCTGCGCGCGGAAAGACCTGCGACGCGATCGACGGCATCCTTGAGGAAGGCAGCGAAGTCATGCAGGGCTTCAAAGGCAGCCCAGCATTGGATGCCGGGCTCCTCGCTGGAGCGCAAGCAGTTGAGCACTACGAGATCTCTCGTTATGGAACGCTGATTGCTTGGGCCAAAAAAATGCGGTTGTCGGGAGCGCCGGATCTCCTGCAAGAGACGCTCGAGCAGGAAATCAAGACCGACGAGACGCTGACACAGATCGCGAAGAAGGCCGTCAACGCCGCCGCGGTGGCAAAACAGCCCTCATTCGCTTAGCGGTAACTCGGCCGCGTTGCGAAACAGTCTCGGCAGTAGACCGGCTTGTCGCCGCGCGGTTGAAACGGAACTTCCGCAACGCCACCGCACTGACCGCAGGTGGCCTTGAACATTTCACGTTGGCCATAGCCGCCGCTTCTAGGTGCGCTGCGTCCGCCGTTTGCCGCTTTACGTGCTGCGCGGCAATCGCCGCACCGGCTGGGTTTGTTCGTGAATCCTTTGCTTGCAAAGAACTCTTGTTCGTTCGCCGTGAATTGGAACGTGCGTGCGCAATCGACGCAGGTAAGGGTTTCGTCAGTGTACATTTTGAGCCTCCTCGGTCTCGATCACCGGCCGTTAGGACGACCGGCGTTCCTCGCCGGCGCGACAGCGTAAACGATGCGTCTCTTCGCCAAATCGTATAGCGAAGGTTCGACACCTGCTGGCTTGCCCGGGAGAATATTGATGTGATGCCGGCGCAAATGGCCGGCGATACGCGCTACGATGCTGCCAAGTAAGGCAGAATCCAGGCGGAGTTCGGGAAAAGTGGAGATGTTGAAAGCCGATCTTTTGGTGGGCGCTACTTATCGACCACTCGAAAGATCGCGCTTAGTGGGGAGAAGAGTGTCTCACAGATTCCCTCCCCGATGCAAGCCTTGCTACCCATAAGAAATATCAAAGGTTGCGCTTAGCTTGAGACTCCCCGCACGGGGAGCCGCCCACCGGCGCTCGCTCTGCTAAACGCCTGCCTTACGGATTTGATGAGGCTGCGGTTGGCGTCGCACCGGTTGAGCCGGCGCGAGCGAGCACGCCGGTAAGTTCTCGGCGGAGCGCCTCGACCTCCAAAATATCGAGGGCTTGGCCGACGGCGTGCGCCAGGACGCGCAGAGCATCGCGTTCGTCCGGCGCATAGCTTTCACCGCTGCGCTTGGCGGCGCACACGAGGGCCCCGGTCAGCCGGCCTCGGACCCGCAGGGGGAAGGCCGAGTCACCCGGTAGGTCCGACCGCATGCCCGGCAGCTCGACCGGTTGATGCCACGCGCGCATCTCGAGCAGCGCCCAGTCGTTTTCGCCGATCGGCTTGGTTTCGTCAAACGTCGAGCGGGCCGGTTCGTAGGTGCCGTTCTCCCGCCGAAGATAGACGGCCACGGCGCTTGCGTCGCCGTAACGCGACACGACGTCGACCGTTTTGTCCAGCAGGTCGTCGGCATCGGTCACAAGGTCCGCTTCGTGTGCAAACCGCCGGATCGCAGCTTCGGCAAGATGGCGCGCGCGGAAGAACAGGTCGTCGACGACTCGATCCACGCGCGCGTGGATAAAGCGGATTGAAAACCCGAGGGCAAGCGCAACGCAGAGTTCGGCAATCAGGTTCGCCGTTCGATCGTACTGCGAGAATGCCAGCGATAGAAGCCATTCGGCGATGAGGAACGCGGCGACGACTACTGCCGAAACGACCGCGTAAACGACTGCACGATTGATCACGAATACCACGCCGAAAACGCGATGGCGCAGAATTGCGTAGGTAAGCCCGAACGGAATGGCAAGCAGTGCGAAGGACGCCCAGTCGCTGCGCCCGTTGAGTTGCTGAACGATACCGACGGCCAGGCCGGCAAAACCGACCGCAAAACTCGCCAACACCCAGAGCATTCTCGGGCGGTCGGCACCTCCAGACTTCGCAAACGAAATCGCAAGCCCCACAACGCTTGCGAATACGAAATACGCGAGGCAGAGGACGAGGGCAACTTGGCTCGCAGGCGTCGATCGCCCGACGACTTGTATCCAGGACATTGCGATCGTCGCGAGTGCGATCGGCAACGTCAGCCCTCGTAGCACCGTCAAGAGCCCGTCGCTGCGATCGGGGAAAAGCGTGGCAAAATAGACGGCGGAGGCGCTGCCGGCGATGAAAAACAACTGCTGCAGGTCGACGATCGGAACCTCGATGCCGTGGTTGGGGAAGTCGTGCCCCGAGAGCGACATCGTGCATCCGAAGCTTACGAGCATGCACGCTAGCGCACGCGCCGCCGGTTTATCGAACCAGCGCCACGCGATCAGCCCGCCTAGCCAGAGAAAGGAGAACTGCAGGATAGTCTGCAGGACGCGCAGCCAAAGCGGTTCTTGATTCGTTGCGATGGCCGCGGTCAGTTCAATCAGCTTCGTTCGTCCCTCGCGCGTCACGGCGAACGAGCAGCGCGCGCCCGCAAGCACGAAGATTTCGCATCTAAACCGGTCGCCTGCCGGCACGGCGATCGTGTCGCCGGGCCTGATGCCGGCGCGTGCCGCTTCACCCGTGACGGTATGCACGACGAAGCTACCGTTGTGCGTCAGATCGGGCCGCTGGCCGATCCCGAAATCCCCTTGCTCCTGCGGTCGCGCCAGCGAGTATGCGCCAAGTATCGTTGCAGCGGCCGCCAGCACCAGCAGCAAGCCGCGCCAAAACGAGATCAGCATGGGGACCATTTTGCGAAAAGGGTCAAGCTCGAAGCGGCTCAGGGATGCCCGGCGGCAGTCAAAGCTGTCAGTATTTGATAAGCGGCGGTCACGCGTTGCGGCAAGGAGAGGCTTTTGTTTGCGAGTAGCACGATGCCCGATCGCTTGGCGGGAACGAAGGCGACATACGCCGCGAAACCGTTGGTCGAACCGGTTTTGTTGATCCAGACGTCCTGACGCGGCCGCTCGGGCGGATTTATGATAGTCACCGGCACGGCGTCGTTAATCTCCGCGGTGCCCGCGAGCAGCGTGCGTAAGGCGACCGGATACGCGTACTGTTCCCAAATAAGGTCTTGCGTCATGACGCCGGCTTTGAAATAACCCGTGTGGGTGTCGATCAAAGCCTGCTGCACGTCCGGCGCTACGTTGACGAGACGCATATTCGCCTCGAGATAACGAACCAAGTCGGCGGCGGTCGTTCTGACTCCGTAGGCTTCCTGCCAAAGCTCGCCGGGCGCAAGTCGAATTGGCTTAGCGTCCGTGGTGTAGCCTTGTGCGTAGTCGGCCATTCTGGCGGCGGGGACGTCGATGTAAGTGCTGGTAAGGCCGAGCGTGGGAAAGAGCCGATCTTGCATCAGCATCGCAAAATTTGCCTTCATCGCCTTCGCAGCGATCAAACCGAGAGTGCCGATGCCGATGTTGCTATAGACTCGCGAGGTTCCAGGTTCTTGGTTCGGGCGAAACCCCTTCAAGTACTGTTGCAGTTGCTCGTTATCTTCGATCCCGTCCGGCACTTGCATCGGCAAACTCCCGGCGGTGTGCGTACCGAGCTCGAGCAAGGTGACGCCGCCGAACGGCGTGCCACGCAAGGGCTCAAAGTATTTGCCGACCTCGTCGGAAAGCGATAGATAGTCATGTATCTGTGCGTATGTTGCAAGCGAGGCCGTGAAGGTCTTGCTGATGGAGCCAACCTCGAACAGCGTCGACGCCGTGACGGGCTGCCCTGTTTCTCGGGATGCCGCGCCATAGCTGAAGACATACGGTCTTCCGTCCACGACGAGTCCGATCGCTATCCCCGAAATGTTTTCTTTTGCCATCAAAGGCCGCACGGTCGCATCAACGACGGCCTTGACTTGACGCTCGTTTCCGTCGCCCGCATCATCCGCAAACGCGTTCAAACCGGCCAGCGCAATCGCTAACGAGCAGAGACCAAGGAGAATTCCTAGACGCATTTCCCTCCTGGGGTGCCTAGAGCGGTAACGCGACGGAGGCGCGCACGGTGTCGTCGACGATAACGCCGTCTCGCAATCGAATCACACGGCGAGCGTGGCGGGCGATCTGCTCGTCATGGGTAACCATGATGATCGTGCGCCCGCTTTCATGGAGCTTGCTGAAGAGAAGCATAAGCTCTTCGCCAGTCTTGGAATCGAGGTTGCCGGTGGGTTCGTCGGCGAGAAGGACGGCCGGGTTGTTGATGAGCGCTCGGGCGATGGCGACGCGCTGTTGTTCGCCGCCGGAGAGCTGGCTTGGCTCGTGGCGGCCGCGATCACCGAGGCCGACCTGGTCGAGAGCGTGCTGAGCGAGCGTCAGTCGTCGCTTCGTTGGTACGGCGGCGTAGAAGAGCGGCAGCGCCACGTTACGCAAGGCGTCGGTGCGAGCCAGTAAGTTGAATCCCTGAAAAACGAAGCCGAGCTTGCGAAGCCGGATGTCTGCCAGCGCGTTATCATCGAGCCGCGAGACATCGATGCCATCGAGCGAGTACGTGCCGCTCGTCGGCCGGTCGAGGCAGCCGATAAGATTCATCAATGTCGATTTGCCCGAGCCCGATGGCCCCATAATCGCGATATACTCGCCCTGCGCAGCGGCTAGCGAGATGCCGCGAAGTACCCGGACGTTGAGTGGGCCGTTCTCGTAGATTTTTTCGATCTCGTGCAAGTCGATCGCTAGCGGCCGTTCGCCGCCGCTCGGGTCGAGGTTACTCATAGCGCAGGGCCTCGATCGGGTCTAAGGCGGCAGCGCGATATGCCGGATATGTACCGAACGCCAGCGTTGCCACGATCGCGAAGGCAGCCGCGACTCCCACGGCTTTGATCCAAGGAATGGCGACCACCGTTCCTGTCAGTTTAATGATGAATACTTGGTTGACAAACGCACCAAGGGTCAGCCCGACGACCAAGCCAATCGCGCAACCGGTCGAGCAGAGCGTCAACGCCTCGATGAAAAATTGTGCGAGTATTTGTCCGCGTCGCGCGCCGATCGCCTTTCGCACGCCGATCTCCCGCGTGCGCTCGGCGACCGAGACGAGCATGATGTTCATGATCCCGATGCCGGCAACTAACAGCGAGACCGCGCCGATCAAGCCGACGATGAGCGTCAACGCGTTGAAAACGCTATCTATCCCTTTCGAAAACTTGGCTTTGTCGAGGCTGAGGTACTGCAGCCCGGCCGCACCGTGGTGAAGTTCCTTAAGCTTGCGCTGCACCGCCAGCTCCAAGTTTGGTATCTGCGCAGGGTCCGTAACGATGAACCCGGCTCCGAAGACCTTGCCACCCTGCAGGTAATCGCGCACGTACGTCGTCCACGGAATCAAGATGTCTCCACTAAACTGCGCGTTAAGGAATCCACGCTTGGGCGGCACTAAGGTACCGACGACAACGTACCGGTGGGAACCCGCGTAGATGCTCTGCCCAATCGGGTCGCCGCCGTGTGGAAAGAGTCGCTGATATGCGTCATTGGTGAGCACGCTGGCATTGGCGGCGCCGGCGATGTCGTCAGCCGTTAGGCGGCGCCCGTAGAGGAGCGGTAGGTTGTCGAAGGAGACCGCGGCATCTGGGGAAAGGGAGAACCGGGCTTGGCTATGCGACGCGCGCACGAGTTCGCTCTGTGAGCCGAGCGGTACGGCGGCGACAATCCCCGGGATCTCTGCCTGTATCGCAGCCAGGTCGTTGAGTGTAATCGCGGCTTTGGAAACATCGCGCTGGCGCGAGTTTGGGAAGATCACGAACGAGTTGTCGGTAAGCGAGCCAAGAGCGCCGTTGACCGCACCGGCCATACCGTTGCCGAGGACCTCGATCGCGATGACGGCACCCACTCCGATCACGAGACCTATGACCGTGAGTAGCGATCGAACCTTGTTAGCGAGCAGAACGCGGGCCGCTTCTTCGAAGTAGGTCATTTTTTTCGCAGCTTCAGGAGCGAAGCGCCTCGATCGGATTCAGCTGGGCGGCCCGCAGGGCCGGATAGATTCCGAATAGCATGCCCACGGCGATCGAAAACCCTAACGCAATGCACACGATCAGGAGGTACGGGATGAGAATTTCGCCGAGCTGCCGGCTCAAGAGATTCGCCGCTCCGAGCGTGGCTGCCAGGCCCAGCCCCATTCCAATCACGCCGCCCAGGAGCGATAGGACGATCGACTCCATGATGAACTGCATGGCGATGTTGCCGCGATTAGCTCCGACCGCTTTGCGAATCCCAATCTCGCGCGTGCGCTCGGTGACCGAGACGAGCATGATGTTCATGATGCCGATGCCGGCGACCAGCAGCGCGACGCCGCCGATGGCCGACAAGCCTACGCCGATGACGCGCAGGACGGTCTCGAACGCCTGCAACTGGTCGGCGGTGTTCTGAGCGACGTACTTCGAGCGAGCGCCGTGGACGTGACGAAGCTCGGTTATCGCCGCCTTTCCGACGGCATCGGCAGTTAGCGGGTCGGACGGGTAGATGAGTAGGAAGTCGAGCGGCCCGGTAGCCAGATCGTTGTGATACGTTGTGTAGGGCAGAATCACACTCGAGCTGCCGGCGAGGCTGTTCATGAACGAGCCCTTGATATCGGCGTAGACGCCGACGATCTCGCAACGGCCTCCGCTGATTCGCAGATAGTTTCCAAGCGCGGTGTTATAGCCAAAGAACTTCCTAGCAACATCCGCGGTGATGACGCAAACGCGAGCTGCACCGGCCACATCCGAAGCGCTGATCTTGCGCCCCTCGCTCATGACCAACGCATCGGTATGGTAGCTGCCGTCAGGGCTGACGGAGATATAATCTCGGGTCGACCCAAAGGAAACGGGCAGTGTCCGGTCCCAGGCGGGCTGGACCGAGGCGGCCGAATACGCGAGAGCCCCGGTGACCGCCGCCAGATCGCGATACTCTATCGCTGCGAGGCTTGGATCGTCTTGAGATGGGTCCGGGAAGATGACGATCGGCCATTGTCCAAAGGATGCGAACGTGGCACTGATCCCGCTGGTCGCCGCTTTGCTGATGCCAAAGACGGCGATGATCGAGGCGCTACCGATGATCATGCCGAGCATCGTCAGCATCGACCTAAGGCGATGACGCCAAAGCGCCGCAACGGCTTCTTCGACGTATGCCAGAAGGTAGGTCACGCGCCCGCGGGGGGCGAGGAAGGAGACGCGATCGGTTTGACGCGCCCGCCGTCGCTCAATCCTACGACTTTTTGTGTGACGATGACCTCGCCGGGACGTAAGCCGGACCCCACCCACGTGGTCGTGTCGCTCACTTTGCCGACGCTGATCCAACGCTTGCGGGCGATCCCGTTTTCTACGACATAGACGTACGATCTCGATCCGGTCTTCGAGACGGCGTCGTTTGGCACGACGATTGCGTTTCGGACGTAGGTCGTCAGAATATCGACGTCGGCCGTCATACCATCTTTGAGGAAGCTCGGCGAAGAGTCGAGCGCGATCGTCGTGAGCACTTGTTTCGCCGTGCTCGATACGTCGGTCGATTTGGTCGCAACCGGAGCGATATGCGCCACGCGACCGACGATGGTCCGGCCTGGAAAGTCTTGCCCGCTGACGTTGGCGCGCTGACCGATTCGCACGTTGATGACGTCTTGCTCGTCGACTTCGGCTCGAACGATGTATCCTTCGCCGCCGGCGATCGTAAAGACGGATTGACCGGCCGTAACGGCGTCGCCGGACTGCAACGGGCGCAGCGCATCGTTCGGCTGCGGCGCAACCGTTTGAATCAGGCCCTCGAAGGGCGCGGTAATTCGCATAAAGTCGATCTGTTGCTGGTTTTGGTCGTTGAGGATCTGTGCTTTCTTGGCCGCGGCGACTGCATATTGAACGCTGTCGCCGGTGTAGCTCGTGACCGCTCCGAGCTTGAGCTGCTGCGCCGCCTGCTGATAGGCGATCCGCGCCTGGTCGAGCTTGGCCTTGTCCTGATCGAGCTGCTGGCGCGGGATCGCCTTGTTGGCAAAGAGGCTTACGTCCGCATCGTAGGTCTGCTGCGCGAGCTCCAGGCTCGACTTTGCGGTGTTGGCTTGCGCCTGATAACCGACCCGCGCGTTGCGTTCCTGCACGCGTGCCGTCGCGATATTCGCCGAGGCAGAGACGGCATCGGCGCGGGAGCCGGCGGCGGTATACTCAAGGGTAGGATCGTAAATCGTCGCGAGCAACTCTCCAGCGGCCACGACGTCGCCTGCCTTGACGTAAATCTGCCCGATGTTGCCCGTCAGCAAGGTTGGAATCGTGGCCGTCTTCGGGCGCATGACGATGCCGTTCTCAGGCAGTTTCACGGCGAATGTGGTTCGCGTAATCCGCTGTGTTGGGACGGCCAGCGCGCTGGCGTTGTGGCGCGACGCCACGACCGCCACGCCAACGGCGATTGCCAGCGCTACGAGAATAATGGCGAGATTCCGAACGCGTTTCACTGCATCATCCCAAGTCGGCGACGGCGCTCTGCGCGTTGTACGTTCCCAGCGAAACGCGCAGCTTCACCACGGCGTCGACATAGCTTACGCGTGCCACGATGTAATCGTTCAGAGCGGACTGTGCGGCCTGCTGTGCTTGGAGGACGTCGTAGATGGTCTTGACGCCGGCCTTATATTGCAACTGCGCGATGCGGGCCGATTCGGTCCCAAAGGCGGCTTCTTGCTTGGCCCACATCAGCTGCGAAAGCGCGGTCTGCGCGGCGCGGTAGCTTTGTCGCACATCGAGCTCTGCTTGCAGCCGCGTCTGCGCAAACGTGGCGTTCGTCGATTCGAGTTGAGCATCGTCGTTGACTCTCTCGCTGTGGCGTGCATTGTAGTCGACCAAGGGCAGCGTAAAAGTGGAGATCGCCTGAAGGGACCAAAAGCCTGGCGAACCGCGGGGGGCGATCCCCAAGCAGTTGGGCGGCATGCGGATGGTCAGGCACTCTTGCGTAAGGTCATCTTGAAGTAAGATCGCCGTCGTCGGCGAGAATTGATTGCCGATCGAGGCCGAGATCTCAACCTGCGGGTATAACTCGACGTTCCACCCACGACGCGTAAAGAGCGCAGCCAAAACACCCTCGCGTGCCGCGGCGACGTCTGGGCGGCTTGCGTCGGCAATCGCCACGAGCGTATCAACGCTGCCATGCGGAAGCGGCGGCTGCGGTACCATGGTTGGAGTTGCAAACTGAGTCTGCAGCGGCGCACCGATTTGCTGCGCTAGCGCTTCGCTCGCGTCTTCGACCGCAGCTCGATCCGCCGCCAACGCCGATTCACTCTTTGCAGCGGAAGTCAGCGCTTGCAGAACATCGACGCCGGCCGCGACGCCCGCATGCACCTTCACTCTTGCGACGCCGACGAGGGCGTTTTGATAGTCAAGGGTTACCTGGTCGACTCCGACGATCGCTTCCCGTTGGACGATACCGTAGAACGAGTTGGTTACGTTCGTAGCGATCTGATCCTCGGTGTTGGATAGGGTCTTTTCAGCCTGTCGCTCCTGAGCGCGTGCCGCCGCGAGCGCCAGAAAAGCGAACCCTCCGGTCGTCAGATCCCAGTTGGTTATACCTACCTGTACCGTATTCTGGCTAACTGCGTTCTGCTGCGACTGCCCGATGACCGCAAAGTTGCCTTGAAAGTTGGCGCTCTTGGCCAGCCAGCTTTGGAGCATTCCATTAACCGTGGGATAGGCGACGCCGCGCTGCAGGGCGAGGTTGTGCTGCGCCTGCGTAACGGTCGCCTGTTGCGTCGAGACCGTCGAACTATGCGTCAAGGCATACGTTACGGCGTCGGGCAACGTCATCGGAGCCGCCGCGAGCGCTGGGGCGTGGACCGCCGCGAGCCACAGTACCAGGATCAGCAGCGAACGGCGCATCTCGTGGTCAGCCGCCGTAGAACCCGGCGGCGGCAGCCTGGACCGCGGCACCGGCAATCAGAATGAACAATGGAAACGCCCACGAGAGAGCGTTCTTTACGCCGGCGATGACGCGCATCATCGCGATATTGAGTCCGCACCCCCAAAGCGTGAATAGCTGAATCCCGGCCAGAAACGCAGCTAGCTTTCCGGTGGCGCCCGGCGCCAGAAGAGCAAGACCGGGTGTCGCCCGCAACATATCGGCCGTCGTTGCGAAGTGCTCGGCCCCCAGAACCCGGCAGATAACCCCGAGCGTTACCGAGTAGAGGCCGATAGTTGGCACCGCGATGTTCATCGACCCGGCGAATAGCCGTTTAAAATCCGCGTTGCCGTGCCCGATCGCGTTGGCCGCGAGCAAGATGACAGCGTTGAGCAACGACGGGATGAGGAGAACGAAGACCAGGGTGATGAGGCCTAATGCGGTTTGGTAGGCCGGGGGATGGGCAACTCGTTCCAGCGCCAGTTTTTTCTGCTCGTCGCTGAGATTTGCATAGAGCGGGTTGGTCGCGAACGCATGCGTAAGCGAGCCGATCGACGCGTGCGCGACAGCCGGCTGCTGTAAGAAATAACCTGCAACCATTAGGACCAGCGCAACGATCAGCGCCCAACCCCAAGTCGGAACGACGCGGAGCGCCTCAAACGCCTCCTTTGGCGCAATGAGGATATCGATAGCGGTCTTAAGGCCGTTGCCTTTGGGTGCCTCTGAGGTAGCCAAACCCATCGGCATTTTCTTCGTCTTTAGAACCGATCTTTCCCCGAAGCCCCAAGTAGTTCCGAACTGGGCGCCTCTATTTCCATCGATCGCGTCGAGACTCCAGACGTCCGCGGTACCGTCGGCGCTGAGATTGCGGCCATAGCCAAACTCCCCAAGTAACGTCGACCTAAGTACGTCGGATTTCGGTTCGATGTTTCACCGCCAGAGCGGAGTCCGGCCAGTCGTTGCACGAGGACTCAGGACGAAGGCGATAAAGCGTATCGAAGCTTGACACTCGTTCCCTTTTCCTCCGAACACTTTGCAACTCTCGCCAGCTGGTTTCCGACTGAGCGAGACGTTCTTCAATGGGCCGGCCCGCGGGTTCGTTTCCCAATCGACAAAGCCCAATTCGTGGCAATGATCGACGAAGGCCTAACTAATCCGCCGACCCGGCTGTGCTGGATGGCTAAACTACGTGAGGAGCTGGTTGGGCATTCCCAGCTACACTTCGACTGGCGGAACAGGAGTGCAACGCTCTCGCGCGTCGCGATCGCCCCAGCCTTGCGCGGTCATGGGCTGGCTGTCCCCATGCTCCGCCGCGTCATCGACAAAGCCTTCGCGCTTCCCGATATCGAGCGGCTCGAGTTGAACGTCTACAGTTTCAACATCCCCGCGGTCCGGACGTACGAGCGCCTCGGGTTTGCGATCGAGGGCGTGAGCCGGGCGTCAGCACGTGCCGGATCGGAACGTTGGGACACCATCCAGATGGCGATCCTGAAACAACACCTGACGACGCGCTAACTGCTACCAGTGGCCGGCGCTTTGACCGCCATCTACGTGCGAGATTTCACCAGTCACGTACGAGGCATTTTCCAAATACATCACGGCCGAGGTGACGTCTTGGATCTCTCCAATTCGCCCGAGCGGGGTCTGCGCTTCGAGTCCGGCGTACGATGCCTCGGGATGCGTCCTGATGATTGTAGGTGAGACAGCATTCACCCGGATGCCGAACGACGCATATTCGATCGCGAGTGCCTTCGTCACCGAGTTCAAGCCGCCCTTAGTCAACGATGCTAACGCAGCCGGGACACCTTTGACGGGTTGTTCGGCTACCGTCGCGGTAATGTTGACGATATGACCCCAGCCTTGTGCCTGCATTACCCGCAGCGCGCGTTGGGTAATGTGGAAAAATCCCGCGAGGTTCGTCGAGAGCATCAGGTCACAGTCCGCCTGGGTGTAGTCGGTGAACGGTTTTGAAATGTAGGCGCCTGCATTATTAACCAATGCGTCGAGGCGCCCGAATCGATCGACGGCCTCGCCTATGATGATATCGGCGGTTTTGGGATCGCTGATATCGCCGGCAACGCTCAGTACATTTGGATCCGTGCTGGGGCCGATTGAAAGGGCGCTCGCAATCACCCGGTAGCCGGCGTCGCGATATGCGGCTACGAGGCCCTCACCGATTCCGTGCGAAGCGCCGGTGATTACGGCGACCTTTTCGTCGATCATCTCATTAGAACGATGCTGCCGCCGTTAGTGAACAGAATGACGAGCAGCATCGAAACCAACGTTAGCTCGTACGACCACCCAAGTCCATTTTTACCCCAAAAGCCTGTTTTCCAGACGAAGAGCTTTTTCTGGATCGCGCCGAGCATGATGAGGATTAATCCTATCGCTGCCAACTGCTGCAGCACGCCCAAGACTATTGCCTCTCCGCCGGCGACCTCCGCCGCACCGAGGAAAATCGCGAAGCTCTTGGACACTCCGAGGCTCTTGCTTCGAGCCTCTGGATCCTTCAGGTCGTCGTATCCGCTAGCGATGTAGACTGCAGCCGCCATGACCCTGAGAAAGAGCAGCCCATAGTCGGTAAAGTGCGTGAGATCGAACATTCCGCGATATCCCCGCCGGCTTCTCCGGTTCTAAAACATTCCCGGTTTGCTTTGCCCGACTTCGATAGCCCGAATGTTCATGAAACTACTGACTATATCCGGGTCGGAAGGAGCTTTGAGCGTCACGGTCGGTTTGTCGGGTGTCGGGCCGCCTCCAATGTTGACAATGAGCCAGGCGCTCGCAACGATCCGGCCTCCGAAGACGGTTTCGTAGAATCGAGCGGACCGCTCGACGTCGGCATCTGGTAGCCTTTCTGCTCGACGTGTACTTCGTTCATTTTATGACTCCAACAGACGGAACGTTCTGCATGATCGGCGCCGGTGACGGCGAGGGAGTAGCGGCCGGCGCGTCGCCGAGCGCCGCGATCGGAGCGACGGTCAGGGCGAATAGAAGCGCCAGGCTCCTCATGCTAACCGGATTAGATGCGATGCCCGGAGCCCTCCTCCGATTGAGGCCTCTTGCCAACAAGAATTCGACCTGTCCACCAGTCGAGTCGCAGCCGGCTCGAACGAGCAAAAGCCTTAGCGTACCAGGGCTTTTGGCTCACGCCGTGCTCGCCGATATGCGGGATACTATAGACACAGTCTTCTCAGACGCAACCGCAGGGAAGAGACGCATGCGCTGGATCAAACTCACGCGCCGCGCGGTCGCGCTCGTGGCGCTCGGATTGCCGTTCGCGGGGTGTGACAGCTCCGGAGGCGTCACCGCCGCCGTGCCTGCTGCGCCGAGACCCGACCGCTCCGCCGAAAACGAAAGATCCAGCACGTCGTCATCGTGATCCAGGAGAATCGCTCCTTCAACAATCTCTTTTACGGCTTCAAAGGCGCGACTACCGCGCAGTACGGCTACGACACGCAGGGCGACAAGATCAAGATCGAGCCGGTCGTGCTCGAAACGACCTGGGACGTCCAGCACTCATCGATCGCGTTCTTCGATGCGTGCAACGGCACCGGGAGCGTGCCCGGCACGAACTGTCAGATGAACGGCTTCAATTTGGAAGGCCACGGCTGCGGCCAGAGCAGCTATCCGGCCTGCCCGATCGAACATCCGCAGTACGCGTACGTTCCGCACTCCGAAACGAAGCCGTATTTCGAGATGGCCAACCAGTACGTTTTGGCCGATCAGATGTACCCGTCGAATCTCGACGGCAGCTTCACGTCCCACCAGTACATTATCGCGGGGCAGTCCGAGTCCGCGGTGAACTTTCCGAGTGCGGCGTGGGGATGCTCCGGTGGATCGGGCGATATGGTTTCGTTGATCACGCAGCAGCGCCTGATCAAAGGCTCCGAGACTGCCTGCTGGGACACGATGACACTTGGCGACGAGCTCGACGCCAAGGGGATTTCATGGGCATATTACGCGACGCCGGTCTCCGAATCGCCTCCCCGTGTCTGGAGCGCGTACCAAGTCATCAATCATATCTGCAATGGTCCCGACTGGAATAATGACGTCATCAGTCCGCCCTCGCAGTTCTTGACCGACGTTTCAAACGGCAAACTCAGAGCCGTGAGTTGGGTCACGCCGACCGCCGCGAATTCGGACCATCCGGGCTCGGGCTCGAAGACTGGTCCATCGTGGGTGGCTTCGGTGGTCAACGCGATCGGTGAGTCGCAATATTGGGATTCGACGGCGATCTTCGTTTTTTGGGACGACTGGGGCGGATGGTACGATCCGGAACCGCCGGCCTACGTTGACTATGACGGGGTGGCATCCGCGTCCCGATGATCGTCATTTCGGCCTATGCCAAGAAGGGTCACGTGGCGCACGTGCACTACGAACACGGCAGCATTCTAAAATTCGTCGAGGATCAGTTCGGTTTGGCGCGCCCAGCTTCAAGCGACACCCGCGCGACCTCGCCCGAGAAGGACTGTTTCGACTTCGATCGCGCGGCGCGACCGTTCACGCCGATCTCGGCGCCGCACGATAAAGCCTTCTTCCTGCGCCAGCCAATCGACGACAGATTGCCGGACGACGAATAATGTTCTCGCTATGTTGGGAGGCTCACGCTAGGACGCGCATGATGATCGTGCGAGGCGCCTTCCTGCGCGGTCATTGGTTTGGAAAGCGGATGCGTTTTGAAGTATTCCAAAGACCGGCGAACGTCTTCGAGTAGCGCGTCGGCAGAATCCAGGCTAAAGCCGTGTCGAATCAGCACGCGCATCACGGCCATATCGGCGATATTCGGGACCATCGTGTAGGCCGCGACCTGCCAGCCGCGCGCACGCAATCGATCGGAGAGGTCGAATAGCGAATATCGCATACCCGGGCGCATCGTCCAGGATACCGCCGGGATTCCATTGCGGCTGGCGCCATCGAAAAGCAGTTCGAACGGCTCGAACGCGGCAATCCGGCCGGCGACGTATTGCGCGACGTCGTAGCAACTTTGGTGGATGCGCCGATAGCCATCCATTCCTAGGCGCAGCATCAGATAGTACTGGCAGACGACCTGGCCGCCTGGCCGAGAAAAATTTAACGCGAACGTCGGCATGTTTCCACCGAGGTAGTTTACGTGGAAGATGAGCCCCTCGGGCAGATCGCTCGCTTCGCGCCAAATCACCCACCCAACACCCAGTGGCGCCAATCCAAATTTATGGCCCGACGCGTTGATCGAACGGACCCGCGATAAGCGAAAATCCCATTTGATCTCGGGCTCGACGAACGGTGCGATGAATCCGCCGGAAGCGGCGTCGACGTGTATCGGTATATCGAGCCCGGTTTCGCGTTGAAGGGTATCGAGTGTTTCGGCAATTTGCGCTACGGGTTCGTATTGGCAGGTAAAGGTGACGCCGAACGTCGGCACGACGCCGATCGTGTTCTCATCAACGCGCTTGAGGACGTCTTCCGGCGTCATGACCAAGTGGTCGCGCTCCAGCGGAATCTCACGCAGCTCGACATCAAAGTAACGGGCAAACTTGTGCCAGCAGACCTGCACGGGGCCGGTCACGATGTTCGGCTTGTCGCTGGGTTTATTAGCGTTCGCGCGACGTTCGCGCCATTTCCACTTGAGGGCGAGGCCGCCGAGCATCGCGGCTTCGCTCGAGCCGGTCGTCGAACAGCCGATCGTGGTTCCCGCTGCCGGCGAGTTCCATAGATGCGCCAGCAAGTGCACGCAGCGGCGTTCGATCTCCGCCGTTGCCGGGTACTCGTCTTTGTCGATCATGTTCTTGTCGAGGCTGAGATCCATGAGTTTGTGGATCCCGTCGTCGAACCACGTCTGGCAAAACGTTGCGAGATTTTGCCGCGCGTTGCCGTCGAGCATCAGCTCGTCAACGACCAGTTGCAATGCTATGTCGGGGCGTAAGCCCTCGGTAGGCACGCGATGTTTGGGGATGGTCGCGTCCATAGCCCGCGTCGCGTAGACGTCGGTTTCGGCGGAATCGTGTGCCTGGACTCGTTGGTGCAAGGGCATAGCTTTACCGTCCGTTCTTAAGAGTGCGTCGACCGTTTTTACGACGGGCCCGGAACCTAGAAGCATTGCAGGAACTTACCTGATCGGCCCGGGCCCGGAAATGATAAAGGAAATCCAAATTAGTATACGACATTGGAGCTGAATAGCCATAAACGCCTAAAGAAATCTCCGGGCAATAAAGCAGTTCCGGGCCCAACTCGGTAAGGTCTCTTTCGTACGATGATGTCGTCCGAAAGATTCGGTTTATTTCCAGATGGGTGCGCGGTCTTGAATTCATAGCACGGCCGCCATCATGGTTCATACCTTAGGGCGAATATACCGTTACTGACCACCGGCGTGCAGAGAAATGTAGCCGGTTGGTACGATGATTGCCCGAACTGCGCCATGGCCGTGTCATCAAGCCCCGCGATCCCGCTCGAGCGCCAAACCTCTGTCTTGATCACGTGGCCCGCGGAGTCGACGAAGCCTCGATTTCAACGACCTTTTGCTCCCCACCGTACCGCCCGACGATCACGGGGGCAAACTTAGAAAGCGCAAGCGGCGTATATCTGGATCCGCACGCCGGCGCCGCCAGCGTTTGCGCAAGCTGTGCATCTAGGCGATCGAAGGCCGCAGGTGGCGCCACCACACTTGCGTCCGATCCGATTTCGCCTTCCACCTCTTTGACGAACGAGGGGCAATCGGTTGTCGCTGCTCCGTCGACGCCAACGGCGTCTACGAAGTACTCTTTGACTTCAGTCTTTTGCGGTAGCGAGACGAGATAGGCCGAACGGCGGCTGCGCGCGTCGCTTCCCTTGGGGGCTTGCGCCCTTGGAATCGCTACCGCGTAGGCCGCATCGTCGCTTACCAATGTCAGCCGTGCGGCATAGTTTGACGTTGCGTTGGTCCAGATATAGATGGCGTAGGTTTGTCCCATCGTAGCAGCGTTCGTCTTAGCGCTCCAAGGCACCACGATAGCCGATGCGCCGCAGAACGGATTCTCCCGTTCCCCCGTTTCACCGCGCGGGATGTCCGAGTCGATCGCCGCATAGCTATCGGGTTCGAATAGGGCTTTGAACAGGTAGACTCCGGCGATGGCTTGGCAGTTGACAAGCTTGGGAGCGTATGAAGACGCGTAAGCGGCTTTCAAGGCGGATTCGTCAACGGCCGCGTTCCCGGAGCTCTTATAGGTACGAGCGGCCGCGACTCTCCCCGTGGCGTCTACTGTGATTTCGACCACCGACGAAAGTACACCAAGATTGAGCGCCTTTGCCGAGGGAGGATAGACCGGTTCCTGCGGCTTCGTGACCTGCGCCTCTCTGAACGGTTGTGCGCAGGCAGCCTGCGCCAACGACGGGACGGGGCGAAGCGATGCCACCGCAGTCAGTAAAGCTGCACAACCGAGCAACGCGACCAAGGGCGCGTTCTTTTTTAACACGCGCGCCTTCTTATCCGAAAGGGGCGGTCGATTCCCGCACCGCCATCAGTACCGCCTACGCGGACGAGCAACGAGCCAGGAGTGCCAGGATTGCCAGGATTGCCGGCAGGTCTGTTTTCCGGTCCACTTTGCTGGCTACGCGTCCCGCAGATTACCCGCAGCGAGAATTCATTTGAGTCAGCCGCGGCGCGAGGAACGCCGAGCAGGCCGCAAGTATTACCAACTAAATCACAGGAAACTGCATAAGGTAGGTTCGCGTGCACGGGCGTTGTGAGCAGCGGGTTTTCCTCGGCATACTCGTCCTAATTGTCTTTTGGACTGCCTCCCTCTCTGCCGCCAGGGCGGGCACGACGGGGACCATCCGCGGCCACGTGGATGACCGAGCGACAAAAGCGCCGCTTGCCGGCGTTACCGTTACCGTTACGGCTCCGTCGGGAGCGTCGACCGGAAAAACCGACGCGCACGGCGACTTCCTCTTCATTTCGCTGAGTCCGGACACGTACGTGCTCACGGCAAAACGCAGCGGCTACGATCCTGTGTCGGTCAACGGCGTGACCGTCTCCGCCGACAACGTAGCAGTCGCAAACGTCGAAATGAACGCAACGCTCAAGACAATTGCTCGCACCGAGAGCAGAGCTGCAGGAAATCTCGTCCGCCCGGGTGACACGCAAGACGTCTATTCCGTCAATCCAGCTCAGAGTGCGGCGGCATCGACGATCGGCGGCGCATCGTCGTTGAATCAGGCGTACGGCGCGCTCGCCGCGCTACCGGGCGTCGACTATCAGCAAGGTCAACAAGGGTGGGGCCAAATGTACCTGGTGCGCGGTTCCGACGACGTTTCCGAGGAGCTGGATGGCGTGCCGATTACCGGGTCGTTCTTTTCGGTGCTGGGTCAGCAGCAGTTGCAACTCTATGCCGGCGGGTCGCCGGCCTCCGCCGACGCAACCGGCACGTCGGGATACATCAATCAAGTGATCAAAACTGGAACGATCCCGGGGTACGCGACGGCTGAGGTGAGTGTGGGCGCACCGGCATTCTATCACAAGGCCGCGTTCGAAGCGGGCGGTGCGACGCCGGATCGAACGTTCTCCTATTACGTGGGCGTCATGGGTTTCGGCCAAAACAACCGCTTCGTCAATCAATACGACGGCGCGTCGGATGTCGGGGCTTTCTGGACACCGATCGTGTTGCCCACCGGAAACAACGGAACGGTCTTCGATGGGAGCGGAAAGGCATATTTCACAAGCGGTATCACGCCCCAGCAAGTAACTGTCTTCGACCGCGAAGGCATCGTTAATTTTCACTTTGCTATTCCGCACAAAAACGGCCCGTATCGAGACGACGTCCAGTTACTCGCGATGTCGGGGTATCTCCCCGCATACAATCCGACATCGGTCAACGATCTTGGGGGCACGGCTCTCTTGACCAAAGAGCTCGGTTACTATCCGGTTTTTCCTGACGATTACGTCTACAACGAGCCGTTGATGGCGCCGGTTACGCCGTCTACCGTCCTCTCGAAGTACTTCACGCCCAATACGCCCACCAATCGCGCCTGGCAAGCACCGCTGCCGCCGAACTATCGAGACAACAGCGACAACGAAGTATCGCTCGACAAGGTGCAGTATCAGCACAGTATCGACGATCGCTCGTTCGTACGGATCTATGGATATGCTAACTACTCTTATCTCGGCTACACCGGAGCCGATAGCGCAAATCTACCGTACGGGCCGACTCCGGCCGAGTACATCACCTTTACGCACACCTACGGCGCCACCGGACGTTACGAGGATCAGCTCTCGTCCCAACATCTGGTGACGGCGACGGCAACCGTGTCACGCACGGAGAACAGCTTGCTCGACAACGAGTCCATGGCGGGCTTCATCTCCGACAATTTTGTCGACGCGAAAGGGAACTGCTACAATAATATTACGGGCGCATATGACAGCTGCTACGATTCTGGCCGCTCGTGCAACTCCGGTTACTCGTCCAGCTCTGTTTTTGCTGGCAATTCTGGCTGCTCGTACAACGTCGTAACGCAGTTCGGCAGCACACCGCAGCTGGCGCCTGCGGGCTGTACGCTAAACGCTTCGGGTCAGTGCTCGAACGTGCTGCTGCCACCCGGCAGCCCTGCGGCCCTCCACGGCGCGCACTGGGCGATGACCGAGACCGGGCTCACCGGCAACACCAACAATGTCACCGAAACGGATTACGGCTACTCATTTGCCGATCAATATCGCCCTAACGATCGTTTGGTCGCAAATATCGGCCTGCGCTTAGACCAATTCGACTTTTCACTGCCCCCGACGACGACAACCGCGGCGCGCAACTTCTGGTTTGCGGCATTTAACCGCGAGTATTGCGCGGCTCCGGGCGGCGCCTTCACGTTCAAGAACCCTTCGCTGATAAACCCGGTGACGGGCGCCTGGCCGGCCTGCCCGAAAGGGTTTTCGTCGCCGAACCTGCAGAACGTCGTGCCCGGATACGTCGGCTACAACGAGCTCGAACCGCGCCTCGGAATGACGTACACGTTCAATCCGGACACGGTGATGCGACTCTCCTACGGCCGATACGCCAGCAGTCCCGGGAGCAACTTGATGGTTTACGCGCGGCAGCAAGATCTTCCCGATTTCCTGTCGCAGTTCTTACCGTTCGGCTTCAATACACCGTACCACCCGGTAAGTCCCCAGCTCGCGAACAGCTACGACCTGTCATTGGAGAAACGCTTACATGGCAGCGATGTTGCGTTTCGCATCACGCCCTTCTACCGGGAAGATTTCAATGAAATCGAGTTCGTACCAATCGGCTACAACGGCGACACAACAGGCGTCAACGGAGGATTGGTCAAGGCGTACGGCGTCGAATTCGCCCTCACCAAAGGTGACTTCTCCAGCAACGGGCTCTCATTCGAGCTTTCGTATACCTTCACGAACAGCCAGAGCCAGTACGACGACATCACGCCCGGTGTCAACTTTATCGACACGCTCAACACCTTCATCCAGCAGTATAACTCGTACACGCATAGCTGCTTGTCAGGGAATCCTACGCTTTGCGGCGCGTACGGATCGGCCAATGCGCATCGCACGCTTCCGAGCAATGAGGCGCAAAACACGACGGTCCTCAACCCCTACTATTCGGCGAGCGCGCAGCCCCTGCTCGACCCGAATGCGTGGTATCCGACTTACGCGGAGCTCGCCGCCCCATTTACCGGCTCGACCGGCCAGGTGACCCCGAATGTCTTCAATCTGGTTCTTGGCTACAGACACGACAGGCTTCACGTTACGCCGACGGTCGTGTTCGGCTACGGGAAGACGTACGGGTCGCCGCTGAGCTGGCCCGGGTACGTTCCGCAAGACTGCCTGCCGGTTCACGGGAGAGGTGCGGTCAATCCGCAAACCTGTACGCCGCCGCCAAACACCGTCGCGTATCTTTTCACCCCCGACCTGTACACGGGAGCCTTCGACTCGGTTACGAGCTTCAAAGAGCCGGGGCGCCTGACCGTCAACCTTTCGGCCGGCTATGACATTTCGCCGGCGGTAACGGTCTCGGTTACGGCGACGGGACTGCTCGATCGGTGCTTCCAGCACGGTTATCCATGGGGCAATCCGAATGTGTGCATCTTCGATACGCTTGCCTATTCGATCGCACCGGTCGGGAACTTCGTTCCGCTCGCGTCGGCACCGGTGCAACTCCGCTATCCGTACAACTATCAGTACAATCCGTTAGTCAACGGTTTCACCGGGACGAAAGTACCGACGAACGTCTTCTTTACGGCCCAAGTCAAAATCTGATGTCCGATCCGAATCGTGCCGACCGGCGGCGCGACGCGGAACTCGGCATGTTCGCCGACATTCCGCGGCGAGACTTTCTCGACGGTATCGCCATCGGTATCGGAGCGATCGTTACGGGGAGCGCCTTTGGATGTCCGGCACGCGCCGCCGCATCAGAGGCACAGAATGCGCCCGGTTACTATCCGCCGGAGCTGGCCGGAATGCGGGGCGATCATTCCGGATCGTTTGCGTCGGCGCACGAGCTTCGCGACGGCGACTTCTGGAATCACTCGGCGCCTGCGCACGACACCGGCGAAACGTACGATCTCGCGATCGTCGGAGCCGGACTGAGCGGTCTTGCAACTGCCCACTTCTACCTGCAACGACAGCCATCGGCTCGAATCTTGATTCTCGACAACCACGACGACTTCGGCGGCCACGCAAAACGCAATGAGTTCCACGTCGACGGACGCATGCTGCTCGCCAACGGCGGCACGTACGCGATCGAATCGCCGTTTCCGTACAGCCAGGTCGCTCGCGGTCTCATCGATGAGCTTGGTGTCGATCCGGCCGCTTTTGCCGAGAACTGCGACCGGTGGCAATACTATAAGGGACTGGACGAGGCCGTTTTCTTCGATCGTGAGACGTTTGGAACGGACGCGCTCGTCGTGGGATATCCCGGACGCTACGGCGGTGATTCGCTCAACCGCAAAACGTGGGAAGCCTTTGCGGGTCGCACGCCGCTGTCACCGACCGCACAAAAGGATCTCGTTCGGGTCGAAACGGCCGCCGCCGACTACATGCCCGGCCTGACTGACGATGCCAAGAAAGATAAGCTGTCGCGCATGAGCTACGAAACATTTCTGCGCGATGTCGTCGCGGTGACGCCCGAACTCGTTCCTTTTTATAAGACGCGAACGTGGGGCCTGTTCGGTACGGGTATCGACGCGGTGAGCGCACTGGATTGCTGGGGACTCGGCTTTCCCGGATTTACGGGAATGCATCTGTTGCCGGGAGCCTATCCGCGCATGGGCTTCACTGCAAAAGGCAGTGCAATTCCCAATCAACCGCCCTACGACTTTCACTTCCCCGACGGCAATGCATCTATCGCGCGGCTGCTCGTCCGCGGAATGATTCCTGGCGTGTTTTCCGGCTCAACGCCTCAGGATATCGTGACGGCGCGCGCCGACTACCGGCGGCTTGACGATCCGCGATCTGCTGTGCGGATTCGCTTGAGCAGCACCGTCGTGCGCGTACGGCATCAGGGCGATCCCGGGACCGCGGCTCGCGTGCAGAACTGGTATGCGAGCGCCGGTAAGGTGTATACGTTCACCTCGAAACACGTCGTGATGGCGTCGTGGAATATGATGATACCCTATATCATCCCCGAGCTACCGGATGAGCAGAAAACGGCCCTTCGTTACGGCGCGAAGGTTCCGCTGATGTACACCGTGGTTGCCGTTCGCAACTGGCGCGTCTTCAAGGAACTGGGGGTTGCCGCGATCTCAACGCCGGCGATGTTCCACAACTCGATCCGTCTCGACAATCCGGTAGACATTGGATCGTACCGGTCGCCCAACTCCCCCGACGAACCGATTCTGCTGCGTCTCGAGCGAACGCCATGCTATCCGGGACTATCGGAGCGCGATCAGCACCGGGCCGGTCGTGCGGAGCTCCTGACCGAGTCGTTCGAAACGTTCGAGCGCAGCATTCGCGATCAGCTCCAGCGCGTACTCGGCGCCGGAGGATTCCGCAGCGACCGCGACATCGCCGCGATAACGGTCAACCGATGGGCGCACGGATACGCCTACGAATATAATCCACTGTGGGACCCCGACTCATTCTTCAACGGCGGGGTCACACCGTGCCAGAGAGCACGCCGCCGGTTTGGCCGCATCGCAATTGCAAACTCCGACGCGGCCGCGGCAGCGTACACTGACCAAGCAATCGATCAAGCCTATCGCGCCGTTCGCGACGTACTCGCGATGTAGCTCTCGTTTCCGGGGAACCCGTGTTTCGGCCCTATTTCGCAAACGGAACGTTATTGGGCGTTACGATCGAGGCGATGTCGCGAACGATCGCCGGGGATATCCCCGGCGCCGGATTCTCTCGCTGGCTATTGATGAAGACAATAACCGTCGTACCCGTCGCCGGCATGTAGTAGGCTCCCGTATTGTAGCCGGTGATCCCGCCCGTATACCCGTACCAGCCGGCGGAGCAGCCGACTCCCAGGCCGAAACTTCGGTTCCCATCGCCCGTCGGCAAGCACGCCAGCCGCTCTTTTTGCGTCGCGGCGCTATTGGTCGTGCCCGTCACGTATGCTTGCACCCACCGCTTCATATCCGCCATGTTCGAGATCATCGCACCCGCTGCCCATGAATCGACGGCGACAGCACCGCAGACTCGTCGACCCATCTGTCGTTCTCGAGCGAATAGCCGTGCGCGTACGGGGACGGCATCTTCCAACTCGTCGTCGGAAACGACGTGTGGCTCAGACGCATCGGAACGAGGATACGGTCGCGAATCTCGTTCTGGATCGGGCGGTGCGTCACTTTTTCGATGATCAGTCCTAGCAAGAACCAGTTGGTATTGCTGTAGTTAAACTTCGCTCCGGGCGGAAACAACGGCGGCTGCTTCGCGGCGAGGGCGACCCATTGTCGAGGCGTGCGTCGCGCCCACTGCGCCATCCCCTCCTTTTGGACGCCTGGAACGGAGTAAATGTTGATGATGCCGCTGCGCATCTCGGCTAACTCGCGGAGCGTTATTCTGTTTTCATTCGGCACGCCCAGGCCGAGGTCGAACTTGGCGATCGTATCGTCGAGGCTCAGCTTCTTCTCGTCGACGAGCTGCAGCAGGACGGTCGCAACGAACGTTTTCGTGTTGCTGCCGATGCGGAAAAGATCGTCGTGCCACATGCCCTCGGGCGGCGAAAGCCGCGCAAATCCGAAGCCATTGACGAACTCGCCCTTTCCCGGCACCCAGACGCCTATGGCCGCGCCGGGCACCGGCTGCGTCCCGCCGTATTTCTGCAGCTCCTTTGCAACGGCCGCGGCGATTGCTTTTTGAACGTCGGCACTCAGTTGAGGGTTTACCGTGGAGCCCGCTGCGCCCGTCGTCGGCAATAACAGCGTCAGTCCAAAGAGAGCCGGTAAAAAGCGCTTCATCATGCTCATTTAAGCGATGCCACGGCGAACCTTTCAAGCCGCTAGGCTAGTGCGCGGCGGCGATCGCAGCCTTGAGCTGCGCCTCGGCGCTCGCGGCGTCGGCGCTGAGTTTGTCAAAGACCGCGTACTCCGCAGCGGTCGGGCGGACGTAGCCCGTATCGACCTCAGCGTTGAGGTACGCAACGAAGTCGCGCAATCTCGCTTCATAGAGCAGTGACCCCTCGTCGGCCTGGGGGTGCACGATGTCGACGACGGCACCAATCGCCGCATCGAGCTGCGCCGCGACGGGGCTGGGCGCTCCAACCTTCGCACGCGCTGCAATCGCGGCGTTGACCGTGCGATCGAGCTGATCTTGCAGTGCTTGGATCTTCAAACCGAGATCGCGCCTCGCCGCCAAATCCTGTGCCGTTGCGGTGCTGCGCGGATCGAGCGCGAGCTCGAGCGGTTGAGACATCTGCTCGTCGCCGTACTCGAGCGTGACGGTATAGTTCCCAGGTACGATCTGTGGTCCCAGTAGCGAATCCTCGAGTCCGCCCCCGGAGCCTGACGGTTCGAAGCCCGTGACCTCGGTTGCATCAGGGTATCGCAGATCCCACTGGAAGACATTCATTCCGGGCGCAATGCCGGTGAGACTCGCGAACGCGCGCGCCCGGTCTTCCGTGGGGTGATAGCGCTCGCTGGGCGGTTCGGGTTTCGCTTGATTCTTCAGGTGAAGCGCGTAAGTACGCACGATGTTGCCTGCGCTGTCTTTGAACGTGAGCGAGACCGGCGCCTTTCCGTCATACGATCGTGGAACGTAGAAGCTCACCGTCGCACCGAACGGCGGATTTTCACCGTTGCCTGAAGCATTCGCCGCGCCGCCGAACGCCGGCGTTCCGTACGCGTGCGTGAGCCACGCGCGCTCCGGAGCATAGAGCACCGCGCCGTTCGCATTGGCGGACGCCGGCCTTGTAAGCTGCTCGAGCAACGTGAGGTTGTCGAGCACCCACATCGAGCGACCGTGTGTGGCGATCACGACCTTGCCTTCACGCGCGTCGATCGCGACGTCGCGTACCTGGACGTCTGGCAGATTGAGAGTCAGCGGTTGCCAGTGCGTTGCGCCGTCGAAGCTTACGAAAACAGTGCTCTTTGTCGTGAGAAAGAACAGATTCGGTGCATTGGGATCCTGGCGAACGGCGTAGAGGTACTGCGCGGAGGGAAGGCCACCGCTCAGCGACGTCCACGATTTGCCGAAGTCGGTCGTCTTGTAGATGAATGGATGGAAGTCGTCATATTGATACCGCGAGGCGGTTAGATATGCAGTGGCCTTATCGGTGTGCGACGGCTCGATTGAGGTGATCTCCGCCCACTGCGGAAGCGCCGGCGGTGTAATCGCGCTCCACGTGGCTCCATGATTGGTGGTAAGATGGACGAGGCCGTCGACCGATCCCGCCCACAGTTCGTTGCCATCGAGCGGTGAGACCGCGAGCGCGGAAACATAGGGGTAAACCTCGGCACTCGATGCGTCGTCGTCTATCGGACCGCCGCTCGCTGCTTCGCTCTTCGTATCGTTGCGCGTAAGATCGGGGCTGATCTTTTTCCACGTCTGACCGTAGTCCGTGCTGCTGAGTACATACTGCGCTCCGACGAGCAGCTCTCTCCGATTGACCGGCGAGAAGAGAATTGGATGCGTCCAGGCGAGACGGTCCTCCAACTCGCCGGAGCTCGCGCCTTCACGGTAAAGCGGATACGGACTGACGCTGTTGTACTCATCCGTGACGGCATCGTGCCTCATCATGATGCTGAAGTAACCACTGCCGTAGTCGATGTTCGTCTTTCCCGGCTGCGGGGCGATAAACGTGCTCTCACCGAGCGCAGTGCGCTTCCAATCGGTGGTGAGGATAGTGCCGGTCGATGACGCGCTCGGACCTTCGAACGAACCTTCGTCCTGCTGCGCGCCGTAGATGTTGAATGGAAACGCTTCGTCGAGCGCTACATGGTAGAACTGCGCGGTTAGCTGATTGTGCTCACTGCTCCATGTTTCTCCACGATCTGAAGAAACGGTCGCGCCGCCATCATTGCCCTCGAGAATGATTCGCGGATTGTGCGGATCGATCCAGACGATGTGATTGTCCCCGTGCGGCGGCCGCAAGAGGGCGAAGCTTTTGCCGCCGTCGTGCGAAACGAAGAAGCGTGCGTTGGGCACGTAGATCCTGTTCGGATCGGTCGGGTCTGCGTAGATCGCCATATAATAGAAGGCGCGCTGTCGCATCTCCATGCTGTTGTTGACGAGCGTCCAATGAGCGCCGCCGTCCTCCGAGCGAAAAATTCCCCCATTCTTTGCCTGTACTATCGCGTAAACAATTTTCGGGTTGCTCGCTGCAACAGTCACACCGATGCGGCCGAGCACACCGGTCGCGAAACCGGGATTGGCAGAAATCTTCGTCCAGTGCCCCCCGCCGTCGGTCGTCTTGTACAGACCACTGCCGGGGCCGCCGGAGTTGAGCGAATACGGTGTGCGGTAGGCTTGCCACATCGCGGCGTAGAGCGTCTTGGGGCGCGACCGATCCATGACGAGGTCGCTCGCACCGGTCGCGTCGTCGACGTAAAGCACCTTGCTCCAGTGTGAACCACCGTCGATCGATTTGAAGATCCCACGCTCGGCGTTCCTTGCGTAGACGTGACCCATCGACGCGGCGTAGACGACGTTAGCGTCGTGCGAATCAACGACGATTTTCGCGATTGTATGCGTTTCTTTCAAACCCGCGTAGTGCCAAGTCTTGCCCGCATCGGTCGTCTTGTAGACGCCGTCACCGGTGACGAACGTGTTGCGGATGTCGGCTTCGCCGGTACCGATATAGATTGTCTTCGGTTCCGAGGGCGCGACAGCCAGAGCCCCAATGCTATTGGAAACGTTAAGTTGACCATCCGTGATGTTCGTCCACGTGAGACCATAGTTCGTTGACCGCCACACGCCGCCGTCGACGCCGCCGAAGTAGAACGTGTATGGAGTCCCCGGCAGGGCATCGACGGCTACGGAGCGTCCGCCGATTCCCGGACCGACGTTACGCCAGTGCAGCGCAGTTACGACGGTTTGCGCGGTCGGCGCTGAGATTTGTGCACCAGCCGGGAGCGCCCCGGTCGCCAAAAATGCGATTATCGCCAAGCTCCTCGGTGCAGCCAAGCGCTTTCCGGCCCGCTGCAGCTGTCCTACGCGTTTAAGCCCCGTCTTCATGCTGGCTAACTGCGAGATCTTACGCCGAAACTCCGGCGGATAGGTCGGACGTCTTGCCATGATGGCCTCCTTCGCCGTAATGACGAAGGTGCCCAAAAATCGCGTCAATTCCACCTCGACGTTCTT
Source organism: Candidatus Cybelea sp. (assembly GCA_049578945.1). GTDB lineage: Bacteria > Vulcanimicrobiota > Vulcanimicrobiia > Vulcanimicrobiales > Vulcanimicrobiaceae > Cybelea. Next base: position 17,676 of record JBAUMX010000236.1, on the reverse strand, counting down.
CTACCTGACCACGCGGAGAAGACCGCTTGCATAAAGGATGAAATGGTGATTCGAAACCTTCCTTGAAATTCTTGGCGCCGCCGCCAGGCTGACAAGCATAACGTCGATGGAGTACGTTAGACCGGCAAACGTCTTTCAAAAACATAGGAGGTAACGGTTGAATCGGATGCCGCCGCGCTGGAACGTCGAGGTCGACGGAATTCGCTGGCTTCCCCGGATGATCGAGAAAGCACGCATGCGCGAACGAGGCACTCTGGGTGCGTACCTCATTGGCCACTCACCGGTGGACGCCGCGCTATTGAAACGATTGAACATCACTACCGAAGCCTTTGTCCAGCTCGTTTGCGAGCAGCCTGACGATGCAAGGGTGCTCATTGCTTTGCGCGCGCGGGGCCTCGACGACGCTGCACTGCGCCGCTGGTCCGATACCTTTGCGCGTCGCTACGCCGTGCACATCAGGCTTTGGGATCTCGACGAAGGCTACACGCTTCCGAAACCGTGGCAGAGGCCGCTCATCGCCGGTTTCCACCGCATCGAGGGGCCGCTCATGCAAGGCGTCCGTTGCATCCGGCGCGCGCCGTAGTGCAATGGCAGGGGAAGTCGCCGTGCATCCTGGCGCACTCGAGCGTTGCGGAGTGCTGATAGACAGGTGTTTCGTCGACACGCGCGGCACGTACAATGCCAATGTCGCGTTCGTGCGCAGTCGCCGTCGCCGCGGTCCTAGCAGCGTGCGCTCAAGTGCAGCCGCCGCTTTACTCCGCGCGCGACGGCGATGGCCAGTCCGCGCGAAGCATCCGCTCGGGTTATCGGCTGTTGTACTCATTTCCGGGAGCCAAAGGCGGATCGTTACCTGACACCAACCTAACTTACGCCAACGGCAGTTTCTACGGAACCACGTTCGACGGCGGCGCTAACAGCGGCGGTACGCTCTTTGCTCTGGACTCGCACGGCAAGGTGACGATTATCCACAGTTTCCAAAAGCAGAGTGGCTATTTCCCCGTTAGCGGCGTTACCGCGTTTAACGGCCAGCTTTATGGCACAACAGAGCTGGGCGGATCTGGAGGCAGCTCGCGCTGCGGCAGCGGGGTGGTCTATAGCATCTCGCCCTCAGGGAAGAACTACACGGTCCTTCATTCGTTTACCGGCGGATCCGATGGTGGAGACCCCGATGCCGGCAATCTGGTAATGCTGAACGGGACGTTTTACGGCACGACGGCGATTGGCGGCGTTGGCTGTCAAGGGAGTCGTGACGGCTCCGGAACCGTGTTTGCGATCACTCCCTCGGGTAAGCTAAAGACGCTCCATAAATTCCTCGGACCTGACGGAGCAAACCCCAATGGTCTCGTGGCCCTAGACGGGGTGCTGTATGGGACGACGGTGGTAGGGGGAACGAGGGAGTGCCCATACTCTACAGGGTGCGGTACATTCTTCAGCGTGACGACGACCGGCACGGAACGCGCGCTTTTTGACTTTAGCGGAAAGAATGGTTACTGGCCAAGCGCAACATTGACTGGCCTCGACGGAAAGCTCTACGGCACAACGACGCGGGGCGGCATTCCAGGGCGATGTTACTATCTTGTTAGTACGGGTTGCGGCGTAGTGTTCGAAGTAACAACTTTGGGTGAGTACCGTGTACTCCACCGCTTCAAAGGGCAACACGGTGACGGCGCGATTCCATGGGCGCCTTTGCTCGCTTTCGAGGGCAAACTATACGGCAGTACAAAGTATGGTCCCGCGCAGCGCCGTAGCAGCGACGGCGGAAGCGGGATCATTTTTAGCATTACTCCTGACCGGCAAGAGGCTGTGCTGCATATTTTCCGCTTCCGCGACGGCGCAAATCCTACGGGTGCCTTAGTGAACTTGCATCGAAGACTCTACGGCACAGCCCAGAGTGGCGGCTTGGCAAAACAAGGAGCGATTCTCATTCACGCCCTAAAACTTCGTGCGGGGGGCGTCCCGGACAGCGCCGAATCGATGATGTGCCAAGCTTGGAGGGTCCCATGAAACTAACGATGTCGGTCTTTGTTCCGGCGATTCTAATCGTTTGCGCCCCCTCGCTGACGGCGTGCGGTACTGAAGCTACGCCAAACGCGAACGCGATCGCGCCCGTGCAGACAGCGCAGCGGCATAAAACCTCAGATCTGCTGTACGTCTCGAACGAAAACTATTCCGGCAAACCTCACAACTACGTCTTTATCTATCCCCAGGGAAAGCTTAGCCAGATGCTCACCACTTACGGCCCTTTCGGCGGTGAATGCGTGGACAAGGACGGGGACGTATTTGGGACCGTCAACTATGAAGTCGTCGAATATGCTCACGGAGCGTCCTCGCCAAAAGCGATTCTTCAGGAGTCCGGTCTCTATGGCACACCCCTCGGGTGTGCCATCAACCCCGTAAACGGGGATCTGGCCGTCGCGAATACCGGAGACAGCACCGCCGGCCCCGCCGTGGTTGCGATTTATAAGCACGCAACGGGCAGCCCCACCTACCACACCGACTTACGTCTGATGGCCTTCGCGTACTGCGGTTACGATAACAAAGGCAATCTTTTTCTCGACGGAACAAACGATTACTTTAGCGGCTATGTGAGCTACATCGCCGAACTGCCGAAGGGCTCTACCTCGTTTACAAACGCGTCGGTCGCTGCGTGGCTGGGCAGTTGGGACTTGGGCGGCGTGCAGTGGGATGGTAAGTATCTGGCGGTCGGCGACAAAGGGAAGACAATTTATCGGTTTTCGATAAAAAACGGTCAGGCAACGAAGGTAGGCAAGACAAAGCTCGGAGGCGCAGGCAAGGTTTACCAATTCTGGATCGACGGCAGCGACGTCATCGGTGGTAACACTGAGGCAGGGACCGTTGACGTCTGGAAATACCCGGCTGGAGGCCCCCCTATCAAGACGATCGAGGGGCTTCACGAACCAATCGCCGTGGCAGTTAGTCACGCGCAGTAGGTGCCTAGCGCGCCGTCGCCGCGCCTTTCTCATTGGCCGACCGGCCTAGAGGTTCTTCTTGCCGGCGCCGCTGTTACGGCGGTGTGCTCGCCGGGGCGTTGGCGGCGGCCCATTTCTCGTAGACCTGCTTTTCGATCGGCGGCATCTGCGCGTCAGCCGGCAGCTTGAATCCGACCAGCGGAAGCGGAAATGGCATTATTTGCGCCGGATGTGTGAACGGATCGACACTCCGGTCGTAGCAGAACGGCCAGACGATGTCTCCGCTCTCCGTCGCACCGTCGGCAAAGGTAAACTGATACCGTCCGTAATAGCAATCTCGTCCGTCTTTGCGCCAGCTCTTCAGCGGTGTGATGATCTGTGGCCGTACTTGCCTGGCGCCGTCGATGTGACGCGAGCGATCGTTCGCGCCTTGATCATCTTCAGCGAAATCGTCTGCACGGTGTCGACAAAGACGACCTGGCCTGCAACGCTCGCCGACGGGTACCCTGCCTTAGAGGCGGAGACGGTGTACGTATCCGGTCCCAACGTAAGAAATCCGAAGTGGCCCGCGGCGTCGGTCGTAGTCGTCGCGGTTTGCGACGGACTCGTAGCAGTCACTTGGCTCCGGCGATCGGAGCTGAGGTTCCAGCATCGACGACGGTCCCGATGAGGCCGCCCGTCACGCTTGCCAGTGCCCATGTTTGCTGGCAAGCGAACGCGACGAGCAGCATTAGTGCGATACCGAGATGCCGGATCGGATTCGGGCTCGACAGCGACACGCGCCGTCGCGGAGCATCCCTTGGTTCGTGCTCGTTCACTGATCCAACGACTGAAAGAACAGCCGCCCTTGCGGGTAGTCGGCTGTCATGCTGAAGTGACGTAGAAAGTCGAGACCAAGTTTGTCTCGTATTCTTTTGCGAGCTCAACTTTGCTCCTTGGACTGAGTTTCGAGCCGTCAACGCTAAAAGCGCTTAAGCGTTGGGGCACTCCCCGCAACCTGCTCGCCGACAACCACGTAAGTACCGTCCCAAACAGCTGGGTGGCAGGCGCGAAAGGTAAGCGACTACCGAGCATCTTAGGCGGTGCATCGCGCCGCCTTTTTACGGCGCTTTATAAACGGCTACCTACAGTGGGCGTAAATGCCTACTTGGTACTTGTCTCGCCATTGTCGGATCGCGTTAGCGTGAAGGCCATGGCGTCGGGCGAGCTCGGCAGCGGCCGCGCCGGCGTCGAGGTTGCGTGGGGGCTCCTACAAAGGGCTCAGCAAGCGGGGCTTTGGTCTCAATGCCTGCCGTGCCGCAGCGCGATATTATGACAAGAAGAGTTCTTCTCTGATTCCGTACTAAGGCGCGACTTGAACACGGTCCCAGTCTGCCCACATCTTAGCATCACAGGTGCGGAGACGCCCCTGTGCAGTTGCGATGTGTTGTCATTGCAAGAAAGGATCGCTACCATGCCGATCTCACGTTTCAAGTACATCGTCGGCATCACGGTAACAATCGCATTGCTAACTGGGTGCGCGGGCAGATCATCGCCGCCGCTCCCGTTCGAGCAGAATCAATCCCACACACGAAAGCCCGCGACGTCGTCGTGCCCTTGTCTCTATGTTGCGAACGAAGGGCCAAGGGGCGATAGCAGCGTGACCGTCTATTCCGCGGGTGCGACGGGCAACGCGAAACCGATACAGACCATTAAGGGCTCAAACACCGGATTGAGCGCTTCGTGGGAAGTTGCCGTGGACGCCGACGGCAAGATGTACGTCGCGAACACCACAGGCGGCGGTTCCCAAGGCCATGGCTCTGTGACGGTCTATGCGGCGGGTGCGACAGGCAACGTCGCACCAGTCCAGACCATTAGCGGCCCCAACACCCGATTGGCCAACCCTCTTGGCGTCGCCTTAGATCCGGTGAATGGCGACATCTATGTAGAGAGCGAAGGTTGCAGCTCGCCTTACTTCTATTGCGTCGAAATCTTTGCTTCAGGCGCGAATGGCAACGTCGCGCCGACCGGTATCATTCGAGGAAAGAAGACCGAGCTTAGCGATTCCTCGGGCGTTGCATTGGACGCAAGCGGTAACCTCTACGTCGCGAACTATGCCGGCGTCGGCTATAACGACAGGGGCACCGTGACCGCCTACACTGCGGGTAGCGTGGGCAACGTCGCACCGGCGCGGACCATCTCCGGCTCGAATACGGGGCTGTATCAGCCCGAGGGCGTCGCATTTGACACTGGTAGCAACATCTACGTTCCCAACGGGTTCGGTGGCCCCAGCAATGCGGGCAGCGTGACTGTTTATGCTCCAACGGCAAGTCGCAATGCCGCGCCGATCCGAACGATTCAAGGCACAAAAACCAAATTAGATGAGCCCCTCGGCATCGCTCTAGACGGCAGCGACAATCTATATGTGGGGAACTACGAAAGCAACACGGTCACAGTCTATGCTGCGGGCGCAAACGGCCGCGTCAAGCCGATAAACAAGATAAAAGGTACGAGAACCGGCCTGAGTTACCCCACCGGAATTGCCATTCGTTAGATGCTGCCTGGCCGCTCAGCGCTGACGAAGCGATTTGGCGCGGCTCACGCTCGCCAAGCTACGGCTCGTTGCACACTAAATCACGCGGGATGCTTGGCCTATTCAAGCCTCCGAATTGGGACGGCCTCTTTCGAATCATCACGGTTCCGTCGCTATCGCGCGGGTTGCAAGCTGTCCGGTGATTTTTTGCACTGCCGTCGGGGCGACGAAGAAAGCGAACGGCGAAGCAGCGCAACGAAAGGGGTCGCGCATGGATGACGCGGAGGCGCGGTTTCGGGAGCGGATCGCGCGCTTGGCAAGCTCGGCGGCGCCCGGACGAAGCAGCTCGTCGAGAAGCGTCCGGGTTACTTCGCGGAGATCGGGAGGCTTTGCCGGTCGTGCAGGTGCAAAGGGGCAGCGAGCGAGCGCGTCGAGCTCATCGAAGCACGACACGGTCCCAAACTCACGGTTTGCTCATTAGCAGCCCCGTGGGCTTGCCTGTCGTGCCGCTAAGTGTTGCGAACGACGTGTACATGCCGGGTTTGAACAGGTAGACCGAATGCGAGTCGAGATCGCCGTAGGCCGCCATGCCGTCGAGCCTGCCGCGGTTCTGAACCGTCACCGAATACGGGATGCCCGCGCCTGCGATGGTCTCCACCGGGGTCGTCGAGCCGAACTGGTAGACGTTGACTTTGTTACCGGTGCCGTCGGTGACCCAGAGGAAACCGGTCTTTTGATCGACGGCGGTTTGGATGGGTTCCTGGAGGCCTTGCAGGTGGAGATTCTGCACGCTCGACCCGCCGGCAGGTAACTCGAAGACCGCAGGCTTGCCATAGAGCCCGGGGTCGGCGATGTAGAGGTTGCCGCTCGAATCGAGTGAGAGGCCAAAGGCTTCCGAAAGGTCGCCCGTGATCGTCTTAGTCGGCTTCATGCTCCCCGCGGCATACTCCTGAATCGTGCCGGGATGGACGCGCACGTAGAGCGTTTGGTTCTGGTCGATCGCGACGCCCAGTGGAAACGAGATGCCGTTCGTGATCGTCGTGCGCAGCGTCGTCGAGCCTTTTGGGTACTCTTCGATCTGACTCAAGCAATTGTCGGTGAGGAATAGCGTTTTCTTGTTATCGAGGGCCATCTGGTAGGGGCATCCGCCCGAGGGCTCGGTGATCGTCGCGATCGGCGGCGGATTCTTGGCGAGCTGGCTGGTCTGATAGATGTTGACGGTATTGTTGGAGCCGTCCGACTCAAAGAGCAGCGATTTTTGGGTTGGATAGCCTGCGGTGCGAACGGCGTGCGGCACGACGGAAAACGACGCGCCTGCCGGCACGGTCAAACGATTTGCCATGAACGAGCCCGCACCCGGCGCCAGCGAACTTTGTCCGGTCGTGCCGCCGCAGCCCGCAAGTGCGAAAAGCGTCGCAAACACAAAGGCGCGACGTATCGACAAACTCATCGAGAAGGCCTCCGTTGTCGAGCAAAAATTGGGAGTGCAAACTTCACTTTTCAGTCGTCGTTTCCTCAGCGGATTTGGCTGCTCGCAAGCGAGCGCCTGCTCTTGTGGTGGCCCGGACCGATACGCGGCGCGTGCCCGGGTTAGTTTAGATGGAATCAGCGCACTCGAGCGCGGCTATCGCCGTTCACCGCAGCGGAAAACGCTTGCGCTCCTGGCGGGCGCGCTAGCACTTAGCGACGAGCAGGGTCGAGCGTTTGAGTCAGCTGCGGTCCGGCTCGGCGCACCGCCCTTTCTCCTTACAGAGCATTTGTCAATCAGCGTGCCGAACGCTGAGACGAGAGACCCTTACACGGGCACCAACTGGGAAGGGACCGGTGTCATCCCAGATGTTTCTGTCTCCGCGACCGCTGCGTTACTTGCCGCTTATAAACGTGCGCTCCAAGCGAGCCATGACAGATATGATCCGATGAACGAGCTCCGACAGCTTCACAAGATCCCGCCGCTGCGCTACGCGCGTCGTTCCCGGCCGTCTCCCCGTCGTCGCGGCCGCCTCCCAGATCACTTAGTTCGTGTCTGGCGGCCGATAATCCGGAGGCTGGTGCAGGAAGAAGTCCTCGTCGTATTTTGACTCGATCGGGACGAACTTGCGAGGCGGTTTCGAAAAGTCGAAGCAGTTGTTTAACGACGCTGCGCGTCTGTCGGTGGCCGCTAAGCGTGACAGGCCGAAGCGATCCTCTACAAATTCGAGAATGCTGCCGTGTTCATAATGGGTATGCGAAACGAACCCCTTTTTTGCGTATGGCGAAATGATGAGCAGCGGTATTCGTATCCCGAGCCCGTCGTAGTCGACATACTTGGGTGGTTCTGGATCGTAAAAGCCGCCGTAGTCGTCCCAGAAAATAAAGATTGCGGTCGAATTCCAAAAAGGCGATTCCCCGACGGCGTTGACAAGCGAAGCGACCCACGACGGTCCGGTATCGGAATCGGAGCGTGGATGGTCGGAGTTCACCTCGAGCGGCGTGATCCAAGTAACGTCTCGAAGCTGTCCGTTTTTGACATCGGTCAGGAACTGGGCCGGCGGATCGATGATGTCTTTATTCCAATCGCGGCCATAGCAGATATGCTTGATCGCCTGGTACGAGCTCCAAACCCCGTGCTCGATATACTCGTCTTGGGCACCTTTACCGCAGATTTTGCCACCGTTGCTAGGCTTACCTAAGGAGTTGGCATAAAACGCCCAGGAGTCGCTCTTGTCGTCAAGCTCGTCGCCCAGCGTCTTGTAGTCAAAGCAGTCAGTGAGATAGCCGGCTGGTTCTCGTGTTACCGGTTTCTTCGCTATCCAGGGGATCGTATCGGGCGTCCCGCCGGGGCAGCCCCAGTTTGCCTCGGGATAGTTGAGCGCTTGATTGGCCTGAGCGGCGATGATGTACTGATGCGAGACGTAACTGCTAGCGTCGAAGTTTGAGGCGTACATCTCGTCGGCCAGTACGTACTGATGCCCCATCGAAAAGTACGGCGCGGTCTCAGAATGCGGAACATAGCTATAGGGCGGATATTTAATCGGACATTTTGGGCGGCCAACCTGGTGACAGGTCCACGTCTCGTTATCGAAGCCGTTCATCCGACAGTCGGTCCCTGGAATTTTCCCCGTACCGTTGCACGCGGCGGTAAAACCCTGGGAGTTATGCTCGAGGTCCCACTTCGTCGCGAGCCCGATCGGCTGCAGCGTTACCTTCTCGCTCTTGGAATCGTAACCGTACTTCACGGTCCTGGCGCCAATGAACCCATAGAAGAGGTCGTTGAAGCTGCGGTTCTCTTGAACGACGATGACGATGTGCTTGATCTTGTCGAGCGGCGAGCGCGCGAGCGGAATCGACGCCGTGCCCGGTCGCACCGCGGTGGGAACCATCGAAGGACCGCTCCCGGTGATGCCTCGGCAGCCCGCAACGATTAGCATTGCAGCGAGGAACGCGAGAGCCCTAGGCGTACCTCTAGTCATCGGGCTCCCTTAACGGCAAGTGCAAGAAGTAACTCGCCGGATATCTCGTATAAACGCGCTTGAAAGCTCGCGGCTTTTTCGAGAAGTCGAAGCAGTCGGAGAGATCGTCGGCGCGTACGTCGGTCGTTCCGAGCGAGGATAGGCTGAAGGTCTCTTCCGTGAACTTCAAGATGCTTGCGAGCTCGTGCTGCACGTGCGAAATGTAGCCTTGCTTCGCATACGGCGAGACCACGATGAGTGGCACGCGAAAACCCAGCTCGAAAGAGTTATAGATTGTGGGCGTGGCGTGATCGTAGAAGCCGCCCCAGTCATCCCAAACGATGAAGATCGCCGTGTTATTCCAATAGGGGCTCTCGCCGACGGCATTGACGACCGATGCGACCCACGACGGTCCCGATCCGTTGTTACTCTGGGGGTGATCCGAGGCGGCCTCCGTCGGCGTAACCCATACGACGTCGGCCAGCTTACCGTTCGCAATGTCGGTAAGCACTTGCGTGTACGGCGTGATTACGTTCGCCGCCATTTCGGACTTGTTCGACCAAATCGAGTAAATCGCGTCGACGGCGTTCCAGATTCCCGGACCGTGCTTCGCCTGATAATACTTCCACGTTACGCCGGCCGCGTCCAGCTCATTCATGATCGACTGCCGCTGGAAGCATGGGAAGGTCTTGAGCGACTTCGGCAACCCGCCGCGAGCGTTGATGACGCCGACGAGCGATCCGTACGGCGAATCGCATCCGCCGGTTAGACCGCCCTGAGGAGCTTGCGGGTTATTCGACGCTCGGTTCGGAGAGCCGTCGCTCACCGTCGACGTGCCGCTGACTAGATACTGATGGGCCGGGAAGCTTGGTCCCTGGTCGGTCTCAAACATGTTGTCCGCGAACGTGTAGCTCTCCGCGAGCGTGTAGTACTCCTGGACTTGGTGCTTGGGAACGTAAGCGTACGCGGCGTTCTGCGGACATCGTCCTACGCACTTTTCTTGGTCGAAGCCGTTCATCTGACTGCCGTTATACTCGGTGACCCATGAGCTGTGAACGTGGCCAAGATCGTAGTCGGCCGTCAGCGATTCCCTTTGTAGCGGTACGGTCTGACCTTGCGAGTTGAGACCCCACGACTGTGTGTCGGCGCCGGGAAGAAACTGAAAGAGATTGTCGACGCTTCGATTCTCTTGCACCACGATGACGATGTGCTGAATCGGCGACGCCGTTTGGCGGCCCGAATGCGACCGATATAATGAGCGCTTGGTTGGAAGCTGCGAACCGCCCGCTACGACTCCACCTGACGGGTCGCATCCAGCGAACAGCGCGCCGGCGATAACGCCTCCGATCCATCGGGAATATCGCATACTCCATCTCTCCTCTTGCCTAAGCCAACGGCGAGTGCGATGTCGAACTGAAGAATCAGCAATGAACCCGGCGACCATTTTCGGAATGCGAATCGAGGTGGAACAAACGGTTACATCGTTTGGACGACGGTCATGCTCCATGGGGGCAGCTGCACGGTGAAGCTATTCTGCCAGCTCGGTAGCGTCCTCTGCTTAGGGCCTTTCCATTCGTTCTTTCTCGACGCCTTGTAACGTAACTTGTCGTACCACCACACCGGTCCCCCGGAGCCCGACGTCTTTCCATCGATCGTCACGGGCACACTATACGCGGTCTTTTCGTTCAGGTTGAAGAGCATCAGCGCATAACCGCCGTTGTACGTCGTCGCGTAGGCATGAACGCATGGCACGGTCTTGCCCGTCCCCGAGGGGCACGCTGGCGGCATCGCGACCGACACGCCGAGCATGTGCTCGCCGTTGCGGACGAAGTGCGATGCCACCTCATAGGCAACCGCAGTCGGCATCAATGTCCCGAGCGGTACGTCCTTGGTGCTGCAATGATGGCGAACCGTCCCAACCGAAAAGATCATCGATCCGCCATACTTTTGGAAGCCGTAGAGCGTTGGACTAAAGTCCCCGCCGTGGGCCGCCGTCTGGCAGTCGCCGTAGGCGGCATGCCAGGTGGCGCGCGCGACACCGTCGTTCAACATCTCCCCGATAATCTGCCCGGCATAAAGCGCCTGTGTGATAGACATCTCTTGTTTGTCGCCGGGAGCGGTTGCCGACCCCATCTCTCCGACAAAGATCGGCGTCCCTGCATGCCCCGCCTTGGCAAGCTCTTTATTGATCCCTGTGATACCGTTGGTGAAACCGACAGGTCCGTGCTCGATCAAAGTGGTATCGTTGACGTCGGTGCCCTTCTGCGGATAGAAATGCACCTCGACGCAATCAAATTTGGCTAGATCGAAGACCGTCTGGCTCCATGTTGGGTTGCCGATAGATCCATCGACACAGACGTTGATGGGTATCGGCGACGCAGCTTTCATTTTAGGATAGTAATCTCTGCTGACAACGTTGGCGTACTGTGTGGGGTCGTGCGGCTTCGAGCGCAAGTCTATCGAACCTTTCACAGATTGCTCGTTCCCCACCGTCCACCAAGTCACGTTATAACCTTTGGTTTGATTCGCGTACTTGATCCAGGCTGCGGCTTCAGACGCTTTGCCGCCACCGGTGCACTGCGCGTTCGACCCGTAGTTCACCGTGATCGCAACGTCAAGGTGCGCCGGCAAAGCGATGTCATTCATGAAGTTGTCGAACGTCGAGTGCTCATTCGGCTTCAACTTGTCGCCGCAAATGCCGGGGCCGTCCGTATTCGTCTCCCAATGGTAGCGATCGGCAGCCTTTCCGCCCGGCCAGCGCGTTGTCGTCAATCCGGCTTTTACGAACGCGGGAGCCATATTCGGCTGCGTGATATTAAACCACACCTGCATATCTGCACCCAGCACGGCTGTGGAGACTTGGGCGCCGATCTTCGATGGATCGACGACGACGCCGCTTTGCGAAAGATGGTGGAACCTCTGGTCGGCTGGGGAGAGCGGTATCGCTGAGCCCGATCGATTGGAACCATTGCACGCCGCGCAGAGCGCGATAGCGATGAAACCGATAATCAGGGAGAAAGGCGACCGAGCCGTCGCTTGAAATGAGCCTGCCATTTAGCTCTCCTCGCAAAGTAGAATGCTTGGTTGAGGCCCTACCGCTTTTGACGAACTATATGATCCCAAAAGCACGTCGAGCACCTCCTTCGTTGTAGCCCGCATAGGTCAAGGAGGCGCTCAGAAGCGCAACCCGGACCCTGCTCCGCTTAAGGCCTTCGCCATCGCTTAGGCTGACTCTTGTGAGCGCTTACCCGCTTCACCACCGCCGTTGCAGCGTTTCGCGGGTAGGCGATGCATAGGAGCCGTTCTTCGGGTGGAAGCGGCCCTCACTTTGCGCTCTTTATCGGGATCTAATCTAGTGCTTCAGCGTACGTAGGGCTGATGTGCAGCTCATTGATCCACCTGAATGGAGGTGACGCTCCAGGGAGTGAGAGTCACGGTAAAGTTACCCGTCCAGGGCGCCAGGGAGCTATAGGTCGGCCCCGCATAGATGCCGTGCTGCGTTTGGTCGAAGGTGGCCTTGTCGTAATACACGATCTGCCCACCAGAACCGGACGTCTTGCCGTCTATGCTGACGGTCACTTTGTCGCTGCTGGTCCTGCGGCGATTAATTAGCAGCACTTGGTATCCCCTGCCATATGTCTCAGCGTAGCCCGCAACGTCAACATCGCCAGTTTTCGTTGTCCGAAGGGTGTGTTCGCCGGGGTGTACGTATGAGGAAAGCACCAGGAACGAGTTACCGACTGCCAAGAGGGTGCCCAGCGGCGGCTGCATACTTGAGCAGTTGCTATTCTGCCCCGAGAACATGCCGGAGGTTCCCCAGTGAAGCCATGGGGGGTATACGTTAGGCTGATTTGGCACGGGATAGTCGCAGTCGGAGAAGGTCGAGTGCCAGGTGAGGCGTGCAACGCCGTCATCCATCGCGGTAGCCATGACATTAGCGGCAAACAGCCCCTCCACTATTGATTCGGGGCCGGGAGTATTGGACTGTCTATTCACTTCGGCAACGAAGAGCGGCACATTCGGACGGCCTGCCGTAGCTAGATGCGCCTGCTCGGTCTTAATGAACGCATCGAATAGGCCAGCGCCGTTCTGTAGCAGCGTATCGTCGTTCCCCTGCCCTTCTATTTCTGGATAGAAGTGAATCTCCGAGCAATCATAACGGGCATTGGCCAGGACCACGGCGTCCCAGGCGCCACTATGCTGCTGCGGGAACCCGTCAATGCAAACATTGATGTTCTGAGTAGCCGCTGCGTGCATATCGTTGTAGAACGCCCGCTCGTAGTAGGCGTAACATACCGGATTGCCCGGGCACGAAGTCTGTCCAGCGGCAGGGCGGTGCAGATCGAGCGCGTTAGCGCCTGGATTGCCGGCATAATACTGCTCGTCGCCAACCGTCCACCAGTGGCGAGCGGGAGCGGCGGAGACCCACGCTGCCGCTTCGGTTGGATCTCCACCTGCCGTACAAGTTTTGTTGCTGCCGTAGTTGACTCCAAGTGAGACGTTGAGATGAGCCGGCAAGGTTACATCGTTCACGAAGTTCCTCCAGGTGGAGTGAGGATTGGCACTTCGCGAGCATCTGCCGGGACCATCTGTGCCCGTCTTCCAATGCCAGAGGTCAACCTGGCAACCACCCGGGAATCGAGTGGTTGTAACGCCGGCATTAATGAACGCTTGTGCTACACCGGACTGAGTGAGGTTATAGGTGACGCAAACATCCGCTCCAAGCATGTCACCATGCACGGTTGTGCCAACTCGGGAGGGGTGGACGGCTAGCGCAGCGACTAACGCGGATATTTTAACTCTGCGGCTTGCGCGCATTTTGCCTTGCGCTGCGGTCTCGCCTGTTGGGATCGCCCGGAAGCCGGGAGAGTTGCTTGTACTCTGATCGTACGACTGTCCCGCGCCCCCGCAGCCGGAGAGCATGGCACCAGCCAAGATAGCCGTAATCGCGACAGACGCCGGACGCGCAAGAGTGCCGTTCACGATGATTCCTTTCGCAGTACGCGGTGACCCACACCGGGGATGACGCCGGTTTCAGCAGCGCCGCAACCCGCAACGAGACATGAACTCGCGAGCGCGCTCAATAGTCGACGTTGTGATCTGTAGGCATATTCAGGCAGCTGATGACTGTGACCGGTTGATTTTTAGACTTGCCACAAACTCCTTCGGCGTTTGATAGCCGAGCGCAGAATTCGGCCGATGTTCGTCGAAGTCGCATCGCCGCGTTTCAGCGATCTCGCGCGCATCAAAGATATTTGCGAAGCTATGCGGGGTTGAATGCTTTCGCTCGCCACGATCCGCTAAACTCATGCAGCGGGGCGGCCCTCCTCGGACCTAGCGCGGCCACGAGGAGCACCGGCATACTGTGAATATTCCGGCGCTCCTCATTGGTGAGTCAGCTACGTAGACGAGAAACGACGATTATCTCTTTGCTGCCGTCACGCCGAGCGGCTCGGGCAAACCGCTCCCTAGCACCGCAATAGCCGGACCGCCGGCCGGGTACTTGAAAACCTCACCGTCTCCGTTATCCGCATCTCCGCAGTAGACTAGGCCCTTGACGATCCAGGTCTGCGCGCAGTCGCCGACACCCGAGTACGATACAGTGTCCTTCAACGTCGCCGTCGACCCGTGGACGATGTACCGATACGTCACGCTCGCTAACTGATCGAAGACAGTGAGGTACGTGCCGTCCCACTGCACGGAGCCAGGGAACTGCACTGAGTTGCTTGTGGTGATCGTCTTGAACGTACTGCTGCCCTTCGGGAGCTCAACGAGCCCAAAACTACTGCCGCTAGTGAAGCCATCGGCGAAGAGATTCCCCTGGTTGTCGTAGCCGTCGAAGTACTCTCCGACCAGCGGCGTGGTGTAAACGGTGCCTGTGGTGCCCGAGCCGCTCGCGTTCTTGAAGATCACGACGTCGCCGCCACCCGCGCTCGACTCAAAAAAGACGCCGACTGCAAGATCGCCGCTAGTGTTCATGGCGCAGCTGGTTGGAAACGAGAAAGTGACAGACAGCGTCTTGATAGGCGTCTGGGGAACCTCGTACTCCGTGATCTGGGTCTGGCCCCCGACGTTCCAGAAGAACTTCTTCCCATAACCGTAGAGGACGTTCGTGCATCCTTGCCCCCCATCGCCGGCGATCTCACCGAACTGCTGAACGCTCTTCGGATAATCAAAGATGCTGGCGAAGCTGCCGTAAATGTTGAAGATGTACTCAAATTTCTTGTGTCGCCGACGCCGGTCGGGAAGAATCGTCGCGTAATGCGGCAGCGGGCCCATGCTCATGCGCGCTGCCGTTACCGGCCTTCCATTTATAAAGAGCGTCCTACCGACGTATGTGCCATTGAGCGCAGTGGCTGACGGTGCGACCGCCGAGCCCCCGCCGCACGCCGAGCATATCGCAAGCGCAACCAGAGCACACGCGCATTTTACTAAACTAGTCGGATTCACGAAGTTACCCCTTTCTGAGTAGACACGATTCCCTGACTTTCTCAGGCGGCTAAAAAAACGGGGGAGAAGAAGGTTCAGCAACCGTAGTTGAGTGTCTTTCCGCCAGCGCCTGCCAATGTTGCCGCAGCACAAGCTTCCCGCTGCGCACCGCCGAGGGACGCTGGTGGCCAAGGTATCATCAGAGGGATGCTTCTAAGTGATTAGCAGTGCTTGCGAGGACTGGGAGAGGTGGCAGAGTGGTTGAATGCGGCGGTCTTGAAATGTTTGCAGCTAGCCTCGATAAGTCCTTGCAACCATCATTTGCGCAAGCGAAGTTGAACAATCGGCTCTTATCGCGACTTATCGTATCTTAATTCGGCGAGAAAAGCCCTGAGAAAACTCGTTTTTCTCACAAGCACATCGTAGTGATCTCACCATCGAGCGGTACCAGTGACACGAACGTTCACCATTCCGGGCGCGGTCGTTGACCAGGGAGCCTTTAGGGGCCGTGGCGCCGCCAGGAATTCGCTGAGTCGATTGAACGCTTAACAATTGTATTTACTCAGAAACTGTAAGAGGTCCGTGATCGGCCCGGCATAGTAGAACGGGATCGATCCGTAGTGAATGTCATAGATCTGATACGAGCTGCCATTCTCCCGAACGATGAGCGTGACTTGTGTTCTCGACGGCTTATTTGAGAACGTAAAAGTGACTGGAACAGACGTCGTGGTTCCGATCCGCGCAGATCCAACATGAAACGACGTGGCCGGCAACGAGGCGCCCACGTACGGATCGAAACTCGACATTTTTGCGGCATCTTCGTGAGACGTCGTAGAAACGTAGAAAGGCGGCGTCGCATCGCCGATGCTCTTGAGATACGTCTGGTCAAGCCCCTCGAACAAGGCAGAGTGAAAGAACGTGCGAGCTTGGAAATACTTCGCGGTGTGGTGCTTGAGGGCAAGGTTCCAATTAATTTGGCCGTGCTGCGGCGCATACCAATCGACGTCGCCGTGCTGGGCCAAGTACCAACTGTAAAATTTTGTGACGACGCTTGTGGCTTCGGATGCGTTGGCGTCTGTCCCGGTCGTCGCCAGTAGGACGAAGCCGAAGGACAGGATCGCGCTACGCACCGCCGCAGTCGTGCTCGCTGTTGATGCCGGAGTATGACGCGTGCTGACGGTAATCGTAGACGCTGAAGGTTCGCCCGCGCAAGTCCGTCTTTGGATTGCAGGCTTCGTCCGGCGTGGGTCCGCCTAAGAAGCACACGCGCACCCGATCGCCCGGCCGCTCTTTGATCATCACGCCGTTGCCGGATTGCCCACCATAATGGACAACCTCGGCCCACATCACGCCATTGGGCTGGCCGATCTTGGTGTTGAATGTCACCGCCGGCCCGCTGTCGGTGATCTCTTGGCGCGTATAGCGCTCGTTTGGAGTGCCGTTCGTCAGGCGTGGCTCTACGGAACGCACGGTCGTGTCGACGCACGATGCCGACGCAACGACGATCGCCCCGAATGTTTTGACGGTGACGTCAGCCGCTCGCGCCTGCGCAACCGGCACGAGAGCCGTCATCGCTAGGGAGGTCAGGAAGGCCGCCGTTCGCACCATATGGCTCTATGCTACGTTGCTCAGCGTTGTCATCCTATGCAGCTTCGCCATCTTGTCCATCCAAGTTGGAGCAATCTTGAGCCAGGCCTGCCACATGCCATACAGTGTGACGCTTCGTGAGGCTGTTGACTGGCACGGTAGTGCGCTTCTATTCTAGGATCGCCGTCCTCACTTCGTTAGCCGATCATTGACGGGTTGAGCGGCGGCACGCGCATAAATCGACCGGCAACTGCGAGAAGCCGGGCGAGGAACGGCCAGCAATGGTTCTTGGTGATTAGCGGTGCTGGAAGCGCAGCCGTTTCACGGCGATAACGAGAAGACCGTTCCTTCGCCGTTTGCGCCCCCTTCTTCGGTTGTGCCGTAGAGCGTGCCCTTGAGGTGGAGGAGGCCCGAAACCGGGTAAGCGCCGTCCGTCCCACCTTGGAACCTGTAGAGTATGGTTTCCTTACCGGAACTGCTTATCTCGAAGATGATCCCGCAGCCAAAGCCGACACCGCGATCTGTTTTGCATGTGTCGGCCCCGCCCCCGCCTCCTTCGGACGTGGTGCCGTACAGTGCGTCGTTCACGGCGATGAGGCCGCCCATCGGGAACTTGCCGTCATGGTGGTGCCCCTTGAAACTGTAGAGCACGCGCTCGTCGCCCGACGTGCTGACGGCGAAGACGGTCCCGCATTCGTCGCGGCCGCACCCTGGGTCACCATTACCACCTATCTGCGTGGTACCGTAAAGCTCGCCGCTCACGGCGATGAGGCCGGCTTGCGGAAAGCTA
>JBAUMX010000235.1:0-2758 GCA_049578945.1 Candidatus Cybelea sp. | reverse complement strand
CTCTTCTGCTGCGTGGCCTGCTCGCCGGTCTCGCTACGGTCGGGAACCGTGCCGGCAGCACCGGCGTACGTGCTACGGGCCGATGTACGGGCGAAACCCGCGGGGCCGTTCCTCTACGTGGCCGGTTATCCTATGCTTTCCCAATACGCGTTGGGCAGCTCGAAGCCGCTACGCTCGATCGTCAACTACAACTGCTGCGAAAGCGCGACGCTCGCCTTCGACCTGCACGGTCACCTGTGCATCGCGAACGGAAATCCGAGCGCTGCGCAGGTTTATGAGTACGACCCGCGCACCCTCAAGCTGCTGCAGACGCTAAATGGCGTTGGAACGTTCCTTGCGCTCGTGGCCAACCGCTCCGGTTATCTCTACGCATCGACCGGTGATCCCTGGGTTTACGTCTATGCGCCCGGCTGCACGCAACGCGTTCACGTTATCCGCACCTGTCCACATCGCGGTCCGTTCGCCTCGCAAGGCTTGGTGTTTGACCCCTCCGGCGATCTTTATATGGGTAACGGAGCGAACGTTGGGCCCGTCTGCGTCTATGCACCGACGCAGCGGCCCGGGCATGTGAAGTTCATGCGCGCGATCCGTGCAGGCATCGACTATCCGGGGCCTCTCGCAATGGGCCCATCGGGAGAGCTTTTCGTTGCGAACGAGGGTGGCGCGCGCGCCTTCATTACCGTGTACGCGGCAGGCGGCTCAACGCCGGTGCGAAAGGTCACGGATGGCATTAAAGATCCCCGCGCGCTAGCGGTCGATTCGGAGGGCTGGCTGTACGTCGCGAACGATCCAAATAGGGGTTCGGGCCCCTTCGGCTGGATTTCGGTATACGCGCCGGGTACTTCACGGCTAATGCGCAAGGTCAAGGTTTACAGCCCGACAGCGCTCGCCCTCGATCCCTCGGGCAACCTATATGTCATAGACTCGTCCCCACACACCTCCGTGCTCGTCTACAGCCCGGGAGCTGCGAAGCTGCTGCGGACGATCACTGCAGGCGTCGGAATCGCAAACGGACTGATCGTCGGCTCGCCTTAAGCTCATGCGCGTAACTCTGCTGACGGTATGCGCCGTCGCAGTCACCGCCGGCCTGTGCATTGCATGCAGTGGCAGGATGGCGTCTTCGTTGCCGCCGTCGGACGCTTTGACAACCGCGCACGCGGCATCATCCCCCGCGAAGTACATCAAGCACATCGTCATTATCGTGCAGGAAAACCGCAGCTTCGAGAACCTTTTCGCGGGCTGGCCAGGCGCGGATGCACCGACGTACGGCTACATGCATACCGGAAAGCGCGTTGCACTGGAATCTATGAGCTATGCCAACGACTGCGTGCGCATCCAAGGCTACCAGTACTGCGACATGGGGCACCTCTGGCAGCAGGCGCTCCGCGGCTGGAACAACGGCAAGATGAACGGCTTTGACCTCAACCGCTACGGCGCGTTTGGAACCGGGCCGCCGGTCCATCAGCATCCGTACACCTACCTCGATCACGCGGAGATCGCGCCATATCGCGCGATGGCCAGCCAATACGTGCTGGCCGATCATATGTTTCCCACCGAGTTCGGGACGAGCTTCACCGCACATCAGGACCTGATCGCCGGCACGACGCGGATCGACAAGAGGCACGCACTGGTCAACGTGCCCAATCCTTCGCCGCCGTGGGGCTGTGACGCGTATCAGGGCACCACAACCGCCCTGGTGGATCGGAAGCGAACGATCACCGACAACGGGCCTTTTCCGTGCCTCGACGTCTACGCCACGCTCGCCGACACGCTCGACGCCGCAAGCGTCTCCTGGAAATACTACGCACCTCCGCAAGGTAATCCCGCGGGCGGCGTGTGGTCGGCCTTTAGCGCGATTGAAGACGTCTACGACGGACCGGACTGGAAGCGTAACATCATCTCTCCCGAAACGAAGGTTTTTGACGACGTCAAGAAAGCGCGGCTGCCCTCAGTGGTATGGGTGATTCCGGATTTCAAATGGTCCGATCATCCGGCAACGCCGAGCAACTGGGGACCGTCGTGGGTGGCCGACGTGGTGAACGAGATCGGCAAGAGCCCGGCCTGGCCGTCGACGGCAATCATCGTGCTGTGGGACGATTGGGGCGGCTGGTACGACAGCGCTCCGCCGCCGCAGCTCGACTACGTCGGGCTGGGACTGCGTGTGCCGTGCATCATCATCTCGCCGTATGCGCGCAAAGGCATTGTCTCACACACGGGCTACGAGTTCGGCAGTATCCTAAAGTTCGCGGAGCAGACCTTCAACCTGCAATCACTCGGCAGCACCGACGTGCGCGCAACCAGTCTCGTCGATGCATTTGATTTCACGCAGAAGCCGCGTGCTTTCGTGGCGTTTGCAACGCAGCATCCGCCGTCGTTCTTTCGCAAACAGCACCCTTCCGACCAACCGCCGGACAGCGAGTAGCAATCGGAGAGTTGGTTCGTTAGGCTCCAAGCTTCTACGCTGACGGAATAAGCCCCAACGGGTGCTCAGGCGTCACGATTGGTCGCAGATTCGTGCTCAATCGACGCTGGCGGTGACTTGTCGGGACGTTTAGTGATTTTCAAGACCGCCGCCTCCGAACAGAGGGGATTGGAAATCCCAGAGCTTGCAGATCGCTTTTTGCCTGTCTTTTATCCAACGGGCGGCGGCCAGGCGCGCCACTGGATCTGACGACCATTTGACGACCTATCTCGCGGAAATCCCCGGAATCCCGTGGAGACATCCGGAATGCCGAAGCGATCAAAACAATCAATAGCT
>JBAUMX010000234.1:0-3526 GCA_049578945.1 Candidatus Cybelea sp. | reverse complement strand
GCTCTATTCTTTTTGCGGCTTCGGAGTATACCGGAGCTCGTCCGGTCGAAAGCGGTGTTCGACCAGCTCACCGTCGGGTTTCTTATAGCGAACGACGACCGACCGCGTATCGACTTCGATCACCTGGGATCGTGTCCCAGCCCGTGGTGTATGAAAGGGGCCGCCCTCGTAGGATAGAGAGCGGCCATCGTGGCTTTCGGCGAAGGTTGTTTTTGCAAAGAAACTACCGACGAAAGGACCCACAATGGCCAAGACCAGTATCGCACTTACGGAGCTCGCTGAGAAGGGCCCCGACATCGACCTCGTGCGCGACATGCTCCACCTCGCGGCCCAGAAGCTCATGGAGATGGACGTGGAGGCCCTGTGCGGCGCCGCCTATGGCGAGCGCACGATGCCTCGCGAGAACTGCCGCAATGGGTACCGCGACCGGCCCTGGGAGACGCGCGCCGGCGCGATCGACCTGCGCATTCCAAAGCTGCGCAAGGGTAGTTATTTTCCCGGCTTTCTCGAGCCGCGCCGGACCGCCGAGAAAGCGCTGACGGCGGTAATCCAGGAAGCGTACATTCAGGGCATCTCGACGCGCTCGGTTGACGAGCTGGTCAAAGCACTGGGCATGACGGGGATCTCCAAGAGTCAAGTCTCGCGCTTGTGCAGTGAGATTGATGAGCGCGTGCAAGCGTTTCTCAACCGGCCGATCGAGGGCGACTGGCCGTATCTGTGGATCGACGCGACCTACGTGAAAGTGCGCGCCTCGGGCCGCATCGTTTCGGTCGCCGTAATAATGGCCGTAGGCGTCAATACCGACGGCACGCGCGAGCTTTTGGGCTTGGCGACGGGTCCCAGCGAGGCCGAACCGTTCTGGACGGAGTTTCTGCGAAGTCTGAGCCGTCGCGGACTGCGCGGCGTGAAACTGGTGATCTCCGACTCGCATGTCGGCCTCAAGGCGGCGATCGCCAAAGTCTTCAAGGCGACTTGGCAGCGTTGTCGCGTGCATTTTATGCGCAACGCGCTGGCCCATGCCGGCAAAGGGCAGCGACAAATGGTGCTCGCCTTGATCAACACGGTTTTCGCTCAAGAAACCGCCGAGGCGGCGCACCAACAATGGCGCACCGTCGCCGATCAACTCCGCGAGAAGTTTCCCAAGCTCTCGGCAATGCTCGACGATTCGGAAGAGGATGTTCTCGCCTTCATGGCGTTTCCCAAAGCCCACCGCAAACAGCTCGCCTCGACCAACCCGCTCGAACGGCTTAACGCCGAGATCAAGCGTCGGACCGACGTCGTCGGCATCTTTCCCAACGAGCCCGCGATCGTACGACTCGTCGGTGCGCTGCTGCTCGAACAGAACGACGAGTGGCAGCTGCAACGGCGGTACATGCAGCTCGAAGGAATGAACGCCGTCAGCGACAATCAGATCGCCAGGCTTTCGGCCGTTATCAGCTGATCGCCACTTCGCCGGGGTCGCAGTTCATACACCACGCGCCGGGACGTAATCCGATGCGGTTCCCCACGTATGGCAAACCTCGCATTATCTCGTGCGCGGAACTATCTTCTCGCTATATCATACTTCCCCGAGGATGCCTCGACGAAACTGTCGACCTGCTCCGGTCGATTCACGTCGAGCCGTTGATAGAGGATCGCCGAGAGTCCGGCACGAGATTCGACATGCCCTTCTTGGGCAAGCTGCAGCCGGAACAGGAGCGCGCGTTTGAGGCGCTGATCGACCACAATTGCGGCGTGTTGGCAGCGACAACAGCTTTTGGTAAGACGGTAGTTGCCGCTGCCGCAATCGCAAGGCGCGGTTGCAGCACCCTTATCCTGGTTCATCGGCGCGAGTTGCTCGCCCAATGGGTCGAACGGCTAAAGACGTTTCTTTCCGTTGAATCCGCGGACGTCGGAAGCATTGGCGGCGGCCGCCGCAAGCCGTCCGGACGCATCGACGTCGCGTTGGTTCAGAGCCTCGTGCGTAAAGGCGAGGTGTCCGATCTCGTTGCTGGATACGGTCACCTCGTTGTGGACGAGTGTCACCACATCTCGGCTTCAACGTTCGAGATGGTGGCGCGCCGCTCGAAAGCTCGTTACGTCCTCGGGCTCTCCGCAACGGTTGCACGAAAAGATGGACACCATCCAATCATTTTCATGCAGTGCGGTCCGGTGCGATACCGGGTCGATCCCCGAGCACGGGCAGCTCAGCGCAGCTTCGACCACGTCGTTCAGCTGCGACCAACGGCGTTTCGGTTGCCACTCGACCTACAGGCGCCAGGGACCTCGATGCCGGCAATCTTTGGTGCGGTGGCTCGAGATGTAGATCGAAATACCGTGATCGTCGATGACGTGCTCGCCGCATTGGAAGCTGGGAGAAACCCTCTGCTGCTGACGGAACGCCGCGACCATCTTGAGTACCTGGCGTCATGCTTCAAAGGAGCCGCGCGCAACGTTACCGTGCTTCGGGGTGGAATGAGCGGCGCCGAGTGCCGAGCCGCAGAAGCGTCGCTGCGTGCACCCGATGGCGACGAACGGCTAATCCTAGCCACGGGCCGTTACCTCGGTGAGGGCTTTGACGACCCACGACTCGACACGCTCTTCCTTGCGATGCCGATCTCGTGGAAGGGAACGCTCGCGCAGTACGTGGGGCGCCTTCACCGCGACCACGTCGGCAAGAAGGAAGTCGTGGTCTATGACTATGTTGACATGGAGGTTCCCGTTCTCGCGAGAATGGCGGCAAGGCGCCGCGCTGGGTACAAGGCTTTGGGATACAGTCTTCGATCGACGGGTCAGATAACTCCCAAAAATTTGGAGCCGAGCGTTGCGTACATCGCCGGCGACGATCGGCTGCCCTCGGAGGTCGCGGACGAATATTGGATTTATGCTGAGCGCCGGGATCGGGACTCGTACCCAGAGCATAGCGACCGAGGCGGTAAATGGATGCTCTTCATCAAGAACGCAGAAATCGATTCCTGGTGGCTCAAGATCAGAACCGCAACCGAGCTCGGGCTGCTAGGTGGGAGCGCCAAGGTAGCGACGAAGAAACCTAATCCGAACACCGCGAGCCCCGATACTCGGGTCATTTGCGTCTATACCTACGATATCGACGACGTAGCGGACTGCACACGGGTCCGTGAAGCGCTGCGCGCCGTTGGCGTTACATGGAAGATCCCGTATAAGATCGACGCCGACACGTACGCCGGCAGGTACTCGAGACAGGGGCAAGCTCGGATCAGTAAGCGCTACGAATAGTGACCGGAGTCTGGCAGCTGACGCAACTTAAACGTTAGCGGCTTCACGTGGAGGGGACCAACGGTACCCGCGATCGAAAGTCCGTGAGAAACTTACGGCCGCAACATGATTTGGTGAGAAAACCCGTTACCCAAAAATATCAATAACCATAAGGATCCGCGGGCACTTGGAGAGGTGGCAGAGTGGTTGAATGCGGCGGTCTTGAAATGTTTGCAGCTAGTCTCGATAAGTCCTCGCAAGTATCCTTTGAGCACGCGAAGCCGACTAATCAATGCTTATCAAGGCCTATCGT
>JBAUMX010000233.1:0-14770 GCA_049578945.1 Candidatus Cybelea sp. | reverse complement strand
AACCTCGGGCGCTCTTCCGTGCTATGATGCGGCGATGACCGCAAAAAGTACCTTCGTCGATCAGGCGATTCAAGAGTACGTCATCGCTACCGTCGTCCGGGAGCATCCGATATTGCGCGAGTTGCGCGAGGAGACCTCACGCCTTCCTAACGCCCGTATGGCAATCGGTCCCGAGCAGGGGCAGCTCATGCAGTTGTTGGCGCGCGCGATTGGGGCGCGGCGCTACTTAGAGATCGGTGTCTTCACGGGTTACAGCTCGCTTTCGATGGCCCTCGCATTGCCGGTCAACGGCTACGTGCTGGCGTGCGACGTCAGCGAAGAGTTCACTGCGATAGCGCGCCGATATTGGGAGGCCGCGGGCGTCGCCGCCAAGATCGATCTGCGGATCGGCCCGGCGCTCGAGACGCTTGAAAAGCTGCGCGCGCAAGGCGTCGAGCCCTTCGACATCGCCTTTATCGACGCCGACAAAGCAAATGTTGGCGAGTACTATGAGAGAGCGCTCGAGCTCGTTCGTCCTGGAGGGCTCGTGCTGATCGACAACGTGCTCTGGGGTGGTGCAGTCCTCGATGCGTCGGAAAAGGATCCCGACACTCAAGCCTTGCGCGCCGTCAGTAGCAGGGCGGGTCGCGACGATCGGGTCGACGTCGCGCTGCTTCCCGTGTGCGATGGGCTTCTGTTAGCCCTGAAACGAAACCCTAGGAAGCCCTAATTTTGTCCATCTCGTTGTCGCCTCGAACCTCGATTACCAGAGTAAACTTCGGCCCTCGGCTCCTAGAGCTGGATCAAAATCAGGGCTTCCTTAGTTTTGTGGGGGGCGCAGGTAGTTGAAGCGAGCCCATGCGTCGCGCGCGCCGGTTGCCGGACGCGTAGGATAGATCGGAGAAGCGACCTCTGAATATCCGCTCACGTCGAAGCAAATACGACGGTGCGGATAATCGACGGCCATGGCATGGACTGAGTCCAGGTTCGTTTCGATGATGCCGTTGTAACCATCTGGCCGCTGGGGCTCGGTGCATACTGGCATCGAGCTTTGCGGCGCACCCGCCGCGTAGCGGACCGAGGCGATCGCTCCGCAAGCCAAGCCTTGCGCAATCGCGCTAGGCATCGTTTGAAAGTTGGCGTTGGCGACGAGTGGACGGTGAAGCTGGGTTCGCACGCCTTCCCAAAGCATGCCGCCGCCACCCATCCCCGAATCGAGCACGATGTGGTTGAACCACGTGTCGTTGATCTCTACGGTAGCGAGCGGCACGTGCGGTGAGAGGTCGACCTGCACGCAGTGCATTCGTGCCAGCTGCGAGGGAGCCGGAAAGAGTGTGACGATCCGGTGATCCCGATCGATCAGCGTTGGAAAATGTGCGAAAAAATCGTAACCGCAGAGTGCGTCGGGTTCGGTGAGGTTCGATGAAATCAAAGCCGGTACGTTACGAAGAGCGTAGCCGGCGACGCCAAAGCGTGGTATCTCCGTTTGGCGATCCACGTACGTGCGGCCGTCGGGCGCGACCTCAAAGGTGCCGGCTTGCCCCGAAAGGTGCGCGGCCTGCGCGAGCGATTGGGAGACGACGATTGCCGAAGTTCCGGTATCGAGAATGCAGGTGGCTCGTTGACCGTCGATCGTCACCGGAATCGTGGTGCGCGTCTCGTACGATCCGCTCGCCAGCGTAGCGGACGCCGCAGCCGCGGCACGATCCGTGTGCACCGCAGCGGCGAGGCTTCCAGCCGCGCAGAGGCCGAAAACGAGTGCGCGCAACGTGAGGAATTTCATCTCCGGTTCGAGCGTAGGGTACCACGCCCGAGCGGGATTCGTCTGCGCCTCTCATCAAACTTTGACCTGGTGCCATTCCCCGAGAAGTTTCGCGTCACGTGCGTCGGAGGCGGTCCGGCCGGCCTTTACTTCGCCATATCGATCAAACGGCGATTTCCGGCATGGCAGATACGCGTGCTGGAGCGCAATCGGGCTCTCGATACCTTTGGCTGGGGCGTGGTCTTCTCGGACGCGACGCTCGAGAATCTGCGGGCAGCGGACGAGCCGACGCATCGCGAGATTACCCAGGCGTTCGTGCACTGGGACGACATTGAAATCCACTTCGATGGGCGGACGATCGTCTCCGGAGGTCACGGCTTTTCCGGCATCTCCCGCAAACATCTGCTCGAGATTCTTCAGCGCCGTGCGGCCGAGCTGGATGTCGAATTGAACTTTGCGCACGAAGTCGGCGACATCGAAGCGCTACGGGCGAAATGCGATTTGCTCGTCGGGGCCGACGGGATCAACAGCCGCGTCCGAAGCACCTACCCGAACGCATTCCGGCCCGAG
Organism: Candidatus Cybelea sp.; assembly: GCA_049578945.1. Taxonomy (GTDB): domain Bacteria; phylum Vulcanimicrobiota; class Vulcanimicrobiia; order Vulcanimicrobiales; family Vulcanimicrobiaceae; genus Cybelea. The sequence continues at coordinate 12,459 of JBAUMX010000233.1, read as the reverse complement.
CTCGACCGGCGCCGGTGCCGCTTCGTCTGGCTCGGGACGACGCTGCCGCTCGATGCCTTCACGTTCTTCTTTGAAAAGACCGAGCACGGCTGGTTCACCGTGCACGCGTATCGCTTCGACCAAGAGCTGAGCACGTTCATCGTCGAGTGCCGGGAGGAGACCTGGCTCGCGCACGGCCTCGACTCGGCCGGAACGCCGGAGACGCTCGCGTTCTGTGAAGGGCTCTTCGCACCGTACCTGCGCGGGCATCGGCTGATGGCGAATAGCACCCATCTGCGCGGTCGCGACTGGCTGAACTTTACGCGGGTGAGCAACGAACGCTGGGTTCACGAGAACGTCGTGCTGCTCGGCGACGCGGCCCACACCGCGCACTTCTCGGTCGGTTCCGGAACGAAGCTGGCAATGGAGGACGCGATCGCCCTCGCCGACAGCCTCTCCGCTTCCATCACCCCGGACCTCGCCGGCCCGCTTTGCCAGTATGAAGAGTCGCGAAAGGTTGAGGTCCTCAAGCTGCAAAATGCGGCCCGCAACTCGACCGAGTGGTTCGAGAACGTCGCGCGTTACGCGAGGCTTCCGGCGGAGCAGTTCGCATACAGCTTGCTAACGCGCAGTCAGCGCATCGGCCATGAGAACTTGCGGCTGCGCGATACGAGCTACGTCGACGGCGTCGAGAGTTGGTTCGGGGGACGCGTGGTGCCGCCGATGTTCACGCCCTTTCGGTTGCGCGGCGTCGAGTTGCGCAACCGCATCGTCGTTTCACCGATGGACATGTACAGCGCGGTCGACGGAACGCCGCAAGACTTCCATCTCGTCCACCTCGGAACGCGGGCGCTCGGAGGCGCAGGCTTGATCTTTACAGAGATGACCTGCGTGACGCGCGAAGGGCGGATCTCGCCCGGCTGCACGGGTATGTATCTTCCCAAGCACGCCGTGGCGTGGAAACGGATCGTAGACTTCGTGCACGAGTTCTCATCCGCCAAAGTCTGTCTGCAGCTCGGCCACTCGGGTCCGAAAGGTTCGACCAAACTGATGTGGGAGGGAATGGACGAGCCGCTCGATGATGGAAACTGGCCGATTGTCGGTCCGTCAGCGATCCGGTACGCACCGGTTAATCAGCTGCCGGCGGAGCTGACGAAACAAGAAATGGGTGAAATTCGCGATGCATTCGTCCGCGCCGCCGAGATGGGCATTTCGGCGGGCTTCGACATGCTCGAGCTGCACTGCGCGCATGGATATCTGCTTTCGTCTTTCATCACGCCGCTGCGCAATCAACGGACTGACGAGTACGGCGGATCGCTGGAGAACCGGCTACGCTATCCGTTGGAGGTTTTTCGCGCGATGCGCGAGGTCTGGCCCTCCGATCTCCCGATGTCAGTCCGAATTTCGGCAACCGATTGGGTCGACGGCGGCGTCTCCGGCGAGGACTCGGTCGAGATCGCGCGCGCATTTAAAGCAGCTGGGGCCGATCTGATCGACGTTTCAACCGGCCAGACCTCCACGGAGGCTAAGCCGGTTTATGGACGCATGTTCCAGACCCCGTATGCCGACCGGATCCGCAACGAGGTCGGCATCGCAACCATGGCGGTCGGAAACATCACCGATACGGATCAAGTCAACGCGATTCTTGCTGGTGGACGCGCCGATCTCGTCGCACTCGGGCGGCCGCACCTGGCGGATCCCTTTTGGACGCTCCACGCCGCGGCGAAGCTGGGTTATCATGAGGCCTCTTGGCCGATCCAGTATCTTCCCGGAAAAGAACAGCTCGAGCGGCTCGTCGCGCGAGCCGCGGCGGCTGCATCGTGAATCTCGCGGGAAGGCACGCGCTCGTCACCGGCGGCGCCCGAGGAATAGGCTTGGCGATCGCCGAGCGGCTCGCGCGCGAAGGCGCACGCATCAGCATCGTTAGCCGCGCCCCTACCAATCTCACCGCGCGCAACGCCCCCGCTGTCGTCCTGAGCCCTTCGACTCGCAACACTCGCTCAGGACAGTCTCCGTCGAAGGGTGACTTCTTTCGTGCGCAAGCCGACGTTACTAACGAAGAGCAAATTCATCGCGCTTTCGCCGCAGCGCGAGAAACCAACGGCCCGATCGAGATTCTGGTAAACAACTCCGGGATCGCAGAATCAGCGCCGCTAAAACGCACCGATCCCGCGATGTTTCAGCGAATTCTCGCAACAAATTTGACGGGAACGTTTCTCTGCACTCGCGAGGTGCTAGAAGAGATGATCGCTAGCGGCTGGGGACGGATCGTGAACGTCGCCAGCACTGCAGGGCTCGACGGTGCGCCGTATCTCTCAGCATACTGCGCGAGCAAACATGGCGTGGTTGGCTTTACCCGGGCGATTGCCGCGGAGCTATCGTCGACCGGCGTCACCGCGAACGCCCTCTGCCCCGGCTACGTCGAGACGGAGATGATGGACCGTGCGATTGCAAACATCACTGCGCGAACCGGCCACAGCAAAGAGACCGCGCGCGAGCTCTTGGCGAGCGGCAATCCCGAAGGCCGCATCGCAACCGTCGATGAGGTCGCGCAAGCAGCGCTCGATTTCGTAAACGATTCGCGCACCGGCGTCGCACTGGTAATCCCCGGCGGCAAACCCGCCTAACGCGGGCAGCGCCCCCGTTGAGGCGCTAGGCATGCCGATCCTGCGCTGTTGCCGGCGGTTGGTCTAGTGTAGTAGGCTAGGTTAGTGAAGCTGGTTAACCTTTACGAAGCCAAGACCCACTTGTCGCGGATCGTTGACGAGGCCGTCGCAGGTGAGTCCATCGTGCTTGCGCGCGCGGGCAAGCCGCTCGTAAAACTCGTGCCGGTGCGTGATTGGAAGCCCAGTGACGCGTTTGGAATGGACCGCGGCCTCTTCGCCTTACCGAGTGACTTTGACGAAACGCCGGACGACTTCAGCGACTACATCTGACCCTGCGCGCATTCTCATCGACACGAGCGTCTTTCTCAGGCTAGCCGTAGCGCCGGAGACGTTGCCGAAGAGCGTCCCCGAAGCCACGGATAGCAGCGAGGAGCGGTTCTTCTCCGTCGTCTCGGTGTGGGAGATCGCGCTAAAAGCCTCACTAAAAAACTGCTCCTGCCCCAACCGGCGGGAGCTTACATTTCGGGCCGCATGGAGAGTTTTGGCCTTCAAACGCTGTTGCTGTCGCGCCATGCGGTCGCCGTAGAATCGCTGCCATTTCACCACCGCGACCCGTTCGATCGTATGCTGATTTCGCAGGCGATCGCCGAAGCCTTGACGATGCTGACGGTCCATCGTGTCTTTAAACGCTACGCCGGTCTACGCTCCATACCAGCGTAGCTGCGGCCATATAACCGGAAGCGGCGCGATGGGATCGCGCAAGATGTAGATCGGCGCGGGCCCTTCGACCACCCATTTGTACGGCTCCGCCGACGTGCGCGCGAGCTCGACGCTACGATAGAAGTGGCGCAGGAGATCGATGCGCGTTGCTCCGATCGCGACCAGCGTCGAGCCGTCGTAGCCGCGCGTTCCCCACAGATAGTAGTTGTTCTGACTCGATATAACGGGCGGCAGTCCATATGCCGGGCCGAAAAAGTCGAGCGCGCCGGCGTCGCCGTACGTGTCGGCATAGATAGCGGTCTGCTTGCGAACGTCCGGCGGCAGCGAGAAATAAACCGTCGCGACGTCGCGCGCCAGCCGCCGCCAGCCGAACTCTTCGGCAAAGACCGGCTGGACGAGGTGTGCCGGGCTTGCGTCGCGGCCGGTTAATCCCAGCAGCTTCGAATAGCCGATCAGCCCGTCGACCGGAAGCACCGGCAACGAGAGCGGCAGCGCAAAAAGACCGACCGCAGCAAGCAACGCGAAGATCGTCACCCGTACGCCCACGACCGCGCGTTCGATCGCGACCGCGCCGATCGCAAAGAGCGATGCGTAGATGCCGACGATATAGTAGCCTTTTGCCGAAAGCGCAACGGCGGCAAGTAGAATGACGACGTAGGCGATCGTAACAAACCGCAGGTCGCGGAGCGAAACGAGGCGGTAGGGCGCGATGAGACCAGCGATCCAAATCGGCGCGGCGAGCGGATTCGTATAGAGCAGTTGCTCGAACACGAAGGAGAGCGCGTTGCTCGCCACGTTGAGCGACTCCGGCGCAAACCCGTTCGCAAAGGCGTGGCGGTGCGCGACGTCGCCGCGAAGCACCTCGACGATCGGCCAGTCGTGCGAGGCCTGCCAGACGATATTGGGAGCGAGTAAGACGGCAGCCGCCCCAAACGCATAGAGTGCGTAGGGCGTACGCAAAACGCGGCGTTGCGGCGTTGCGAGCAAACCTGCGAGCAAGCCGGCGATCGGGAGCAGCATCGAGTACTTCGAGTACATGCCAAAACTGGCCGCAAGACCGAGCGCGAACCACCACGCCGTCGGCCGCGAGTCGGGAGCGCGTACGATTCTGATGCAGCAATAAACCGCGAGCGTCCAAAAGAACGGCTCAAGCGAGGTCGTCGTCAGCGTGTTTCCGAGCAGTAAATATGCGGGCGTTAGCAGCGTCGCCGCGCCGGCGAGCAGTTGGGCGAAGCGCCCGCCGCCGAGCTCGCGGGCGAGTCGTGCCGCAAGGAAGACGGTCAGCGCGCTCGCCAGAATCGGCAGCGCGCGCAGCGCGATCAAGCCGTAACCGGTCGGAGCCGCAAGCCAGGCCGCGACCGCGACCATCGGCGGTTGATCGACGTACCCCCAGGCAAGATGCTTCGAGCTTGCGATAAAGTAGAGCTCGTCGCGGAAGTAGCCGTAGCGCCAGGCCGTCGCCAGGTGGAGCAACGCCGCGACCGACGAGAGCGCGAGCGGTATCACGCGGTGCGGCGCGCGAGAATCAAGAGGCTAAGCGCGAATCCGCAAACACCCGACCAAATCCACGCACCCAGCGCGACGTTCCAATCCCACCAGATGCCGCCGGCGATCGACATTGAAACCAAGTAAACGCCGATGTACGTCATCGGCACGCCGGCGGCGAACCACCGAAAAGCCGTCGCGGTGCCGGCGGAGGGCTGCGGATCGTAACGCTGCACGAAGGCATCGGCGAGGATCCCGGTGAGTACCGATTGCGCGAGCGTGACGGCCAGGAGTGGCGTCTGGTTTGTGAACGCAGCCGCAGCCGGAGCGTTTCCGATCGTAAAGATCAGCGTCAGCATTCCGGGGCTAGTATGCATGCGAGCAACGAGCCAGAGTGCGAATCCGGCCATCAACGTGCTCTGAAAGATGACGATCAACACGCCGGTTGCGATCTTGTAGTAGCCGATCGAGAGCGCGGTCAGATAATCGGGAGTAAACGGCGCGATCGGCGGAGGTGCGTTGGGGCGGCCCGCGCCGGGATCGAACGCGTAGGCGGTGCCGAAATGCACCAAGATCAGCCAGGTCGCCAGGCCAAGGGCGAGCGGAAGCTGGCGCGCAAGCGTCGTGGCGCCACGATCGGAGAGAACCGAGCGTATCGGTCCGCTCGCCAGAAAGAATATCCCCAATCCGAGAATCTGGTGTGATGGGCTCAGGAGGGCATCGACTCCCTCTTCGATTCCCAAGAGCCGATGCCAGATCAGGTCTCCGATTCCGCCCGCGAGAAAGATCGGGATGCCGAGCATCGCGAGCCGATAAGCGCGCGGAACGGCGTTCACCCATGCGTAACCTCCGCCGCGATAACGTAGCACGAACGCGGCGAGCACGATCGCGACCGCAAGAATGCCGGTGTAGAAGACGGCGTGATATGGGGTAAAGAACGTTTCCACCGGCACGTGACCGTGAGCCCACGCATCCAGGAAGAATCCGGCGGAGATCCAGACCCCGCAGATGCCGACGGCATAATCCAGCGCTGCGCTTCGCGGCGCGGCGCGCTGCTCAACCATGCGAAGGCCGTTACGGAGTCGGTCTGCGAGCGCCTTCTCGCAAGCAGGTGGCGTCGTAAAGGTTTTCGTACGCTTCAACCGTGCTGCTTCGCATCGGAGCGCTTGCGTTTACGGCGCTGTTCTCGGCCTGCGCGTCGCGCCTTCCGGAATCGCCGGCGAACCTAGGCGTGGGGTTGGCAGCCTTGCCGACGCCGCGCGTCGAGCCGAATGATGCAGCCCCGCGCATTCTCGCGATGCGCTTTTCGACGCTCGATGTAAAGCGCGGCACGCATTGGTCCGGCGAGTTCGTGACCGGCACCAACGTGGCGAGTCTCGAGGTGCGGACGAATCTCTTCTCGATCGACGCGCCGAGGCGCGCTCCGGGGCGTTTTTCCTTCGTTCTGGACGTCCTCGATACGCCGCCGATTTTCGTGCGAGCCGATCGCTTGCGTGTCATCGCCCGTAACAGCGCGGGGCACGCTTACGAAGAGGACCTGCCGTTACGGATACGATGACCAACGCCCGCTGTGAAATCGACGGCAAGCTCATGACGATCACGTTCGATCGGCCGGAGCGCAAGAACCCGCTGACCTTCGAGCTCTACGCGCAACTGCGGGACCGCTTCCGAGCTTTGCGCAACGAGCCCGAAATCAGGGTCGTCGTGCTGACCGGTGCGGGCGGAAACTTCTGTTCGGGAGGCGACGTTCGCGAGATCATCGGCCCGTTGACAACGGCGACGCCGGGCGAACTCTTGGAGTTCACGCAAATGACCGGCGACCTCGTCAAAGCGATGCGTGCGGCGCCGCAGCCGATCGTTGCCGCCGTAGACGGCGTCTGCGCGGGAGCGGGAGCGATTCTGGCAATGGCGAGCGACCTTCGGTTTGGGACGGAACGTTCGCGCGTCGCTTTTCTCTTCGTGCGGGTCGGACTCGCCGGTTGCGACATGGGCGCCTGCGCGATGCTTCCGCGAATTATCGGGCTCGGCCGTGCGGCCGAGCTGCTCTACACCGGGCGCGTCATGCCCGGACGTCAAGCCTACGAGTGGGGCTTCTATAACGAAATCTGGGAGCCCGGCGAGCTGCTCGAACGCGCGCGCACCTTAGCGCGCGAGCTCGCAGAGGGTCCCACCAAGGCGCACGCGATGACCAAGAAGATGCTGCACGACGAATGGGCGATGCCGCTTGACGAGGCGATCGATGCCGAGGCCCGTGCCCAGGCGCTCTGCATGGAGAGCGGCGATTTCCGCCGCGCCTACGAGGCGTTTGCGCAGAGGCGCGCGCCGCTCTTCGAAGGCGATTGACCGACGTGGGCGATGCGCAGCGGAGTCGAAGCCTGGACTGGCCCTTTTTCGACGAAGAGCATCGGGCTTTTACAAACGCGCTGCAGCGCTGGCTGCAGCAGACCAAATCGCTCGACGACGACGGGGATCCCGATGCGAGTTGCCGCGCGTGGGTGCGTGCGCTTGCGGAGAATGGCTGGCTGCGCGCCTGCGTACCCGACGCCTACGGGGGAGTGCGCGCCGGGCTCGACGTGCGCACGCTCTGCTTGGCACGTGAACGGCTCGCCGATTTCAGCGCGCTCGGGGACTTCGCGTTTGCAATGCAAGGCCTCGGCAGCGCGGCCGTAACGCTTTTCGGCAACGCCGAACAGAAGCGGCGCTATCTGCCGGACGTCGCGGCAGGTCGTCGCATTGCGGCCTTCGCGCTTTCCGAGCGCGAGGCCGGTTCGGACGTCGCTGCGCTGGCGACCCACGCGCGGCGCGACGGCGACGAGTACGTCCTCGAGGGTGAGAAGAGCTGGATCTCCAACGCTGGAATCGCCGATTTCTACGTCGTTTTCGCACGAACCGGAGAGGCCGGCACGAAAGGGCTGACTGCGTTTGCAGTAGACGCATCAACGCATGGCGTGCATATCGCCGCGCGTGTCGAGACCATCTCGCCGCATCCGCTGGGAACGCTGCGCTTCGAAGCGGCGCGCGTTCCGGCCGGCCGCAGGATCGGCGAGGAAGGCCAGGGCTTCAAGATCGCGATGGCGACGCTCGATCTCTTTCGCAGCACGGTCGGCGCGGCCGCCTTGGGTTTTGCGCGGCGGGCGTTGGCAGAATCGGTCGACCACGTGAAATCGCGCGCGCTCTTCGGCGCGCCGCTCGCGTCGCTGCAGCTCACGCAGGCGGCGATCGCGGCGATGGCGACGGAGATCGATGCGAGCGCGCTGCTGGTTTACCGTGCCGCGTGGATGAAGGATACCGGTGCGGCGCGGATCACGCGCGAAGCCGCGATGGCAAAATGGTTCGCCACCGAAGCCGCGGGACGCGTCTGCGATCGCGCCGTGCAGCTCTTCGGCGGGCGGGGCGTGACCCGCGGTGAGATCGTCGAGCGCCTTTACCGGGACGTGCGGGCGTTGCGAATCTACGAAGGCGCGAGCGAGATCCAGCAGCTCGTGATCGCGAAGCAGACGTTGGAAGCCTGACGATGCGCCTGACCGCCCACGTCGACACCTTCGCCGAAGATCACCTGCCGCCAGCCGGACGGATGCCCGAGTTGATCTTCGATGCGCTTGCCGCTCCGTATCCGGAGCGGATCAACGCGGCCGGCTATTTTCTCGACCGTCACGTTGCCTCCGGCGGTCCCGCCGACCGCTGCATCCTTCTTCCGGCCGGGGGCGCTTGGAGCTATGCGGAGCTGCTCGCCGTTTCGAATCGAATCGCACGTGTGCTCGTTGAAGATCTTGGGCTCGAACCCGGCAACCGCGTGTTGCTGCGCGCGCCGAACACTCCGATGCTTGCCGCATGTTGGTTCGCCGTCTTGAAAGCGGGCGGCATCGTCGTGACGACGATGCCGCTCTACCGAGCCGGCGAGCTGGAATTTATCATGAAGAAGGCTCGGGTTACCTATGCCCTCTGTGATGCGCGTCTGCGCGATGAGTTCGATCGGGCTTGCGCGCCGAGCGACGTGCGATGTCTGTACTTCGGGGAAGCCGAGCCGGAGCCCGACTCGCTGGAGGTGCGCATGGCGTCGAAGGTGGCGGACTTTCGCAACGTGGAGACCGCGGCCGAGGACGTGGCAATTATCGCCTTCACCTCCGGCACCACCGGTACGCCGAAAGCCGCGATGCATTTTCACCGCGATCTGCTGGCGATCTGCGATACGTACGGCGCGCGTGTGCTGCAGCCCGCCCGCGACGATCTTTTCTGCGGCAGCCCCCCGTTGGCGTTTACGTTCGGGCTAGGGGGTCTGCTGCTTTTCCCACTGTATGCCGGCGCCGCGACGGTGCTGCTCGAAAAGGCCGGCCCGCTCGAGCTGCTCGAAGCAATACGGCGATTTGGCGTGACGACGATCTTCACCGCGCCGATCGCTTATCGCACGATGCTTGGCGCGATCGATACGTACGATATCTCGACGCTGCGGGCGTGCGTCTCGGCGGGTGAAACGCTTCCCGCCGGCGTGTGGGAAGAGTGGTACGCAAGGACCGGGCTTCGAATTCTCGACGGTATCGGCAGCACCGAAATGCTGCACATCTTCGTTGGAGCGGCGAGTTCGCAGACGCGCGCCGGCTCGACGGGGCGCGCCGTGCCGGGCTACGTTGCGGAGATCCACGACGAGTCGGGCGGCCGCGTAGCTGACGGTACGATCGGGCGCCTTGCGGTCAAAGGCCCGACCGGCTGCAAGTACTTGCAAGACGAACGGCAGAGCAGTTACGTGCAACGCGGCTGGAACTATCCCGGCGACGCGTACCGCCGCGACGAAGAAGGCTACTTTTGGTACGTCGCGCGCGTCGACGACATGATCGTTTCGGCCGGCTACAATATCTCGGGCCCCGAGGTCGAGCAGGCGCTAATTGCTCACGCCGACGTACAAGAGATCGCAGTGGTCGGTAAGCGCGATCCGGAGAAAGAGACGCACATCGTCAAGGCCTTCGTCGTGCTCGTCGACGGCTGCGCGCCGACGCCGGAAAAGGCCGACGAGTTGCGCGAGTTCTGCAAGAGCCGGATTGCCCCGTTCAAGGCGCCGCGCGAAATCGAATTCGTTTCCGTCTTGCCTCGCACCGAAACGGGCAAACTCCAACGCTTCAAACTCCGCGACGCCCTGTCATCCTGATCGGTGGCGTTTTGAAGAATCCATATGGTATCGCGATTAGCGCGGCACCTTCCCATTAGTCTTGGCGTTTAGCGCCGTTAGAGCCATTCCCGCGAATCGCTTTCCTCGTACTCTAGCTCAAGCCGCCGGGTGTAGCCGTTTTCGGCAACACCGCGGTGGCTTCGATTTCGACTTTCGCGCCCTCTTCGAGCAGCGCGGCAACCTGAACGAGCGCCATGGCGGGATAGTGCGTGCCGACGATCTCGCGGTATGCGGCGCCGAGTTCGCGCAAGCTTTGCCGGTACTCGTTCGCGTCGGTAACGTACCAGGTCAAACGCACCAGGTGCCGCGCGTCGCCGCCCGCGGTACGAAGCACCGACATCACGTTTTGCAGCGCCTGTCGCGCCTGCGCGAGAAAGTCCTCGCCTGCGAGCTCGTTGCGTTCGTTCCAGCCGATCTGCCCCGAAATCGCAAGATAGCGGCCCTCGGCAACGATTCCGTTCGCGTATCCGCTCGGACGCGGCCAGCCGCTCGGGTTGATCGTCTCGCTCATGCGAAGTCTGCCGCACTCGTGCAATCGACGCCGGCGTCGACGCGCACGGCGCGCAAGAGCAGCGTCACTGCCACGCTGACGAACAGATTGAGAAGCAAGCCGTACAGCGCGATGAAACCGGTCAGCGATATGAGGCTGGCTTGCAGCGTGAAGTTCGCGCTGAAGCCGCTCGCATAGGCCATCGCGCAGCTGGCGACGAGTCCGCATGCCCAGCCGGCAAGGAGTGCCTTGGGGTGAAACCAGCGCGTCCATAAACCGAGGACGAAGGCCGGGAAGATCTGGAGCATCAGCGCGCCGCCAAGCAGCTGAAAGTCTATCGCGTACGGCACCGGCACGAAAACGACGAAGAGCAGCGCGACCGCGCAGATGGCCACCGTGAGCGCCTTGGCCACGACCGTTTCGATTGGCGAACGGGCGGGAGAGAACTCGCGGAAGACGTTGCTTGCAAAAAGGTTCGCCGCACCGATGCACATGATTGCGGCTGGAACGAGCGCGCCAATGACGATCGCCGAATAAGCAACGCCCGTGAACCACTCCGGAAAGTAGCGCGCGAAGAGCAGCGGGATGACGTTACTGGTGTCCTTGACTTCGATCCCAGCGGCGACGGCGCAGTAACCCAACAATGCGAGCAAGCCCAGTAGCAGCGAATAGATCGGCAACAACGCCGCGTTGCGCCTGACGACCTCGCGACTCTTTGCTGCCAGGACGCTGGTGATCGAGTGAGGATAGATGAAGAGCGAGAGCGCCGAGCCGAGCGCCATCGTCGCGTAGGTAAAGTACTGGGGCGGCGTGAGGAGGATGGACGAAGGATGAGGTCGTCTCGCGAGCGCGAGTTGCGAGAGTGCGAAGATGTGAGCCCAGCCTCCCAGCCGCGCCGGGATGAAAACGATCGCGGCAATGACGGTGATGTAGATGAGAGCGTCCTTGACGAAGGCTATCAGGGCTGGCGCGCGCAGCCCGCTAGTATACGTGTATGCGGCGAGCAGCACGAACGCGGCCGTGAGCGCGGGGAGCGCACCGCCGGCGCCGAGCACCTCGAACCGGCCGAAGACGGTGCGCATTCCAACCAACTGAAGCGCGATGTACGGCAGCGCCGCCACGACACCGGTCAACGCGACCGCGATCTCCAATCCACGATCGCCGTAGCGGTCGCGCACGAAGTCGGCGGTCGTGACGTAACCGCGACGGCGTGCGACGCCCCAGAATCGGGTAAGGACAATCAGGGCGATCGGATATGCGATGGTTGCGTACGGAACGGCGAAGAACCCTAGCGCACCGATGCCGTATACGAGCGCCGGGACGGCGATAAACGTGTACGCCGTGTAGAGATCGCCGCCCAATAAAAACCACGAGACGATCGTTCCGAAGCTGCGCCCGCCCAGCGCCCACTCTTCGAGCCGATTGAGGTTTGCTCCACCCCAGCGCGCCGCGAGGAAACCCATCGCGGTGACGCCCAGGACCGCGACGGACAGGATGAGGGCGGCGCTAGACATCGCCGCGCTCGCGAGTCAGGGTGACGACGAGTCCGAGCAATCCGCCGGTCACAACTACCCAGAGGAGCTGATACCAATAGAAGAACGGGATGCCGAATAGCGCGGGCAGCGGATGGTTGTAAAGCCACGGCAGCAACGTGCCGGCGAACGGCAGAATCAGCAGCAGGTACCAGCCGCGGCGCATGAGGCGGTCGTTTTACGAAGGTAGGTCTGGTGCCTGTTCCCAGCAAGCCCTCGCTGGAGGGACGCTCCGCTTGTAAAGCAAAGCAACGGCCTGAAGCTTGTAGAGCTTGTTGAAACGAAAGGTGCACTCGATGTCGGTAACTGAGCCCCCGAAAGATACTCCGTTCGGTCTCGATGCGAACGTCGCGGCAGGATTGGCTTATCTGTTTTCCTTGCTGGGCGGGATCGTTATGCTTGTCGGTGGTGGAACGAACCGCTTCGTCAAGTGGGCCGCTTGTCAGTCGATTACGCTTTGGGGCGTATGGATCGTTATTTGGTGGG
>JBAUMX010000232.1:0-21311 GCA_049578945.1 Candidatus Cybelea sp. | reverse complement strand
GGTGGGCCTGGGGGCCCAGGTGGTCCGGGCGGCGCCGGTCGCCCCGGCACTCCCGGAAATCGTCCGGGCGGCGGTGGCGGGAATAACATCGGCAGCGGCAACGGAAATACGATCATCACCAATCCCGGCGGTGGCGGCTACTACGGATGGAACGGCGGAATGGCATGGGCTCCGGCGCCGTATTATTGGGGAGGCGGCTTCTGGGGCTCCATGGCGATCGGCGTAACCTCGGCGGCAGTCTACGGAGCGATTGTCGATGATGAGCACGACGTCACGTACAACTCGTACGAAGTTCAGGACGGCACACCCGGTGCGACGTTCCTCACGACTTACCAACTAACCCAGACGCAGTGCGGACCTGCGGGTCTTGTCGTCGTCTACGGTCCGGAAAACAGCGTCGTCTGCGCGCAGCCCAACAGCAACGTCGGCGCGGGGGAGTATCGGCTCGATACGGTCACGCTCGACCTTATACCAATCAACGGTCCACCCGCGCCCTCAACGACGCCGGCGACCTAGCCGCCGATACCAGCGTTATTTCAGGATATTGATCGTACGCGCGGCGACGATCGCGATAGTAATTAACGAGATGCTGCTTTGTAGCATAACGAGCAGCTTTGCACGCGGCGTCATCGGCATTGCTTCGGTCGGGCTGAATGCAGTGGACGTCGTAAAACCTAAGAAAAGATAGTCGATGATGCCGGGCTGCCAGTTAGGTGGAACCGGCGCGGAATCGTCCATAGCCGGAAAGTCAAAGTCGGGATAAGGGGCCGTGTGGTTTAGGCGCGCGTCGGGGCCGCCGCTGTCGACGAGCCAGTAGATCAAGGTGAAGATAAGGATATTGCCCGTCCAGATTCCGATAGAGGTATAGAATAAGGGAACCGGTTCCAATTTGCCCGGGTTTTCTACGAGGTTGTAGGCGGCGACAAGCAGATTAGCCGAGTTAAAGGCGAGCGCCGCGCCGACGGCGACGAACTCGGCGACGCGTTCGAACCGTCGCGAAACCCGATTCCCGCGCGTTACCGAGACCAAGATCATTGGCAGCAGCAGAAGCGTCGCTGCCGAATAGGCGACCCAATTCGGCGTGAGATGGTAGCGTCGCGGCAAAAGTGCGATGAGCATGACGATCGCGAGGGCAATGAGCACTGCCCCCAGGCGCGAGGCGGTCCGCTCGGCCGGTGGTCTATGCGTCGAGATCACCCAGCCAGCGCAACGCACTTAGACTCGGGAGGAAACAGTACTCTCCGCCGCGCGTGACGACGAATCGCGGCAGCCCCGCAAGCACCCTTCGGATTGGCCTGCGCGGTATCGGGAATATTCCCTTGCCGTCAGCCGCGCTGGAGATCGGATCCCGCTCCGACGCGCCGCCAAAGAAGGCGCTATCGTTCATCCATTCGGACTGGACGAACTCGAATTGACGGCCGAGATTCGCACCGACGAAAGCAAACATCAGTCCTCGGTCTGCACCGTCATCCTCCAGAACGCCTTCCGGCAAAGGCGGCCCATACGCGGTACCGCGTCGAATCATTCGATGAATTCGCGCGACGCCCGCGATGTCGGCATCGCGCGGGTTCATTCGCCGGATATGCGAGCCCAACGGCGTCTTATATCCTAGCGGGTCGTCCGCCTTGAACAGAAAATCGTTGTTTTTCGTTGCGTCGGTGCCGATTGTGGGATCGTCGTGAATGGGACACGATGAGAGCGGGGCTCCGCTGCGCCAGCGTCCCATCATCTTTGCCGCCAAAAACTCCTCATCATCGGCATTCGACGCATTCGCCTTGAGGTACCGGCGAAATTCGGCGACGCGCTGGTGCAGTTTTCTAAACGCAACGTAGCTTCCGTTGCGACCCAGGATCTCCGGTTGCGGGACTGGGGGAATGCCCCCATACTCGTCGGGATATCCGAGGACGAACTCCCCCGCTTTCAATGGAACTTCGTGCGGGTTCGTTCCGGGAATCCCACTGGCTTCGATCGCCGGATGGCTGATGCCGTCCTTAAAACCGAACGGCTCGGTCTCGGTGGGAAGGGCATAGCAATCCTGCCGCCAGATTGGGCTTATTCCCGCGACGTTTTGATACGCCGCGCGCGCTCGGCCGATCGCCTCTTCCAGTTGAGCTGCATCGGGTGAAATTCCCGTAAGCACGACGTGAGCGTCGCCAGTGCCAAGCGGCTTCTCCCAATGTTCGGGGGCGTTCTCGCCGAGATCGCCCAACGCTCGTGCGCGCGCCGCCATCCCTTGACGGAACTGCGGCGAAAAACTGTCGAGCGAAGCCTGCGCAACGCCCAGGCTCTTGAGCCCCGCAAACGTGAGCGACACGCTTACCCAGGTGTCGCGCGCAGGACTTTCGGGATGCGCAGCCGAGGCGACGATCTCGCTCAGCCGGCGCATCAATGCTCGACCCGCGGCGCGATCGTCAATGCGAAGGATAATGTAGGTAGCGGCAAACGGGGTCGGGCGCGGACGCAGCACTCCGCTCTGAATGTCGTCGAGTTCGAGAAGCGCCATGGTCTCCTACTTCGTTGCGAGGTTCTTCCAGAAACGTGTTAGGCTTTCATCGCCGCCAAAGAGCGTCGTGAAGATCGTTGAATCCGCGAACAGGATGTCGCCCGCGCGCTTGCCCGTTGGAGGCAGCCAAAGGAACATGTTGATTTCCCGGTTCCCAGCCTCGGTGAAAGGATGAGGCTTCGAGAGATCGATCGGCTGACGGGCAAGCACGTGGACGCCCTTGGGGTTCTCCTCGGTCAGCGCGTAGTGCGGCAGGTGCATGTGGAACACGAATGACGAGACCCCGGTCAGCCAGCCGCGCGCATCTAAATCGTTCGCTGCGACGATCGGCACGGGGCGCGTCGTACCCGGGTGCGTCGCCGGTCGCAGCCCGTACCGGTTTTCAACCGGCAGACCGAGGCCCTTCATCAGCGAGCGCACGTACTTCGCGAAGCGCTGCTGTCGCGGTACGAGCGCATCGCCATGATGATAGTATTCCATATCGCGTACTTTCAAATCCGCCGACGCGCCGACGTCGTGGTGGGGTCCCAGGACGAGACACGTCCCTTCGCGGCTCAAAAAGTCTTCGAGCGCCGCGATTTCTCCGGGCGACGCTTCTTCCTCCGCGACCATGTGGTCCAGGCCGAATACCATAAGCGTGTCGGTATCGGCTAGGATGCGCTCGTCGATCGGTAGCTTCTGGCCGGCCTGGTCGACGCGTTGGTACACGGCAACCGCGTTACCGGTAACTTCTTCCACGGCATTCTGGAAGTTTACGAGTGAGAGATGGAAGAGCTCGAGCGTCCCTGCGATCCCCTGTAAGAACATCTTCTCAGAATATTCGTTTGTCTCGTAGGCCGGCCACGCGACGCGCCGGACCTCGGTCATCGTCGAAAAGCGATTGTCGAGCCGAGTGACGTCGCGATTCGCTTCGAAGGGATAGCTCCATGTCCAGTAAACGCTGAACCTACGCCTCCCCGGCACGTACTTTCGCGGTACGTGAGGCTGATTATACGTCCTACCCAATGGCCGATTCGTCGTCATTTGTGATCTCCAAGAGCGGCGAGCCGCCGCAGTCCGTCGAGTTGCCCTACTGCATCTGGTCGAGCATCTCTCCGAGGCTCTTTTTTATCCGCAGCGCCTTCTTTATTTCGTCCGTGCTGACGTACGGGTACTCGCCGTACTCCAAGAAGCTGGGCCGATGATGATCGCGAACGAACTTTATGAAAGCTGGAATATTGGTTTTCCAGTCCTCCGGAAAGCCTTCGAGATTTTCAAACGACGTCGACAAGCCGGCCTTCCCGAACAGCGCAACGGCATCATCGGTATATTTGTCGAAATCGGTATCGAAAATTCCCTGATACATAAAGTACGGTTCGCCGCCGATATCGAACAGCACCCATTTTAAGAAATGCAGCTTTAGCGCAGCGAGAAAGTTCGGGTCGGCTTTTATCGCCTTCTCTATCGTGTCGGCGAACGTTCGCATCGCGGCTTCTCGCCCCGGCTTCAGCTTCGCGATGATCGTGAATCCGTAATTTGCGGGCGTGCGTGGAAAGACGGGGCCGTAGTTACCCTCCACACGTTCGAAATAGCCTTCTTTCGGAATAGCCATCGCTTGCGGGTTTTCCCAAGTGGCTTCGCGCGAATTCATAAAAACTGCTTCCTTCATTGGATGGGAGTGCGTTCAGGTTGGATGCGAGGAGAGGCCTAAATACCCTTTGCGACTCCGCGACGGCTTCTACGTGACTACCATGGCGCTTCATCTAATAAGAAGGAGCCGCTTTGGAGAGCGAGCAAGCACGCTACAGCGTGATTCCGAACAGCGCCTTGCCCTTCAGCGGGGGATTGGTTTCCCAGGGCCTCCAGCGTATCGGCGTGCGCGACTCGGTGCTGCTGCGCATTCGGGTGGCTGCGATCTTCATTCTCCCGTTGCTCGCGTGGCTTCCGCTGTTCTTACTCTCGACGATCGACGGAAAGCTGCTCCCGGGAACCGTCGGAACTCCATTCCTGCTCGATCTGTCGGCTCACATCCGATTGCTTGTCGCGCTTCCGCTCTTCGTTCTGGCAGCGAGGGTGGGTGAAGCGCGCATTCTTCCCACGCTGCAGCAGTTTCTCGCGCGGCGGATCGTTCCTGAAAAGTCGATTCCCAGGTTCGACGCCGCAGTTGCGTCGGCATTCAGGCTTGGCGACTCGATCGCCGTCGATCTGCTGATCATCGCGATCATTTATTTGTTTGACACGCTCGTCGCGCGGCGCACGTACGTCGCAAACGACGTGTCGACGTGGTATGCAGCTGCAGCCGCTCAGGGATCGCATCTCAACCCGGCCGGCATTTGCTACGCATATTTCAGCCTGCCCATCTTTCAGTTCGTGTTACTGCGCTGGTACTTCCGGCTCTTTATTTGGGCTCGCTTCTTAGGGCAGGTCTCTCGGCTGAAGCTCAATCTCGTACCGACGCACCCCGATCGCGTAGGCGGTCTTGGCTTTCTGATCATGGGCACGCAAGTGTTCGCGCTTTTCGCAATGGCGCACGGGGCGTTGCTCGCCGGCTGGCTTTCGACGCGAGTCGTAATCGCGAAAGCGAGCCTGACGGAGTTTAAAGGTGAGATCGTGGCGATCGTGGCGTTCGTGCTTTTCTTGACCATCGCGCCGCTCACTGTGTTCGCGCGACCGCTCAACCGTGCCAAGCGGCGCGGCGTTATCGAATACGGCGCGCTTGCGGCGCGCTACGCGAACGAGTTTCGCGACAAGTGGATCGTCCCCGAATCGGATTATAAGGAGCCGCTGGTCGGAACCGCGGATATCCAATCGCTAGCCGACATGGCGGGGAGCTACGAGATCGTCCAGACGATGCGCAACGTACCGATAACCGGACAGATGATCGTGGGATTTGCCGTGGCTACGCTCCTGCCCGTGGCTCCGCTCGTGCTTACCCTGATGCCGCTCTCCGAGATACTGAAAAAAGTGGCCGGAATCTTGTTCTAGCGAGACTGCCGGCGGATAGGGGCAGTGACAGGGAGGGGAAGCCTGCTTTGGCGAAGCCTACCCGCCTATCGGAGCTGCATCGCTGCGGCAGCTGCACGGGCTGGGTCTTCGCGGCCCCAAAGGAGAAATTATGAAAATTCATCGATTCGCTGGTTGGGCCCTGACTGCGGCCCTGGCGTTTTCAGCAACGCCCGCAATCTGTTCGGCGTCGCCCTCGAGCGATGCGATTAATACCGTCAAGCTTGCCATAGACGCGATGAACAAAAATAACATGAGCGCGTTTGTAGCGTTGTGCGCTTCCCCGGCCTTCATGATCGACACTTTCGATCCGTACCTTAACGGTGGAGCGTCGGGTTGCACCGATTGGTGGAACGCGCGAGATGCCTACGACAAGACGGCCCAAATCACCGATGCAAACGGCGGCATCGGCATGCCATGGCACGTGTTCGTGACCGGGAATAACGCGTACATCAGTACTCCATTCGACTACCACTACAATCAAAAGGGTCAGACGGTAAGGGAGCAGGGTTCAGCCCTTGTCGTAACGCTCAAAAAGACGGCGAGCGGCTGGCGCATAACGTCCTGGGCGCACGTAAAGCACCTCGGAGGCTAGACCACATCTCGTTGCAGGCGTAAGCGCGACCCAACTCGAGCTTGCGCCTGCGCAGCGTTCCCTTGCACTCGACGATGCCGTCTACGACGAGGCGATCACGCCTTCATTCGAGCGACGTCGGCGGCGGAGATGCCCTCGAGCGCGAGGCCGTACCCTACGCTTTCATTAACGATGCGGCGGAGTTTTTGCGTGAGGGCGACGCGAGCATAGCTGGTCGTAAGTGGCGGGAGCTTCGCGAGTTGCTCCGCAATCTCGCGAGCGCGGGCCATGAGCTTGTCGCGTGAAACGATCTCGCTAACCACACCAAGCGTCTTGGCCTCGTCGGCGCCGATGATCTGCTGGGTTAGCAGAAACGTCCGCCCGCGAATCGGCCCAATGACCTCCTGCCACAGCGAATGGACGCCGTCCCCCGGCACGATGCCGAAATTTAGATGCGGTTTATCTTGGAAGATGGTGTCGGGCGTTGCGAGGACGACGTCGGCAAGCAGCGCGTATTCCGAATGGACGGTCGCAGGTCCGTTGAGCGCAGCAATCAGCGGTGCCGAGACGTCGAGGATGTTCGAGAGCATTTTCTTTCCTTCGCGATAGATCTTGTCGAAGCCGCGAGGCGTGAAAAAGTCGAAGCCTTCCGCATCGATATTGTCGATGAAGGCTCGACCGGCGCCGGTGAGGATAACGACGCGATTGTCGGCATCCCCACCGATTTGGTGGAAGAGTTCGACGAGCTCGGTGTGCGTGTGTCCGTTAAAGACGAGCGTATCGCCGTTGGTGTGTAAAATGATCTCGAGTACACCGCTCGACGAGCGCGTGAGCTTTGCGTGAGGAAACGAATCCTTATACGTGTCAAAGGGAGCCAAGCGTACCCTCCATTCCGATGATTATCGTGTTGAATTCTTCAAGAGCTGGTTAGGCACGCGGATGGTTTCGCTCCAGCTCCTCTTCCAGGATGGGAACGCCCATGTTACACGCCTGGACGCCCTGGACGACGCAAAGTTTGAGAACATCCATGATCTCTTCGATCGTTGCGCCCAACTTGAGCGCCGATCTGATGTGACGTCGTGTGCCGGGCGCGTACATGTGAGTATATGAGGCGTCGAAGGCGATGCTCAATAGTTCTACAACCTTTGGCGACATCAAGCCATTTCCATATACAGCGACTCCGGTCGCCATGAACTCGTCGGTCCAAATGGGATCAAGTTCAAAAAATGGATTCCAAGCGTCGTTCCACTGGCCCGCGGCCCGCATCTTGTCACAGGCGGGAGTTGCGACCTGGTTGGAATCCCGGTTTGGCGTCACGCTCGCCGCTTGTGCCTCTTCAAGGAGAATCGGCGCACCCAGGCTGCATGAATGGATCGCCATTAGCGACGCCATCTTCAGAACCTGCAAAAGCTCATCGCGCGTAGCGCCTGCAGCGAGCGCGTTTCGTACATGTCGGCGCGTGCCGTCAGGATTAAGATTCGTGCACGCGGCATTGATCGCCACGCTGATAAGCTCCACGGTCTTGTGATCCAGCACTCCCGACCACGGACTATTAGTCATCTTATCGACAATCGCGCACCACGCCGGATCCCATCGTTCCAGCGTATCAAATGCTGCGGCGTCCCACGGTCCTAACTTGTCTTTCGCCATTTTTGTCCTCACTTCTATCTGAACAGTAAAACCGCCGCGGCTAGCATGCGCCGGTGCAGTGGCTAGGGCGGTTGAAGCCTCCAGTTTGGGTTCCTCGGCCGCCCTTGCGTGGCTCATTTACAAACGATCTTATGCCAAGGTGTGTCCGTCGGAGCCGGTGTGAACGGGTTCTTTAAGCTTTCCGTCGGTTTTTAGCACGAGGAAACCTACTTGATCCGATTCGCGGTTTGGCGGCAAGCCGAGAGTGTGAAGCGTTTCCTCCGTCGTCTTGTACGTGACACCGATCTTCTGCATCTGCCGGGCCTGTTCGGGCGTGGCGATCGGGCGGCCGATCTCGCCTGCCATACTAACGTGCTTCTCGACCATCTGCACGCTCGTCATGTACTCGCCCTTCTTAACGCCGAACAGGTTATCTTCAAGACCGGCGCGCGTGTGCTGCCCAAGAGCGATCATCATCATGGAAATCGCGTGTGTTAAGCGAAACGTCGACTGATATGTGAAGCACGACCCTTGCGGCGTGCGCCGCACTAACTCCATAAGGTCGAACGGATTTGCGCCGCAATAGCCCCCACCACCCGTGCTGAAGAAACCGCTCATCGGACCCTTGTAGTAGCCGCGTCGAATAAGACGCTCGACGAGTTCAAGCCCGTGAATGTGCGCAAGTGCGAAATAAGGCTGGATTCCGTTCTGCTCGCAAACTTTGATCTCTTCAAGGTAAAAATCTGGCGTCGAATCGGCGACAAGGTTTGCCATCGCGTGGAGACCCTCGGGCGTATTCAGGTGCGTGGCGCTAAAGTTGTCAAGCGTGTGTAACGCCGTGAGATCGTACAATGTCGACCCGACGGAAACGGTGATTTGGTCGGGCTTCGGCGTAATCAAAGCCATCCGGTGTCGTTCATCGTAACCGGCAAATGCGCTTGAGGACTTACCGGCCTCGGGAGTGAATGAGATCGATCCCCCGAGTTGCAGGATCATGTCCGGCACGGCCTCGCGCAGACGACCGATCAGATAGCCGTACTCGTCAAAGTTTCTAGAAATGTGGCCGGTCTTCGGGTCACGTACATGAATGTGTAGTATTCTTGCTCCAGCGTTGAAGCAATCGACCGCGGCTTGGACCTGTTCATCCCAAGTGACGGGAATAAATCCAGAAGGCGCGTCTTGTGGTAGCCAGGGGGCGGCATAGGGCGCGGCGGTGATAATCAGCGGCGGCATGTTCTCGGGCAACAATGAGTCATCAGTGAAATACGCCATTAAGACCTGTCTTTCTGTAATGGGCTAAGAGTTTGGCACTTACAAGCTGAGTATTGCATTCTCTCGATCGCGGGTCTTTCCTGATTAAGATATGGCTAAGGATCGAAGTCCGGTCTGGAGGAGCGTGTTGAAGCCGACAAGGGGCCGGTTCTTTTTATGCATCGTGAGCAAGCTGTCCCTACAACCCACCCGCAACAACGTTCGTGGATGCGATCGACGTCGTTTATCATGCGACGATTCGCTATGACGTGCGCTTTTTTCAGTCGCTCGATCGCATCGTACAGCGCGAGCCTTGGCTGACCCGCGACAAGGCGATGATCGACATGCTCAAGTCGGTCGGCATCCAAAAGGGCAAGCCGTTCAATCCCGATCGAAAGACGCGGGGACATCCTCAACGCTGCCGCCCACGAGGCCCGGGCATGGCTCGACGCGCGCTACGAAGCCGGTTTCCCGAGTTTCTATGACGGATCTTTGCCTCACCGGACCAATTCGATCTCGCTTGGCCGCCACGCTTTGGTAAAGAACGACTCGAGCGGGCTGTAGAGGCGCAGAATCGTAAACCAGCCTTTGCCTGGCGTAGTCTGAATCCAGTCGCCGTCCTTTGCGCCGGCTGGCTTGGATGGGCCGAAATAGATTGTCGTGGAGCCATCTGAATTTGCAACTGCGGCCGGTGACGGGTACGTCTGGCTTCCTGCACGCGGATAGCGCTGCGGTGTCTGGAGCATCGAACGAGTTGATTGTCGTAGACGGTGAAGGACCAGAACTCGGCCGCCGGAATGTTCGGCGGCAGCGTTACCTTGTACGTCTTGCCGCCATCGAGATAATTCTTGTCGGCATCCACAAAGCCAATGAGGTACTGCGAGCCGGCATTGGGTAGCCTCATAATCATGCCCGGCGAGTCCATGGTGTAGCCGTAGTAAAACGCCGTACGGGAGTCGAGCGTCCGTGCACCGGTCGGCGGAAATGGTTTGAAGCCCTCCCTGTTAATCATCGGTGGCGGCGTCTCGAAGTTGTAACCTCCCTGCCACAGCGCGTTAGTCCACATCGAACCAGGATAGATAGCCCAACCCGGATACTCGTCGGCGCGCCAGTTTAGCGCCCGCCCGGCGGCGTTCCCCACGGCTGCCGCGTCGGTGAGAATCTTGCGCATCCGCGCGTCCGGATTGAAGGGCTTGCCCTTCACGATGCCAATGGCCGCCAGCTGCCCAAGAAGCTCCGGATCAAATGACGTGGCAGGTTCCATCTGCACGAGCTCATTAATCATCTCGAAATATGAAAAGTCGTTGGGGGGAATCGTGTTGAACGACTTTCCGCTTGCCTCAATGAACGTCGTCGGAGGCACGGGCGGATTACCTTCCAGCCTGACCCTGTCTTCAAGTGCTGTGGCGATGCTGGTGCCAAAACCGCCCGGTGTGTACTGATAGATTTTCAGCGCCTTCTTGATCAAGGCGACGGCTGGTTTTGGATCATCGTCAACCAAGTATGCGCGAACGGCGTAAAGCACATGCAACGTTCGCGACCTGCCAAGGTGGAAACCACTATCCGGAAGAGGACCATCATAAACTGGGGGTACGATCAGATATCTGCCGCCTTCGCCTCGGTCGGGGCCAGGACCGCCGACGTCGATGATCCATCCAAACCACATGTCGTTGATCGTGCCGAGCGCCTTCGGTGGCACCTCCACCACCAACGGTCCCTTCGTCAGGTCTAGGATCGCTACCGAATAGATCGTATCGGCGTTGGCCGTGAGAAAAAGGGAGTTCGAGTCCATCAGCTCGGAGAAGATGACCACCGCGTTGTCCTCGGCGCCGATGTCGTGGAACCCCTGGCGAATGGCATACGCTGACGCGCCCCCGAAACTGTTCATGAAAGCATCAACGCCGCGTATGTAGTCCAGGTTGTCGTAGATCTTTTGGACAGTGTCCGAACTTGGTGCACCATCTTTGAATTCAAGCGTGCCGAGGTGCGTTTCGACCCGATCGGGCGTTATTAGAGACGGCGGGATCCCGGTAGAGGGCTGGGCTGCGGCCACTACGCGTCACCAGGATCGATCGTAATCATCGTTGCTGTCACGTCCCCTTAATCAATCTGCCTACGGTGCTGTTCGCGGTGTCGGTTCCTTTCAATTTTTGGGCCTTCCTTCCTAAGGTCACTTATCGTCAAACCGGCGTTCCAAGGCGCCGCTGTACCGAAGGTGTCGTACGTTTGTCGTAAGCCGCGGGCGAAAATCCTAGATCCTTTAAATAGTCCGCATGCCCCAGGCCGACCCGATCGCCGACTGGAGTTGACCCGCTTTCGCTGGGATAGCTGACGGCTGCGGCGAACGTTATCGGCCGCTCGTCCGTTCAGCTTCTAGGAGGCGTCGCACTTGGGAAACTTGGTCCGGTTGGCGCTTACGATCGGCGCTGCTACGCTTATTGCGGGCTGCGGTGCGCAGAGCGGCGCAACGTTGCCGCAGCGCGTTTCGCCGCCTTGGATCAGGGCGCACAAGGCGTCGGGGTCTTATGGCGACCTGCTTTACGTAGTGACGTGGAATAAGATCGCGGTAGTAGACTACGCGCAACACAAGGTTGTCGGCACCATTCCGGGCGACTGGCTCGAGGATACCTTCGTCTGTTCAGACCCGAACAACGGCAACGTTTTCGTAACGTACCTTCATCAGGTGCCTGAAATACTTGAATTTGCACACGGAGGCACAGCACCGATAGCCACGCTTAGTGTGCCTTCAGCGTACACGTCTCTGCTTGGCTGCTCCGTTGACCCGACGACCGATAACCTGGCTGTCGGAGCCGAGCAAGGCGGCTTTACCCATGGCGCGATTCTGATTTATCAGGGCGGGCAAGGTTACGCCACGCCATACTCGGATAAACAAGTACGCGAGTTTTCGTCTCCAACATACGATGACAGCGGCAACATATATGCTGATGCTGTAAACAACAATATTCAATTCCGTTTCGCAGAATTACCCGCAGGCAAAAGCGCATTCACGATCATAAGGCCCGACGAGGACCTGCCGCTCCTAAACCAGATTCAATGGGAAAACGGCTATTTGATTTTTGTGGAAACCCCCGGCGCGCATGAACCGGGCACGCTTTATCAGGCTCAAGTCAACGGTAAGACGGCGACGATCGTAGGCTCAGAACAAATGTTTCACCTCGATGACCCTTACTTTTGGATTCAAGGCTCGTCGTTTTACGGCTTCGATGGCCAGGTGAAGGGCCACGATAACCGTCCGATTGCCGAATGGCGCTATCCTGCTGGAGGCCATCCCACGTCGAAGATGTACGGCATAGCTAGAGGCGTGAACAACGGTCTCCTTGCTATAACCCTCTCCGTCGCCCCATCGCGTTCGCGAGTTCGGCGCTAAGTGAGCCATATGAACTGCAGCCGCTTTACTCTTGCGATAGCGTCCGTTGTGATCGCCGGCTGTAGCGCCGCCCAGCCGCCGATCGGCGCGCCCGACGCGGTGCCGCAAAGCCAGATCTCCGCCAGCGCCACACACGCCAAGCGCGGCGGATCGTGGATGCTGCGGGAAGCGAAAAATGAAAATCTCATTTACCTCGGCGATAGATCCTCGGTGCTTGTGTACAGTTATCGGGGCAAGCAGGTCGGCAGCATCGAAGCGGCTGCCAACCCAGGACTCTGCTCAGACTCCCAAGGGGACGTTTGGATAGCGAGCGAGGACCGAATAATCGAGTATGCACACGGCGGCACTACGTCAATTGCAGAACTGGATACGCCGGTGGACTATCAGGCAGTTAGCTGCGCCAAAGACCCTGGAACGAATGGTCTTGCCGTAACGCTGTTTCACACAGGCAAGTCGCCCACAATCGAGTACCGAAAACTACGAAAGAAGATCGCTGTATGAGAATGCTTCCTAGAGCCGCGCGGTATTTTGCCATCGCGTTCTTGACGGGTTGCGGTGTTCAAGGGCTTACAAACAACAGCATGCCGACTACCGTAACGGCAAGTCAAACGCGAGCCGCGCTTCCGCGGAATCTTCTTTACGCTGGACTCGGTGCTCCGGAGCAACATCCTTACATCGGCGTCTTTAATGCGGCCGACAATTCGCCAAGTCCGAGTCCGCTTTACACGATACGCCCCGAGAAGGGTTCCGGCTACACATCTCTCGCGGTGGACGAGAGCAACAACCTTTATGCGGTCGAGCAGTTCTCACGCGGTTCGAAGTTACAGCTTTTCCCATCGGGAGAGACCGCCGCAAGGGCCGCATGCGTGTTTCAAAATTCGATTGCGCCGTCGGTGACCGGAAAGATCCTGTATCTGGCGACGTCATCCTACAGCGTTATCGAGTACCCGCTTCCGTTTCCACCAGGAAACAAGTGTCCGAAGCCGCTGCGGACGCTTACCGACGAACGCGCCAAGCTTCGGGGTCTGGGTCTCTACGGCGTCGCCGCAAATCCGGACGGCGCCGTTTTTGTCACCTGGTTCGGCCCCGGGTCGAACCTCGATGAGTTTGCTGCCGGCTCTAAGACAGCGCACCGATACGCGTGGCTTGGACGCTCGTGCTCAGCGGTCGAGATCGCTGGCGACGAAAAAGGGAACCTGGTCACGGCTGCAGGTGAAAGTCGAGCAGGTGATCCGTGTTATATCGGAGTCTTCCGAAATGGTTCGCGCGTTCCAAAGCGCTTCCACGGCAGTACCCGCAATAACTACACGGGCTTTGCGATTGGCTTTGATGACACGGAGCTCTTCGCGGCACGAAATAATCCTGCGTCAATCGACGTCTACGACTACAATGAAAACAGCGGCTCCGTCGGTCACCTGCTACGATCGTTCCCTGGCCCTTCCGATTACACGTGGAGCATCGCCGTGTTTTCGCGTCGATGACCGTTGCCGCTAATGACGAGCAAAATCTCACAGCGCTAGATCGGCACCTTCCGGGCCGGCCGAACCCCTAAGGCCTTGCGAGCGCGCCGCCGATCACGAAACGAAGCCGTCGTTGTCAGGCGTTGGACTCGTCGCGTCATTTTGAAAACAGCTTGCCGTCATATCCGGGTGTCCAGCACGTTAAGCCGTCTGTGTCGTTCACAGGATCGGTGAGGATCAGAACCTGCAACGTTCCGGCTCCACGATGTGCTGGATTGTCACTGTGTTGCCCGGCTCAAGCAACAATGCGGACTTTTCTTCGATCAGACTTTGCTTGTACTTGTCGCCTGCGATTGACAGCCAGGCCTTGTAGTCGCTAAGGTCCCTGAAGCACGGCCAATCAATCGACCTATCCCGTTTGCCGGTGGACTGCGCGTTGGCGATTGTGTGCGGTCCGCCGGGTCTGATGGCACCATGCGAGGCGCAAGCCGACAAAACTCCAACCGCGAGCGAGACGCTCGCTGCTACCGAGAAAACCCGGGGCAAATGCATTCTACTCATTACTACACCCCCCGCAGCAGGTTCGACGGCCCGGCCCAGACAAGGCATCCTCAACCGCGAGTGGCGCTGGCGAAGGCAATGGGATCTTCCATCTTGCGATCTTTCGCTTCACAAAGGAACACGTGAACGATGTCACGGCAGCGTTTCGCACTCTTGCGGCCGCTTCCCGGCGAGACGCAGGAAATCTTGGCTACGATATCTACCGCGGTATTGAGACAGGAATTTTATGTTGTGGAGCATTGGGCTTCACCAGCTACGCGCCGCGCATGAACGCACCGAGAAAGTACGTGCGGTACACGCGGTTGCCATCGCGGAAGAACACGTTGTGGCTATGCCATTCATCGACGCCGAGTCGGCATCGAAGCTGTCCGTCATGGTGCACCGCCCACTCTTGCGGCGATACGATCGGCGGTGTACTCATCGTTACGTTTTTCCAAAAAACTCAGTAGTCTGTAACTAAGGCTTATCGTATTCATCGTGGCGCCGCAACCACTCGCGCATGCTCATGAGATCTTCATCACGGCCATTCGGCGTGAGGTCGAGATAGTTGTATGCCGAATTCATCAGGTCGATTCCGCGTTCGTATGTCGAGTACGTGTGATACATGGTGCCGTCGGAGGTCTTGAAGAAGACGCTGATACCCTCCTTATCGGTCACGCCGCAATCACCGACCGTATAATTGTATCGGCACGTACCTCGGTCGACGTCGTCCTGTGGAAACGAAACGCCGTAATCGTAATTAAACGAATTGTTACCCGAAGAAAACCACTTGAACGACCAGCCCATGCGCTTTTCGTATTCCTCCAACTTTGGATGCGGAGCGCGTGAGATCGCTACCATACTTGTGTCGCGATGGTTGAGATGGACGATTATCGGGTCGAAGCCGTCGGCCCAAAACGAGCACGATGGGCAAGCTGCATCCCAATCCGGCGAGTACATGAGGTGATAGACGATTAGCTGGCTGTGGCCCTCGAACAGATCCGAAAGTTTTACGGGACCTTGGGGCCCTTCGAACACGTAGTCTTCCTTTACCGGCTCCCACGCTAGATCGCGCCGCGCCTGAGAAAGCTCGTCCCGCAGCTTCGTAAACTCTTTTTCTTTGACAAGGAGCTCTTTACGCGCTTCGAGCCACGCGTCGGGGGATACAATATCGTGACGAAGTTTCGATCCGACCGAGCCCATGCTTCTGTTCGCCTCCACGTGTGCGTGAGATCACGCTATGTACCGTTTGTTCTCTAAGAGCCGTTTACCCTAAAATTTATCTTTTGCTTGCTGGCGGACGCGTCTGTTTTTCCTGGGCCGTGCGCCAGGCCTTACGCGAACGCGGCTACGCAGTCGCAGAGTCGTTCATCCGGAGGCCCTGCTCGCCCGACGGAGTGCGCCTGCTGGTTTCAATTTCAATGCAGGTGGAAGCGGGAGCGCAGCCAGGGGGTGCAACCGATTTAGGTCGAAAAAGACGGCCAGAATAGCAGAGCACTTTTGTTCGTGCTTTCACGGGAGCGTAAAAACATGACGCAACAAATTTATGAGCTTCCGCCCAAAGAAGGCTTCATACTGACGCACGTTCTTCCAGTTTCCGATGTCAAGCGCAGTGCGGCGTTCTATGCGGACGTGTTCGGCGGGACAATCGTTCGTGAAGGCTCGCCAACGATCGTGCAGGTCGCAAACACCTGGGTCCTGGTTGATGTCGGCGGCGGACCAACCGAAGACAAGCCGACGGTCACACTCGCTCCGCCGAAGAGCGCGGATGAAGTAAGCTGCTTTATGAACATTCGCGTGGCCGATATTCGCAGCTGCTACAAACGCTGGCGTGCCCGCGGAGCGCAGTTTATTACAGAGCCGAAAGACCTTGGTGCAGAGCTTCGATGCTATATTCGTGACCCGGATGGATATCTGATCGAGGTTGGTCAAGCTAAATAGACCTGACGCGAATTCACCATCCCAAATCTGTATCGTCTAAGACGATTCGTCACGCGCACGAACTGCTACGGAACATTCTGAACTGGGGAGTCCGGCCCGAGCCGATTCGTGGTCGCGCAAATGGTATACGAATGGCGGCACGAAGATCGCACCACTACGCAGCACGAAGAGCGAATCCGTGGCTCGTCGGCCTTTGGGATCCTCCTGCGGCAATACCGACTCGCCGCTGGACTCTCGCAGGAGGCCCTCGCTGAGCGCGCTCGCCTGAGCACTAATGGCATCGGGGCGCTCGAGCGCGGCTATCGGCATATGCCACAACGCGAAACGCTCGCGCTCTTAGCCGATGCGCTGGCGCTCGACGAAGGGCAACGCGAGGAGTTTGAGACGGCCGCCGCGAGTTCGGGCCCGCCACGCCGCATGGGAGGCGCATCGGTGACCGTCGGCCCATGGTCCAACGCCACGCTTGCGAACCTACCGCTCGCACTGACCAGCTTCGTCGGGCGAGAGTCTGAACTCGCCGAGATCGCAGCGCTTATGCGAGATCATCGAATGGTCACCCTCACCGGAGCCGGAGGCGTCGGCAAGACTCAGACGGCGTTGCACGTCGCGGCCGCGCTGAGCGACGTCGACGCCGCCCTGTGCTTTGTCGGCCTCGCGCCAATAGATGATCCTTCGTTGGTGGCTACGGCCATCGCATCCACGTTAGGTGTACAAGAAGTGCCCAATCACCCGCTGATCGAGACGCTCATTGCGTATCTGAAAAACAAAACGCTGCTGCTGATTCTCGATAACTGCGAGCATGTCATTAGACAGGCGGCCGTTGTTGCCACCGCGCTACTCGCCAGCTGCCCGCGGGTACGAATCCTTGCCACCAGCCGCGAGTCGCTTAAGGCCGCTGGCGAACACAGCTACCGGCTCCCCTCGATGAACGTCCCATCGTCTGAGGCAGTTGGTCAGCTTGACGCGACGAGCGCCCGCGCGTATGAGGCGATCGTCCTCTTTACTGACCGCGCCCGCGCTGCCGACTACCGGTTCGCGCTCACCGACGAGAATGCGCCGGTCGTCGCGAAACTCTGCCGGCGCTTGGATGGCGTTCCTCTCGCGATCGAGCTGGCCGCCGCGCGCGTAAGCCAGCTGCCTTTAAAAGCACTCGCAGAGAGGCTCCACGATTCGCTTTCGGATTCTCACCGGTGGGGTGCGGACGGCCCTACCGCGACAGCAGACGATGCGAGCGGCGATCGATTGGAGCTACGAACTGCTCACTGCGCCGGAACAGCGGGTGTTCGAGCGCCTGTCGGTCTTCGCAGGCGGCTGCGCGCTGGCGGAAGGGGCAGTGGTCTGTAGCGATCAGGAGGTCGCAGATGAGGACGTGTTCGACCTGTTTTCATCATTGGTCGACAAATCGCTTTTAGTAGTCGATCTCGAGGCAAGTGAGGCACGGTACTGGCTCTTAGAGTCATTCGGCAATACGCTCACGAGAAGCTCGCGGCGCGCCGTGACTGCGATCTCGTGGCACACAGTCATGCCCTCGCGTATCTTGGGCTAGCTCAGTCGCTTGACCACGCTTACTACGACGAGCAAGAAATCTTCTTCAGACTGGGCCGCGAGGAACTCGACAACTGGCGAGCGGCGCTGCAGTGGGCGTTGACCGATCGGGGTGATGCCCTCTTAGGGCAACGATTGGTCGGAGAACTGTGCCGATTTTGGCAAAGCTTTGCGCCGATTGAGGGCCGGCGTTGGCTGCTCTGTGCGCTGGAGTTGGTCGACGAGCGAACGCCGCCGAGCATCCTCGCGAGGCTCAGTTATACAGAGGCGACGATCGCTCAGGCGCTTGGGCAGCACGAAGTTCAACTCGCGAGGAGCAGGAGTGCCGTCGCACGATATCGTGTTCTGGACGACTTGCTTGGGGTCGGCCTCGCGCAGAGTCAGGAGATTGGGGCGTTATTAGCTTTTGGACTAGTTGCGGAAGCGAAGTCGGTGCTGACAGATGCCCTTCAACTCGCTCACAGGGTGGGTAATCGCTGGCTTCTCGCTTGGGCGCAACGCGCCTCCGGATCTGTCAGCTCTGCAGATGGTGACCTGGTCGCGGCGCGTGTCTACCTAGCGGAGGCACTGCAGAACTATGAGGCGCTGGGCGCTCAACTCGAGGCCGCAATTGCGAAGTACGTCCTGAGCGCGGTTGATTTTCGCGCCGGCAACGCGCAGCAGGCGCTTCGACATGCAGCGGATGCGCTCGGGCCTTTCGCGCGTTTAATCATGCGCAAGGCGTAACCACTACTCTCAACCTTGCTGCAATGTATCTCGTCTCGTTGGGTCGGTACGACGAGGCCGAGGAGCACGTGCGTGAGGCCTTTGACGTTGCACGGGAGCAGCAGCTGGATGTTGTCGCCTCCTGGAATCTGGAGAGCATCGTAGTCATCGCGGTGCTGCGGAAGCAAGACTGTGCAGAACGCAGGCATACAACGTACGTGAGGGCAGCTCGCATCTTGGGTTTCGTTGACGCTCGCCTTGCGGCGATGGGATCCATACGGGAGCAGGTGTCTCAGCAGATGCGCAGCCGCGTCCGCGCCCTGCTGCGGAATGCGCTCGGCACCGATGCGGTTGTGCAGCTTATGACCGAGGGCGCAGCGATGACCGAAGAACAAACAGTCGAAGAAGCGCTGATAATATAAGTGCTGCACACCCGGCGCTTGCGGCTTTACGTCGCGGGACCGGAAACGGCTGAGGAGTGCGCGCGCTTTAACCGCGAGAACGCCGAGTTTCTTGCGCCTTGGGAACCGCGAATGAGCGCAAGATCGTTCGATCCCGGGGCAGTTCGCGACGTCCGCGAACGGGCCGTCGCCGTTGCCCTTGCGGGGAGGGCTTACAGCTAGAGTCACTGTTTTGACACGGGACGCAAAATTGCACGAAAATACCGTTCGCCGTCGGTGACGCGATAAAGATATGTGAATTATACTTGTGAACCGTCAAGTAATAGTCAAGCCGATGCGTCGATGGCAAATTAAGATCAGTGAATGAAGCTTTATGCACCGCCGCGTTGACAAAGCTAGTAAGAACGCGCACAGTGACTGCAAGGGAGCTTGCCATGCGCCGCTCTTCCGCTATAATTGAAGCGGTTCCACGAGATCGAATATGGTCGTTGGCGCACCGCTGTCTTGCCGGCGTCTCGTCGGACGAGATCGCGAGGTCGCTGCGCCTCGCGAGCGCTTTCAGGAAGCTGTCCACCGCCGCGGGTCGCTCGTTATTGTGACTGGCGAGGCCGGCATCGGCAATACTCGCTTCCTATTTGAGATGCTTCAACAACTCAAAGCAGACGGTGCGACGGTCCTTCGCAGCCAGTTTTTCGAGCATGTGTCGACGCCGATGGGCCCGCTCGTTGACATCTTTCGCGAGCTGTACAAGACGCTGCCGGCAACTATCGCCAAGGGCTTCGCATCGGCGGGTTTTGGACGGGAATCCGACAGTAGCGACGGCGTGATCTTCGATAGCCGGGCGAGCCAGTTCGCGTCTATAGCCGAGACGCTGCTGCGTTGCGCGGCTGCTACTCCACTCATAATCGCCATTGAAGATATCCATTGGGCGGACCCCGCAACACTGGAGTGTTTGCAATATTTGGCGAGTCGTCTCGAAGGTACTCGGCTCCTGTTCGTCCTGACGTATCGCAGTGAACATCGATCGTCCGCGGACCCCCGTTGCGGAGTATTCCAAGTTCACGCGTCGGGCGAACGTTTGGCAAATCGCGCTCCAGCCCTTGGGCACCGCAGATATATGGATGCGAACGGCGTGACAATCCAGGTTCTCTCGCTCACGGCGCCTGGAATTCAGGGCGTGCCTGACGCTTCTGTCGCTGTGGCTGATGCGCGAGCAGCCAACGACTATTTAGCGAGAGTCGTAGCCGCACACGCAGGCCGATTCAAGGGGTTCGCCGCTTTGGCTTTGCAAGATCCCAATGCTGCGGCAAGAGAGCTGCGACGTTGCGTCATTGAATTGAGGTTTTGCGGTGCGTTGGTCGACGGCATTCTTCGCTTCACTTGTCCATGCCTACACGGTTATGCCGTGGGGTGGAGCGCCCGGCCCCCGCCTCTGCGCCGCACACGGCTTTGCGATCGCGAACCCGTTTTGCTTTGGCGGCCCCGTGTGAGCCGATGTTGGTAGCCAACTAGTGGATGCCGTTCGCAGCCTTTACGATCGTCTCGAAAACGACGTCGGGGTGCGAAAGCATTGCGACGTGGCTGGAGTCGATCTCGATCGTGGTAGCGCCCATGCGCTTGGCGAGAAACCGCTCAAGATCGGGGTGTACCGTGCGGTCTTGTTTGCACACGATGCACCAACTCGGTTTTGTTTTCCATGCCGGTTCCACACTAAGGGGGTCTTGGCTGAACAAGTTCGCATCGGGCGGATAGTGCGTCGCCCACACGACCTTCTGTTCCGCCTCGGGAAGGTCACCAGCGAAGTCCGACACGCCGTCCGGAAGCATCCACACGAGACCGTCAGCCACCGCAATCTTTGTGAAAATGTCAGTTTTTGGGAATTGATCTTGCTGGTACTGCGCGGTCTCGCCTTTGTCGGGGCCAAGTGCGGCGATATACACGAGGCCGCGAACGCGATCGTCGGTCCCGGCTCCGGTGATGACCTGCCCGCCGTACGAATGCCCGACGAGAATGGCGGGACTGCTGACGCGTCCCAAAGTTTTTTTGACCGTGGCGATGTCATCGTCAGTCGTTTTGAGCGCATACTGCGCCGCGATCGCTTCGTAGCCGGCGGCTTGTAGCCGCGGAATTACCTTACTAAAGCACGAGCCATCTGCCCAGATTCCGTGGCAGAATACGATGCTCGGTTTTGCTGAACTACTCACTTTTAAAAACCTCCTCGGAGAAAGAGAGTTCGTGCGCGACGTCGATACGCGATTAGTGGACGCCGTTCGCAGCTTGCAGGATCATGTCGACGACGGCGTGCGGTTGTGAGAGCATCGGGCAGTGGCTCGAGTCCAACTCGGTCGTGTGCGCGCCCATGCGTTTTGACACAAACCGCTCGAGGTCGGGA
>JBAUMX010000231.1:0-8359 GCA_049578945.1 Candidatus Cybelea sp. | reverse complement strand
CGCCGGTGGCGTCGGTGGCCCGGGCGGCGGCGGAGGCGGCGGTTCGTCGTTCGCCGAGACTAGCGCCAAGAATGTTACGATAGTCCAAGGCGGTGGTTCGGGCCGAAACGGCGTCGTCGTCATCTCGTGGAAGTGATTTTGCTCGGACTTGCGTTCGCTTCGTCTCACCCACCGAGAAGATCTGACTGCTTGACTAAGAAAGCGGGCTCGCCGCTTTTATGCGCCGGCACCAGGCTTTGCGACCGCGAGGCCCGAGTTTACATTGCAGGTGTCGCAGCATTGGCGCGAAGCACTTAGCACAGCCTCACGCCGATCACATTTTGCACCGCAGCGTCGCGCTGCGTTGCGTTGCTTTGTGCTCAGTGCCAAGAGGCACAGCGAGGCGGGGTAAGCTCGATCACGGCATGCAGCCACTGATTGCTGTCGAGATGGGATCTAGTCTTTGGGGCTCAGACACCCCTGGGGTACAATCGAGGTGGTCATCGAGAGCTTGATTCGTTTCGATGGTCTGGCCTCGACGGAAATCAGGGGCCGTTTCTTTCCATGCTTCTAGAAACTACTTCTACCCATTAAAGGACAGGTGAGGATCGCCGTCGCTCGCACCGGAGGCATTTTGGAAGAAGCGTTCGTTGCCGTACGGAGGGCAGGGCTCGTTACCATAGGGCGGACAGCCTCCGTTCCCGTTTGGCGGCGCGCCGAAATTTCCGGATGGCGGCGCGCCGAAGTTCCCGTATGGCGGGCAGCTGCTCGAACCGTAGGGAGCGTTGCAGCCATAGCCCATTAACGATTGCAGCATCTGCATCAACTGTTGCAACATGCCCATGAGCGGTCCGAATAATCCTTGCACCGATCCCATCCCGCCGTAACCTTCGCCGAAAGTCGAGGGCGCGGGCGCCTCGCCGAGCCACGGCGGTGGAACGATGCGCGAGATGTTGTCGCCGGTCGAAGGAGCAAGGTTGCCCGCATTGAGGGTGCCTTCGGCTTCCAAACCGCCGGCCGGCGACGAGAACGAATTGGGAGTGAGCGAGCCGTCGACCGACTGAACGTACATGGTGTACCTCCGTCGTTAAAGCTGCGACTCGATCACGACGAGTGTGCGAGCCGACAAGGGAGCCGGCTCACCGCTAGAAAATCGATTGACGACATGAGCGAAACGCAAGTGACCCAGCTTACGCGCCTCGAGGATCGCCTGGCGACGCTCAAGGAGCGGCTTTGACGACGCATTCAAACGGCGAAGGATAGCCGAGCTCGACGAGAAATCGCGCTCGACTGAGTTCTGGAGCGATCCGGAAACAGCACAGAGCGTGATGAAGGAGCTCGCCGAGCTGCGCGAGCAGATTGCGTCGCTCGATGCCGTTTCGAGGACGTTGAGCGAGACCCGCGAGTTACTGGGACTCTTCGTAGACGATCCGACTGCCGAGCGCGAAGCCGTTCGCAGCATCGAGTCGGCTGTCGCGCAGATCGAGGCGCTCGAGATGGCGGCCAGCTTCAGCGGCGAGTTCGATTCGCATAACGCGATCGTCAGCATCTTCGCCGGCGCCGGCGGCGTCGACGCCGCGGATTGGACCGCCATGCTGGCCCGGATGTACCTGCGTTGGGCCGAATCGAAGGGGTTCGCCACTCAAGTCGTCGAGGAGTCTCCGGCCGAAGAGGCCGGGTTGAAGTCGCTGACGTTCTTCGTCCGCGGCACAAAAGCGTACGGATTGCTCGAGAGCGAGCGCGGCGTCCATCGTTTGGTCCGGCTCTCGCCGTTTGACGCGGCACACCGGCGCCACACCTCGTTCGCGGCGGTCGACGTGATCCCGGAGGTCGGGGCCAATGAAGGCCTCGGCATCGAGATCAAACCCGACGATTTGCGGATCGAGACGTTCAAGTCGGGCGGCGCGGGGGGTCAATACGTGAACAAGACGGAGTCGGCGGTTCGGGTCGTGCACGTTCCGACCGGAATTATCGTCGCGTCGCAGCAGGAGCGTTCGCAGGCCCAAAACCGCGAGGTCGCGCTCAGCGTGCTTCGCGCGAAGTTGGTTGCGCGCGCGACCGAAGAACGCGAGCGGAAACTCGAAGATATTCGCGGCGAACGCCAAGCCAACGAATGGGGCTCGCAGATTCGCTCCTACGTGCTGCAGCCATATCAGCTCGTCAAGGATCATCGCACCGGAGTAGAGACGGGAAACGTTGCCGAGGTGCTCGACGGCCACATCGACACCTTCATTTGGCCGTACCTGCAGCAACGTCGTTCGTTGCAGCTGGGGTAGCCGTGCGCGACCGATTTCTTTGGATATGGTGCCTCGGGTACGCGGCGCTCTTCATCTGGCTGGGCTCGATCAAGTACGCGGCGCATCGGAATCTGGTTGACTTCGGAATTTTTGCGCAGACCGTTGCAAGCGCGTTCGGCTGTTTCTGCAATCCGATCGAAGGCAGCCACTGGGCCTTTCACTTCTCGCCGATTCTCTATCCGGTCGCACTCGTCGTCTCGCTGATCCACTCGCCGCTGACGCTGGTCGCGCTGCAGGCGATCGCGGGCGCTCTCGTCGCGCCTCCCATTTACGCGCTCGTCCGCGCCCGCCGCGACGTGACGACGGCGCGGCTCGCCGCGCTCGTGGCCTGGCTCTATCCGCCGCTCGCCGGATTGATCTTCGGCGATTTTCACGAGAACGGTTTCGCCCCGGCAGCGGTCGCGTGGACGCTTTACGCGTTCGATGCCGGCCTCTTTGGGTGGGCGCTCGCCGGCGCGATCGTTACGCTTTCGATCAAGGAAGACCAAGCGATCTTCTTGGCGATCGGAGGCGCCCTCGGCGCATGGCACTACCGCGGAACCAAGAGCGGGCGCGTCGCGGCAGCGATCGCTCTGCTGAGCGTCGCCGTGCTTGCGGCATTTTTTCTCTTTGTCCGGCCGCATGCCGCAGCGGCGGCGACATCTCCCTGGCAGCCATGGCGCTTCTATGCCTGGAGCGCGGCCGACGCCGGGTCCACTCTCGAGGGAATTGCCGCCAGGCTTGGATTTCTGCTGCTGATCTTCGTGCCGCTGCTCTTCTTGCCGTTTCTGACGCGCATGATGTGGCTGGCCGTGGCACCGCTCGCCGAAGTGCTGCTATCACGGATGCCGACGACGTACGTCGTCGGAACGCATTACGCCGGCGCCTGGATCGGCTACGTTCTAATTGCATTTGCCTTCGGAGTACGCGAGCTGCGGCCGGGCCGCCAGCGCGCAGCATTGTTCGCGTGCACGGCGCTCTGCATCGTCGAACTCCTCGTTGCCGATCCGCTCCATCCCGGATTGAACCTGCGGCGGCCGGATGCGCGCGACGCTGCGCTCGACCGGTTCTTGAAAACGTTACCGCCCGATGCGGCCGTGGCAACGCAAGAAGAAGCGTACACGCATCAGGCGCTCGGGGATCCCTACGCGCGGCTACTGCCCGAGACGCCCGACCGCGCGATTCTGGTTTGCTTCGTGCTGGTCGATTCGGATTTTTCCAGTTCGGCGCGCCTGCAAGAGTACGGGAGCAGGTTGG
Organism: Candidatus Cybelea sp.; assembly: GCA_049578945.1. Taxonomy (GTDB): domain Bacteria; phylum Vulcanimicrobiota; class Vulcanimicrobiia; order Vulcanimicrobiales; family Vulcanimicrobiaceae; genus Cybelea. Next base: position 4,847 of record JBAUMX010000231.1, on the reverse strand, counting down.
ACCGCTTGGTTCGCGAGCGCCGCTACGTTCCGGTCGCGCGCAGCGGGCGAATCGTACTCTACCGCAGCACCGAACGAAGCTGCGCGAGCGCATCGTCGGCTCGCGCGGGCCAATCTTCGTCGGCACGGACAATATGATGCGGCGCCGCCCACGGCGCCCAGCGAGCGACCTGCAGCGCATAGTCGCGCACCGGCGGAAAGACCGCGACCACCGGAGTTCCAATCATGCCGGCGACGTGCAATGCGCCGGAGTCCGGCGTAACGATCGCCGTTGCTGCGGCGATTGCCTCTTTCCACGGCTCCAGCTCGTCGAAATAGTCAACGGAGAATCCGCTCGATCGCGCGATACGTTCGGCATACTGGGCTTCGCGCGCGGCAGCTAAGAGACGCGGCGTGCTGGCTGCGGCGATCCGGTGAAGCAGCTCGACGAGCCGCTCGGAAGCGATCCCAAGCCGCTCCCATTTGTCGGTGATTTGCACGGCGATTCGTTCGTCCATCGCGGGTTCGCTTTCGAGCACGAGGGGCCTCAGCGCGGCGAGATCGCGAGTCGGCGACTCTTCGCCGAGCAGCGCTCTTCCGAGGCGGAAGAGCACCTCGCACTCGTGCGGCGCGTGCGGATCGAGGCCCGCACTCCGATAGATGCTGGCCGTGAGAAAACGGCGCGACCAGAGCGTTTTGAACGGCTTCCCCCACGGATCGGCGAAGCCGAGGCGAACCGGCGCGCCGACGCTTCCGGCCAAACGATATCCGCCGGGATCTTCGGTCGCGACAAAGACGTGCGAGTACTCACGCTGCCGCAGTTCGCGTCCCAGGCGCTCGATAGCCGTGAGATTCGAACGCGCGCTCGACCGCTGCTCGAACGCTGCGGTGACGATGCTTCGCGCGGCGCGCGCGGCGAAGATGCCGGCGTTCGCCTCGCACAAGACGAGGTCGACGGGTACGGCGCGGCGAGAAAGCGACGCCAGCAGCGGCGTCAACGCAAGCGCGTCGCCGATCGCATCGAGGCGGATGATCAGCACCGACGGTGAAACCTCCGGCATGCCTGTTGATTCCGACCGAGAATTCGCAGTCGCCTGCTTGGGAATCGCCGTAAGGCCGTGATCGCCCGCGACGACGTCGTCACCTTCGACCAGCTCGAGGGTTATCGCACGGTGCGGAACTTTGGACGCGTCTCCGGCAGCGCATCGCGTCCGCGCAATCGCCTTCGCTCGACCTTCCGAAGCCTGGGGATGCTGATCGGCTTGGCAAGTGCCGAGTTTCTAAGCGATGCCGAGCAGCTGCGCAGCGAGGCGCTCGAATCGCTGCGACGGCACGCCGAAACGATGGGTGCCAATGCGGTGATCGGGCTTCAGTTTTTCGTCTCGGAGGGCGACGACGGATCCTGTGAGGTCGTCGCTTTCGGGCGCGCGGTGTCGGTCGACAAATTGGAGCGGCTTTGAGTGGACGAAGAGGAACGCGTTCGCCGGCAAGAGCAGCTGGCGCAAGCCTCGGTCGTGGCCGATTTATGCCGCAAGTGCGCGATCGGCTACGAGCGGCGCAATAATGTCTACGGCGAAGGCGACCCTTGCGCGCGGTTGATGGTGGTCGGCGAGGGGCCGGGCGAGACTGAAGATCAGCTCGGGCGCCCGTTCGTTGGTCGCGCCGGACAGCTGCTAGATCGGATGCTTGCAGCAATCGGGCTGGCCCGCGACGAGGTTTATATCTGCAACACGGTCAAGTGCCGCGCCACGATACCGGGCCCGAACGGAGCTCGCAATCGCGCGCCCGATCAGCAAGAGATGGAGAATTGCCGGCCCTTCTTGGACGAGCAGATCGCGATAATTGCGCCTGAGGTAGTCCTTGCGCTGGGCTCACCGGCCGCGAAATCGTTCCTCGGCCGTGATTTCCAGATAACGCGAATGCGCGGCCGCTGGTATGTGGGACCGAACGAAACGCCGCTAATGGTAACGTTTCATCCGGCCTACATCCTGCGTCAAACCGGCGGTGAGATCGAGGGCGTCAAGCGCCTAGTCTGGAGCGATCTCAAAGCCGTGCGCGCAAAGCTCGACGAACCGCCGGCGCAGCCGGTCGAGGCTAAAGTTCGGCAAGAGAGTCTCTTTGAAAGCACTTGACGCGTGGCTGCGCGACGTCGTCGAGCGCGCCGGCTTTCATGACGCAAACGAGTTCGCGCGTCACTACGCGCTGAAACCCTATCGCCTGCGCCAGCTCTATCGCGCGGCGACAAAAGAGCTACTCGGAGGGGTCGGCGAGGTGACGGTGCTGCCCAAAGAGTTGCGCGCGGCGCTAAGCGAGCGCGGTGTCGTATTTTCGGCGCTCGAACCGGTGGCGCTGCAGCGCTCCGCCGACGCGCAAACCACCAAGGGCCTCTTCCGGCTTCACGACGGCAAAGAAGTAGAAGCGGTCTTGATGGAACATCACGGCGACCGCACGACGATCTGCATCTCATCGCAGGCCGGCTGCGCCTTCGCGTGCGCCTTCTGCGCGACCGGGCAAGGCGGTTTTAATCGCAATCTCTCGGCCGGCGAGATCTTCGATCAAACCTGGTTTTTCGCGCGTTCGCTTGCGGCACGTAAAAAACGTATAACCAACGTCGTGTTCATGGGGATGGGCGAGCCGTTTCATAATTACGAAGCGGTGATGGAAGCGGTCGCATTGCTTAACGATCCGCAGGGCTTCGGTCTCGGTCACCGGCACATCACGATCTCGACGGTCGGTTTGGTAGACAAAATCGATCGCTTTGCCGAGGAACAGGTGCAGGTCAATCTCGCGATCTCGCTGCACGCGCCTACCGACGAGCTTCGCTCGCAGTTCATGCCGGTCAACCGGCGATTCCCGCTCGCTTTGTTAATGGCAGCCTGCGAGCGCTACGTGCGCAAGACGAACCGTAAGGTGTTCTTCGAATACGTGATGCTCGCCGGCGTAAATGACGACCCGGGCTGCGCGCGTGCTCTTGCCGAGCTGATGCGCGGACGCCTCTATCACGTTAATCTCATTCCTTACAATTCAACGCCTGACGCGCAATTTGCGGCAACGCCGGAGTCGCGAATTTGGGAGTTTGCGGCGATTCTCGATAAGGCCGGCGTTCCGGTAACCGTACGTCAAAACATGGGCCGCGACATCGCAGCCGCCTGCGGCCAGTTACAAGCGGAAACGCAGCCAAAGTCCCACATCGGTGCCACGAGTTCGGGGACACGGTAACGTCGAAATGATCAAAGATATCGCGTTTACCGTTTATTGCGTCCGTGACGTTCCGCGTGCAACGGCCTTCTACCGCGATCTCCTCGGTCTGGAACCGGGAGAGGCGTTTAACGAACGATTTGTGGAGTTCAACGTCGGCTCGAGCACTTTCGCCTTAGATGGCGATCCGCCGGGCTACGAACCCGGAACGTGCACGGGAGTCAACTTCGAGGTGAACGATATCTTCGCGGCCCGCGAGCGCCTCGTCGAGAGCGGCGTCGAAATCAGCGAGATCTACGACTTTCCCACCTGTTCGGTTTGCTTTCTGAAGGATCCGGACGGCAACCGTCTCGCCCTACACCAACGAAAGACGCGGTAAGGTCCAAAGGTCCCGGTGGCGGGGTAAATCCCGCACTAGATAGAGCGGTCAAGGGCACGCTAAAATTGCAGCATGAAACGGATCGTCTCGTTCGGTCTCTGCTTTGGCATTGCGTGGGTTGCCGGCTGCGCCGGTACGCAAACGGGCCTCACCCCTTCCGGCGCGGTGCAGCCTGCCTCGTCGCACCTGCGGTGGCTCGCGGCCTCGATGCACGCGCGGCCGGACGCGCGGCGCTCTTGGATGACGCCGGACGCGCAGAAGCGCGATTTGCTCTACGTTTCGGACGATACGACCGACGACGTGTACGTTTTTTCGTACCCGCGGGGCAGACTGGTCGGTACGCTGACGGGATTTTCGGCTCCCGGCGGCCTTTGCGTCGACAGTCACGGCGACATCTTCGTTCCCAACGTCTTCACGTCGGTTATCCAAGAGTTCGCGCATGGCGGTACGAGCCCAATCGCCACCCTGAGCGAGGCGAACGGCTCATTTCCGGATGCCTGTGACGTGAATCGCCGAAACGGCGATCTCGCCGTTAGCAACAGCGGGGACGCGTTCGCCCACGTGCGTGGCGGGATCGCGATCTATCGGGGCGCTGCCGGGACGCCGGCATCCCACAGGGTGATGTACCATCCCTACTCGTGTGGCTACGACTCGAAGGGCAACTTGTTCGTAGACGGCGAGGACGAGTACTTCCAAAACTTTCACTTCGACGAGCTTCCCGCAGGCGGCAAACGATACCGCGAGATCGCGCTGAATCAGCCGATAGGGCTTCCGGGCGGCGTTGCTTGGCACGGCAACTCGGTAGCGGTCGGTGACGTTTACAACGCCGTGATCTATCAGTTTTCCTTGAGCGGATCGACTGGAACGCTCGTGGGAACGACGTCGCTCTCGGGGACCTCCGCCGTCTGGGATTTCCAGCTCGATAACGGCAAGGTCATCGTTCCGAATTTTGTTGAAGAGAACCAAAGCTCGTCGGCGCTCTTGAGCTACGAGTACCCGGCAGGCGGCTCTGCCCTAAGGACGATCGGCGCCGGCGTCGTCGAGGATCCGGTTGGCGTGGCAATAAGCCGGGCTCCCTAAAGCCGGCCCGGCTGAAGAGGGTGCTGCGGTCCAAAGGTCCCGGCCGGCGAGTAAATCCCGCCCTTTAGGCGGGCTTGCAAGGCACGCTAAAATTGCCGTATGAAGCCGATTGTCTCCGTCGGTCTCTGCTTTGGCGTTGCAATGCTCGCCGGCTGCGGGGGCTCGCGACCCGGCCTGATGCCGCCGGGCGCAGCGACCGAGCCGGGCTCGCC
>JBAUMX010000230.1:0-33962 GCA_049578945.1 Candidatus Cybelea sp. | reverse complement strand
GTACGCTTGATCTTTTGTACGGGTTTTACAAAGGAGTGCGTATCAACCTCGCCCTCGACCCCGGTCCCGGTGCATTGGGCGCCGGGTACTACCTCGTAACGGCAATTGTACCGCCTTTGTTAGTATCCCACGCGCTGGTCTTCATAATCCTCCTACGGAACGGCGCCTGAGAAACCTGACGAAGGTCCCCTCGAGCGTCGTCAGGAGGCTTGCGAAGGACGTCACGGCGCAACCTCTGGTTCAACGTAAGCCAGTTGCACAATGGTCAGGGGCGGCGATCCGCGAGGTAAGAGAGGTCCCCCCTTTGAGGGTTGCGCCGAACGTTCTAAGCCGCCGCCGACAGTTTATCGGAGCGACGGGCAGGCAGATGAAGGTCTTCGTTTTGCTCGCGCCCTGCGGCGGATCGCAGCCGCCAATCGGCGCGCAGCGATGCGGCAGAGTCGCCCCGCTTCATTTGTGTAGATGGGGGCGATCGCGGATGAAGCCTTGCTCATCAGGCGGCATGGTCAGCACTCTGCGCATCGTAGCTCGCGCAAGGCGCTAAGCGTCTGCTCAGGAAGGTCAGCTAAGCTTCATCTTAGGGAAACTCAGGGATGCTAAAAGCAGCGACTTGCATTTGTGTTAACGCTACATGGCTCTAGAAACCGCAAATCCCATTGCAGCAAACCGTGCTCCTAAGCAAGACGATGCAAACGGTACAAACCGCAACAGCGGAAAAGGAATAGGCAAAATGAGAAGTCTCTCTTTCGCCTGGATCACTCTAAGTATTAGCTTTGCTGCGACCCTTGTGGCTTGCGGCGGGTCCCAGATGGCGCCCGCACAGCAAGCGACGTTGCCAAATGTTCGTCAAGGAGCGGCCCATGATGAGGATGGCGCGGCGTCGATGCTACCGCAAGGTCGAGCCGGCGACCTTCTATACATTTCGAATTATAGTACGAGCGCGGTTAAGGTGTACGGTTGGCCAAATCTCGTTCAGACCCAAAAACTTACAGGTTTTACCTTTCAAGAGAGCCTCTGTACCGACGCCAATGGGGATATCTTTGTCGCGAATACAAATGCAGACAACATTCTAGAATATCGCCATGGTGGGAAGCGGCCGGTCGCGACCCTAGCGGATTTGCCAAAATATAGTCCGAGCAGCTGCGCGGTAGACCCGGTTTCCGGAGACCTTGCCGTGACGAACTCCGTTTATGGGAGTTACGCGAGTCAAACTGCAAACCTTGTCATCTTCAAACATGCAAAGGGAACCCCGAAGCCATACGCGATTTCGACGATCTACTATTTTTATCAATGCGGTTACGACGCGAAAGGAAACCTGATCGCCAACGGTAGTAACCAAGCCGGAACCACAGTTTCCTTCGCGATGCTCCCGCGGGGCAGCAATAATCTTGCGGCCGTAACGCTCGATCACACCTTCAAATTCCCAGGCGGCATTCAGTGGGATGGAAGGCACTGGGCGATCGGCGATCAAAGTGCGACGATTTATCAGTTCGACGTGCAGGGCACCAAGGGAACCACTGTCGGGACAACGACACTCAGCCTAAGCGACGCGGTCTACCAATTCTATATCTTAGGCAGTCGAGTGGTGGCTCCCGAATATTCCAAAGGCGAGGCGCAAGTATTCAAGTATCCCGGGGGCGGTGCGGCTCTTACCACCATCACGCACCTGCACCTGCCGCAGGGCGTTGCTATCAGCCTCGCGAGATAGCCTCAACACCGTTGGCTAAGCGGGCATTGCAACTGCGCGGCCGAGCAGCGCGGAACGCGAAGATACCGCAGCGCGAGGGGAGGATGCCCTGCATTTGCACCTCGGCCTTCGGTCGCAGCGCCGGGAGCGGAGGCGATACGCCGGATGGCGATCGCGGTGCACTGCAGCGCCGCCGCATCACGATGCGTTTGCGCTAAGCGAGATCGCGAGGGTAACGGGGCTTATCACTCGCAGCCTGCTCGCGCATTCGGGCCGAAACGCGCATCCCGCATCCACGGCATTGGAGCAGCTTGCTCGCGTTAGTTGAGGCCGGGAATTGAGGTACCACGCCGAACATCCTAGCCGCCGATGCGTTCTTGCATCAGGGGAGCAAGGCAGATGAAGGTTTCCGGTCTCAGCCGCTATTCGTTATGCTTAAGCATAGGCATGGCCATGCTCGCCGGTTGCGGCGGATCGCAGCCGCCGATCGGCGCGCCGGGGACCGTGTCACGGAGCGTCACGCGCTCGGCGTCCTATCAACAAGTCTACCGCTTTCACCCCCCACGGAATGGAAGAAACCCCACAGGGGGACTGCTTGACGTAAATGGCACGCTGTACGGGACCACCACTGCGGCCGGCAAGGTGGCTAAGGGCACCTTCTTCAGCGTGAGTCCTAACGGTTTGCACAAGGTGCTCTATCGGTTTCGTGGCCTACCGGACGGAAAGGATCCGCAATCGGGATTACTCGATGTGAACGGTACTCTTTACGGCACGACGAAGTACGGAGGCGCGTCGGAATGCCGTAACCCCTCCGGGGCCGGCTGTGGAACGGTTTTCAGCATAACCACAAGCGGCTCGGAGAAAGTGCTGTATGCGTTCAAGGGCGGCGCGTCCGACGGCGCTTACCCGGTCGCCGGTTTAATCGACGTGAACGGTGCGCTTTACGGCACGACGGATTACGGCGCTTCGAGTGTCACGAGTCCCTGCTACGGGACAGGGGGGGTTACGGATGCGGAACCGTTTTCAGCGTAACCACGACTGGCCAAGAGACCGTTCTCCACAAGTTCGCCGGCGGCTCCGACGGAGCGTATCCGCTCGGGGAGTTGATTAACGTTAAGGGCGTACTCTATGGCACCACGTCCAGTGGCGGTAGTGGGGGCAACAGTAACGCGGGGAACGGAACCGTTTTCAGCATCACTCCGGCGGGCACGGAAAAGGTGCTTTATGCATTTCAAGGCGGCCGGGACGGAGATGGTCCGCAATCGGGCTTGGTCTATATCAAGGGTGTGCTCTACGGAACGACAATCCTCGGCGGGCACGATGACTCTAACTGCAACTACGGCTGTGGAACCGTATATCGAATCAGCACCGCCGGTGCGGAGAAGGTACTATATCGTTTCACGGGCAGTCCCGATGGCGCGTTTCCGACAGCCAGTCTCATCGACGTGAACGGCATGCTTTACGGTACGACGGGGGACGGCGGAAAGTTTTGCAATTTTACTTACTGCGGAACGGTGTTCAGTGTAACCACGGCCGGTGTGGAGGAGGTACTGTACCGCTTCCTCGGCGGCACCGATGGTTGGTACCCCGTTGCGCGGTTGACAAACGTAAACGGTACGCTCTACGGAACAACTGACCTTGGCGGGGCTGGAACCCCCCATATGGTTGGGGAACCGTCTTCTCAGTGTCGCCCTAGGTAAAACTCGCCGCAGTCTCGCCCCCACCGCCGCGCCCGCAAAGCCGCATCGCGCAGGGGCTTAGCGTAGCCTCGCAGCTGCGCAGCCCGGCGCCGATCGCGCGTGCATTGCAGCCTCGCACTTCCAGAGGCCAGGCCTCGCAGCGCCTCGCAGTCTCGCAGTTTAGATCGCGGCGCTTAACGCGTTGCGGCTTGGATCACTGAGAGCCGGGCGGCTCCGCGCCCAGAGGGGGAGCGCACGATTTTAGGGGCCTAACTCTTATACCGCAAAGCTGCGGGGCCGTGGCACTTCTTGTATTTGCGTCCGCGGCGAGCAGGTCAAGAGTTCATCGGTCGTCCAGGCGCAGGCCGTGCAACAGCCGTGCAACCGAGAGGTCAGAAATGGGCAGGATCGGGCGTTACCGGTTAGGGACGACAGGATCGGGCGTTACCGGTTAGGGACGAAAGTATCGGGAAACCCTCATAGCATCGGACTATTTAGTAGTGGGCAGGACACGCCAGGACCGCCGTACGAGACCGAAGCCGCTGGGGCTAACAAGTCTGATTTTATAAGGCTTTTTGCCTCACGTGATGTCCTTAGCCTCCTGTTTCTAACACTTGTCTAACCGCTTATAAAGTCAAAGTTAGCCGCAGAACGCGTCCAACACGTCGCGGCCGCCGCGCCTCGGTCGGAGTAGACGTGCAAGTACTTCTCGGGCGTGACTCCAGTGCTCGAATGGCCGAGACGCTTACGATGTCCACATAAATCCTCGTGAAAAACAAGAACGACGGCCATTCCTGACCGTCGTTCTTCAATCGTTGCATTCGCGGGATCTGGGCTGAATCGCTGCGCAGTCGGTGTAGAAGTCGGGGGGCACGAGCTGCCACAGGCCGCCATACGTCGCGCAGCTTAGCCGCCTTGGCTGACCGTTCCGTCTGCCTTGTCGATCGGATCGTCGATTGGGCCGGGGCTCGGTGGGTCAATGGGCGTCGGATCGTCTGGCTGTGGCGGAACAACTGTCATACTCGATCTCTTACCCACCGAACGCGATTCGCTCTCAAGGCGTTGAACCGTGCGGCCTTCTTCGAGATCGAGCAGATCCGACCACGAGACCACGTCGGTCCGGCTCGGAGCGATTTTGCTTGTGAATGCTCGAGATCGTGAAGGCGCACGTTCGGCAGCTTCGACCGCCGTGCCGAATGCGCGAATGCCCAGGAAAATGAATCCGGCTTCCATGGCAAACCTCCGACCGATCAAACACGTAAGCGTTCTCGTGGGGCCGTAGTGTTCGAGCTCGTTCTCGTGGAAGAGCCTCAGACGATCAAGCTGCTCGCGCTTTTGGCGCCGGAGCGCGCCGACCACACACAGGCTCCGGACGCGGAGCTGTCGGCCGTGGCGTTGCGCATCCGGCTCCCGCTCCAGAGCTAAGGTTCATCGTGATTTACACTATTGACTAATCCTTCACGATGGCGGATCGTAGCTCTGAAGGAAGTCTGCCACGGTTCGCAGCGGCTTTGGCTGCTCCCACACGTGGATTCTGGAACGCCAAGCCCCCTCTGTGCCAGCCCGGCGACCGTCGCTAGGCCGCGATGACACTGCTTACTTCAGGAGATGCGTCGCAGCACACACGAAAGCCATTCCGAAGCAGTAGTCTGCTCGGAGAAGATCGGACGACAAATGAAACTTTCAGATTTTAGCCGCTGTGCATTAGGCATCTGCGCGGCCGCTGCAATTCCGGCAGGTTGTTCCGGCGGCTCGCCAGCCGGCAGCGTCCCGACGTTGCCCAACTCGCCTCAACAGCAAAGCGCTTCGGGTTCACGTGCGCAAAATGCTCAGCTGGGGCCGCCTTCGGCGACGATCTTTGCCCCGGGAAACAGCAGGGGGATTACCTATGTCGCCCCAATCGGCACCACCACCGTGTACGGTTACAAACGTAACAACCGTGCTAACCAACCGCCGGTCTGTACGGTCGGTCCATTCGTGAGCGTCAACGGCGGCATCGGTGTCGATCAGTCGGGGAATCTGTGGGTTCCTGACCAAGGTGCGAATCCCAAGACCGTCACCGAGTACGGTCCGGACTGCGGACCGGCAGAGACGGTACTCACTGTATCCGGGGACACTCTACCCGATAACGTGGCCTTTGATACGAACGGCCACGTGTACGTTGCAAACGCTGTTGCGAACAGCGGCGGCCCAGGAAACATCTTGCAATACACTGGGACAAAGGTCACTAAGACGCTGTCGGATCCCGACATCAGCACGCCGCAAGGACTCGCCGTCGATAAGCGCAACAACGTATGGGTCTCATACAGGGATCCTGGAAGCACCGGCACCTACGTCGCAGAGTTCCGGCGCGGAAAAATGCCGGCCAAGCTATTCAAGAATATATCTCTCGGGTTCCCCGGCAGCCTCCAGTTCGATCGGAAGCAAAAGCTGATGGGCCCGAATGGTAATTATTCATCCCTGGACATCTATGCTCCGCCGTACTCGGAAAAGAAACCGACAACTCGACTCATCTTGGAAGACGGTTCCGTTACCGATCCCAGCATGTGCACCCTCGGTCCCGACCAGGGTAAATTGTACTGCACCTTTGGGTTTTTTAGCCTTGTGAACGTGTTCTCGTATCCGGGTGGAAAGTTTCTTTACACGTACAACAGCGGTCTTTCCGGCCTGCTTCCATACGGCATCGCAAACGATCCAGCCCCGCGCACCTAGGTCCCTAGAGTGGCAAACTATATGTCTTTCGCCACCAGGCGCAATATGTTGGCCAGCAGGCTATGACGGTTCTCGATCAGTTCTAGTATAAGCGTGTGCAGGATCGCGAGCTTTAGTCACACGAAGGTGCACGCATCTGATAACGTCGCGGGCCGGGGGCCGGTGCGGGGAAAAACCTTGTAGAATAGTGCGATTCGGTGGCGGACGGGACTCTCCGAAACCCCGAGCAGTGGTTCGAGTCCCGCTCGGGCTGCCAAATCGTCTTTATTTCTCGCCTCCTCTGTATTACTTCGATACGATCGTTAACGTCGCGGGATCGCGTTTGTAATTCCCCGGTGCCACGAGGTTATTCGGATAGGCGCAGATCACGCTGTCGTCGGGGCCCCAAATGACGACGAGATTCGGCGGTACGCAACTGGTCGGAGCTGACGCGACGCTCACCCTGCGGCACACGCTCTTTGCGGTCCCGCGATTATAGAAGGCGCGAACGACCGCTTCAGGAGTGGTCGCCGCGGCCACGGGTGAACGCGCAGGGCACGAGCAACGCAAGACTCGCGAGAACCGCAATACGGCATAGCATACACTGGACGCTTCGACGCGGGCACTCGCTCGACCCGCGCGCGAATTGCGCCGCATGGAGCGCCGCGCCGAACGTCGTAAAGGTGGCGGTGCGCATCACACTCAACATCGCACGTGCTTCCTTCGATTCGACGACGTTTTCGCGCGGAATGGACTACGCGCGCAGCGGTCGAGTCGTGCGGCTCGACGTTACCGCCGGAAACGATCGCATCGCAGCGTTAGTACGCGGAACGTCGGCGATCCCTTACGAAGTTGCGATCGAGTGGCGCCATGGCGAGCGCCGACTGCGCAGCGTCTGCGATTGCCCCATCGGGCGCAGCTGCAAGCATGGAGCCGCGGCCGCAATCCTCGCCGCCGAGGGCGGCATGCGCGATGCTGCCGACGGGGCCGTCGATAGCTGGCTGCAAGCGATCACAGCGCGGCGCTTCGAAGGCACCGAGCCGCGTCGCGAGCAGGTGCTCTACGTGCTCGACGTTCGCGAATCGTACTACGTCCCGCGCGTTAACGTGACTCCGCGTGTTGTAACGCTGCTAAAACACGGCGAACGGCTTATGGGCCGCGCGATCGATTTATCCACGCTCGCGCAAGGCACTGGACGTTACGCGACCCCGATCGATCGAACCATCGCAAGGCTCGCGAGCGTGTGCGGGTTAACCGGTCTCGGCACGCTCAATCCGAAATTGTTCGCGACGCTGCTCGATTTGCTGCTCGCAACCGGCCGCGTGCACTGGCACTCGACGAAGCATTCGCCGCTGCGGCGGACGGACGTGAGCGACGCGAAGTTCGTTTGGCGGCTCGATCCGTCCGACGGACGGCAACGGCCGGGAATCGAAGGCCGCAAGCCGGCGCGCTTACTGCCGAGCGATCCGCTCTGGTACGCCGATCCGGAGGCCAACACCGCCGGAACGATCGATCTGGGCATCGCTGGAGAGCTAGCAAGCGCGCTCGCGCTCGCACCTTCTCTCAACGCAGCGCAAGCGCGGCGCGCGCATACGATGTGGCATCGCATTCCGATCGCGCACGCTATTCCGCCGCCCGAGTCGGACAGGCGCCTGCGCGTCGTCGAACGCGATCCCGTCGTGCGTTTGGCGCTGCGCGGTTCTCCAGCGATTGCGGAGCTGACGTTCGCGTACGGAGACACGATCGTGTGTCCTGACGACGTTACGTTAGAGTTTCAGGAGACGAACGAACAAGGGGTCGCAATGGCGTGGCCGCGACGGCTCGCATTCGAAGCGGCCGCGAGGGCGACCTTGGCCGAGTACGGTTTGCAGCCAATCGCGTGGCCACGCGGGCAGTTCTCAGCTACGGAACGATCGTGGGTGCGATTTCTCGACACCACCGTTCCAGTTCTGCGCGAGCGTGGCTGGCAGATCGAAACCGATTCGGCGTTTCCGTACGAGGTCGTGCACATCGACGACGCGGCCTGGGACGCGAAGATCGTCGAAAGCGCGAACCGCTGGTTTGAACTCGACATCGGCATCGATCTCGGCGCGCAGCGCGTCTCGCTCTTGCCGGTCGTCGTCGATGCGCTGGAAACGCTAGGTGTGCACTCGGCCGAAGAACTCGCGACCGAGCTGAGCGGGGAGCGCGCGCGCACGCTCTACGGGCGATTACCCAACGGCGCGTTCGCCGCGCTACCACCTGAGCGTATCGAGCGGATCGTTACGACCTTGGTCGAGCTATTCGACGCACCGCTGACCAAGGAAGGGCGGCTCGAACTGACGCTGGCGCAAGTCGGATCGATCGACGGCCTCGAGGCGGAAGTACCGCTGCAATGGTCGCCGGCGACGCGGCCGTTGCGCGCCGCACTGAATGAACTAATCAGCGCGGAGAACGAGCCGATTGCCCTGCCGAACACGTTTAAAGGTGAGCTGCGACCGTATCAAGCTCGCGGCGTGGCGTGGCTGCAACTGCTGCGACGCAGCGGCTTCGGCGGCGTGCTCGCCGACGACATGGGTCTCGGCAAAACGGTACAGTTTCTGGCCCATCTAGCGATCGAAAAGGCGCACGGGCGCTTGTGCGGACCGGTGCTAATCGTCGCGCCGACCAGCGTGCTGCCGAACTGGCGCGCCGAGATCGCGCGTTTTGTGCCGCACTTGCGCGTCGTATCGCTCTCCGGGAATGACCGTGCCGAGCGTTTCGACCGCATCGAGGACAACGACGTTGCCTTGACGAGCTATGCGTTGCTCCACCGCGATGCCGATCGGCTGACCGAGCGAGAGTGGGAGATGGTCGTGCTCGACGAGACGCAGTTCGTGAAGAATCCGCGGTCGAAGGGAGCGCAGGCCGCGGCGCACTTACGCGCGGCGCAACGCCTCGCGCTCACCGGCACGCCGATCGAGAACCATCTCGACGAGCTGTGGTCGATCTTCTCATTCGCGATGCCCGGTTTGCTGGGCGACCGAACGCAGTTTGCGCGCCTCTTTCGCACGCCGATCGAAAAACGCGGCGATACCCAGCGCCGTGCGCTCTTGGCGGCGCGACTGCGACCGTTTTTAATGCGGCGCACCAAGGAAGACGTCGCGCTCGACCTGCCCGAGAAGACCGAAATCATCACGCGGGTCGAGCTCGACGGGGCGCAGCGCGATCTCTACGAAACGATTCGTCTCGCGATGCACGAACGCGTGCGCGCCGAGATGCAACGCCGGGGCCTGGCACGCAGCCGGATCGTCGTGCTCGACGCACTACTAAAGCTGCGGCAAGTCTGCTGTGACCCGCGGCTCGTCAAGCTTCCGGCCGCACGCAACGTTTGCGACTCGAGCAAGCTCGAGGCGCTCCTCGAGATGCTGCCCGAGTTGATCGACGAAGGCCGGCGCGTGTTGCTGTTCTCGCAGTTCACCTCGATGCTGGATCTGATAAAACCGGAGCTCGTCGCGCGCGCCATCGACTACGTGGAAATTCGCGGCGAAACGAAGAATCGCGAAACGCCGGTGCGACGCTTTCAAAGCCGCGAGGTGCCGCTGTTTTTGATCAGCCTCAAAGCGGGCGGCACCGGATTGAACCTGACCGCCGCCGACACGGTCATCCATTACGATCCGTGGTGGAATCCGGCCGTCGAGCGTCAGGCAACCGATCGTGCCCACCGCATCGGCCAGCACCGCCCGGTCTTCGTATATAAGCTCATCACCGTCGGCACCGTTGAAGAACGAATTCTGGAGCTGCAGCAGCGTAAAGGTGCGCTCGCCGCGAGCATCTTCGACGATGCCGCCGCAACCGCACAGATGTTAGACGAGACGGAGATCGAGCGCCTGTTGGCGCCGCCCCTCTAATCGTTCGCCGTCGCGCCTCGCATACGGACTCGACGAAGGGTACGATCGACGTCGAAACGGTTCTTCGCACGTTGATCGAGCAGTCGCCCGCGGAGTAGAGGAAACGCTCGAACGCGTGATCACCTCGTCGCATTCGAGGCGTATCGCGCCCTCATTCGTGAATACTTTCCCCGCGAACTCAACGATAGGATCTCATCCAACCCGGCCGCGAGCCGAACCGCACCGCGGAGGATCTCGCGTTTTTTTTGACGCACCTTGCCGTTGCGCGGGGCGCGTCATCGACGATCATGTATTCCTTGTTCCCAAGTCGTTTTGGCTTTACCATGCACGCCTCTTGGGTCTCGACAGCGAAGCTATTGGACACTGCCAGGCGCGCTTGTCGGACGAATCAACGCGCCTGGCGGAGCCGCGGGTCAGTCTCGCCATGTCGTCGAAGGTTTTCTTTATGTGTAATCGGATACCGGCTTACCTCATCGTCATCGCCCGCGGCGCGCCCTAGGCGCTGAGCGTGTTCGGAGGCTCGGCCTAGGCATACGAAAGCGTAGATAGCGGGATATCGAAACAGAAAGGACGCCTTTATGTATCGGCTACTACTCGCTTCTTTAACGATCTGGTTCCTCGTTTCATGTAGCGGCATGACGGAGTCGGCCGCTCCCTCCCGGGTTAGCGACGCTACCCGAATAAGGCATGGATACCCATACGATGGATTCGTCTTCGGAGCAAACCTTACAGGGGGCAACTATCCAAATGGGTCCGTACATATTTACGGTCCGGGCAGCTACAACGAAGTCATAGGCGGAAAAAACACCGAGCTGGACGAGCCACTCAGCGTCGCTGTCGGTCCAAACGGAAAAATATTTGTCACAGAGGCAAGCTCAGGCTTGGTCCTCGGCTACGCTCCCGGCTCAAGCGGCAACGTTGCGCCCTCTACTGAAATCGGTTATTCGGGGCTCGCCACAGGCCCCAATTTAGATGTCGCCTTCGGACCCGACGGAAACGTGTGGGTGGCAAACTACGCGAACTTTTTATCAGCGGGCTTCGGGTATATAGCGGCCTTTCCGCCCGGAACTAATGGCAACAAAGCGCCAGTCCAGTCGTTCGAGTCACAGCATTTGAACGAGCCAAGTGGGCTTACTTTTGATACGGCCGGCAATATCTACGTTGCCAACGGTGTCGCCGTAGCTAAGGGCTATGGGATATTAACTTTCGCTAGTAATGCAAGCGGACCAAACGCGACCCCGATCGCAGTCTTAAAAGAGCCAATGAACTCCCCGTCCGGACAATCCGATTGGTTCCCATGGGGCGTCGCCGTTGATTCCCTCTACGGATCCCAGTGCCGTACGCTAGTGGCGGGCGGCTGGTACACTGGGAAGGGCAAATACGGTGGCGCGTACTGGGCGTCGGGTTACGAAGGACGGATTATGGTCTGGAATCAATGTCCACCTAAGGGAACAAAAGACCCTGATGCGTTTATCACATCCTCGGTGTTTGTCTATCCGCGGCAAATCGCGTTGGATTCGGAGGGCAACATTTACGTCGCCGACTCTGGAGCGGGAGCAATATTCGAGTTTAGTGCCTCCGCCCATGAAAACGCTACTCCAGTAAAGACGTTCAGCGGCGGTGAGCCCTGGGGTGTTGCCATCGGAACTCAGGAGCACTGACAAAACAACCGGTAACGGAGCAACACTAGCTTCCGGGGCTGCCGCTAACTAGCCCCGGAAGCTAGTTTCCCTTGACAATAATACGTCTTTGGGATGCCCCCACGACGTGTTTGGAGTTATCAGAGTTGACGTAAGGCTGCTTGGAGCAAACTACCCAATCTCCACAGGAACCACGTCCCGCAGTGTTTCAGCTTGGTTCGCCTGATCCCACGCGCATCTCATTGGATTGCCGAACCGTCGTCGTGGGATAGTTCCGCTCAACGCGTCGCGATTGCCGCGTCCCTTGCACGGTCATCCAACACTTTGTATCCAGTCAGATGCAAAAATGCACCGCCTTCTTTAACGTCGTAGATTCCCGGTGCAAATGCAACCTCATGCTTGCCAGCGCTCTTCCAGCGCCATGCGAAGAGCACGGAATCGGAAAATCGGAGGCCGGCACTCGATTTGTTTTGCCACGCTCCGACGCCGTTCATGGTCTCGCGTCCGTCGATGAAAATCCGAGCGTGCCCGGGCTGGCAACAGACGTCGCCGATCGTGCCTTCGATCGCAATCCCGCTGCCATTGAAGCGAATAACGGCCGAGGTGCTGACGACGTCGCGAGCGAGGTACGTTGCGTCGCTCCACGCGCTCCTGCCGGCGGCGATGCCGTTCGGCGCAATCGTCGCGGCGGCGACTGCAAGTGCGAAACCGCCGCTTGTCTGCCAAGCCGTGACGACCGAATCAGGCGGCGGCCCGTCGAAAAATCGGCCATACGTTCCGTCGCGGCGTCGGGCCGAAACGGCGGCGGCGGCGTTTTGCAAAATCCACGCGCGCGCAAAAGCACCGTCGGGATCGCGAGCCGCGCCGAGCATCGCTTCCACCAACGGCTCAGCTGTGTCGTTTTCAGCCTGGAGATTCGCAAAAATTCCGTTGCGATCTCCAAGGTCAGTCGCGATTGCCCTCGCGGTCGCAAGCGCCTGCGCGCGGTAGCTCGCAATGCCGGTATCCTGAGCGAGTTGCAGCCCGTTCCACACCATATTACCGTTGACTGAGGCGAAGTACCGATGGGGTGCCTGAACGCAGTGACGACCGTCGTCAAACACGTACACCGAGTACAGCGGCGCCTTTACGTCGAAAAAATATGCGCGGACGGCGGCGTAGCGCCTGCGCGCGATCGAGAGATAGCGCGCGTCGGCCGTCGCATCGCACAATAACAGCGCCGCTTTGATTCCATTCGAGTCACTCTCGAGCGTCTTGAGCTGGTCGCCGCGGCCGAAAGGCCGCTGATATCGGATGGCCGGACACGCCCCTCGATCGTAATTCTGCGAGGCTTCGACTCCCCAGAACGCCGCCTCGGCCTTAGACAACGCACCGGCGTCATGGGTCACGAAATATTCGTGCGCCGCAGCGATCGCGTCCCACATTGGAACGTCGCTCCAAAGCCTACAGGCATGGCCGTTACACGGGGGACCATATGTACGGGCGGAGCGCGCGAGTTCGGCGAGCATCGCCCGCGCGTTCGTATCGCCCGCATTTTGCTGCAAACGCAGATACAGGACGTTGGTCAGGGCATCCGATCCCCAGTCGCTGTTGTGAATCCAGCAGTTCGCCAGCGGGCAATCCCGCCAAAGGCCCTTCCCGGCGTAAAACATTTGGCGTAGGGCCGCAACGGCATCGTCGCCCACGCGCCTGAACGTGGTCTGCGCCGCCGGGCCGGGTCGATCGGCCTCCGGCTGCCACTCTGGCGCATCGATGGGCGACGAAAACCTGAGCAACGGCACGAGGACGAGCCCGACCGTTATAAATCGGAATGCGGCAAGAAGCCGCGCGCGCCTCAGCATCGGGGCCCTACGGATCAAAAGGTTCGCGTCACGAGCCCACCGCATGCAAAGATAACGGCCGCGAGCCCGCTGTAGTTTTCAGCCGCAGTGCCGACTTACTAGTCCTCAGTCGCCATGGGAAGGGGCTGCCCTCGCTGATGCGCGGCCCTTTTGTTGGCTCAGGCCGCTCCGCGCAGGACCGTGATGATCTGCCGTAACGGCGCCGCCTTCATCGGCGTAGCGTTCGTCAGCTTGCTCCGAACCTCGTCGAGTAGCTCGGTCACCCAGACCACGAGGTAGAAAAGCGCTACTGTAAAGGCCACCAGCCGAGCGAAGAAAGACACTCGAAAGAACGCCTAGCGCTGCTTCGTGGCCCCTCCCAGGGCAACGCATCCGGCCATCGACCGAGCGCCTCCGTGCATTGTAACCGGCCTGCAGTAAGCAGACTTGGGTCGTCGACCTAGGGAATACAACGGCATGAAGTGGACCAGCATTAAACGGGCTTTCACAAGGCTCGCGGCGGCTGCGGCGACGTTTGGTACCTGCATAAGCCATTCCAAAAAGCTGGACGATCGGCAGCGGTGCGACCGAGAGCGTCTCACCGCGCGAGCCATGCAAGTGTATCTGCTCTACGTGCTTATGCCGCTCTGGACCATTCCGGGATTCGGGGACTACTTGTGTCATCGGCGCGCGAAGATCGAGTCGACCAGTGGAACGCAGGAGTCGATCACACACTCGCTCATGATGGCGTCGGTCGCAGTTCCTGCACTTCAAGCATTGTTATTCGAGACCAACGCGCTAACGCTAGTCGTTGGTGCCGGCGCTTTGATTTTCCACGAGTTCGTCGTGATCTGGGATGTCGCGTACGCAGCGCCGCGCCGCCACGTAAGCGTCACCGAACAGCATTTTCATAGCTTTTTGGAGGTGCTTCCGTTCGCGACGCTTTCATTCTTGCTTTGTCTGCGTGCCGATCAAGCACTGGCTATCCTGAGCCTCACAGATGAGAAGCCGGACTTTGCCCTGCGTTTGAAAGCAGAACCGCCGCCCCGCGCTTATGTCACCGGACTGCTTGCACTGATAACTCTTTCGATCGGCATTCCATACGCGGAAGAGCTTTTGCGCTGCATGCGTGTTAACCCATCGCCGCTACCGCGTCCAAAGCAACAGTAACCCGGAACGTCGGCGTGCTCGAACCAGGGAGGCAAGGCTCCGCGACCGGCTTCAACCCCCGTGAGCGGGATCGGGCGAGTCGGGTCGTCGCCAGAACTATTGAGTCCCTCGCGCTCGCGGACGTGTCGCTCCTCGGTCGGCGAGTAGCGAGACGGTCTCACTGGCAGCGCGCCGCTTCAATCTCCGCAATCAGCGGTCGCTATTTTGGCTGCGAACGATTGCGCTTAAAGCAACGCCGAGCGAACCGAGGCCCAGCGCGGTGTCACGAATCGGTGCGAGCAAGTCCGTCTTTTGTTCTAGTGCAGCGACGTCTTGCGCGACTTGCCGCCGCGCCCACTCGACGCGCGATTCTCGTTCGGCGATCATCACACCGTCGGTATCTGCCGAAGTTAGGAACGCATACAGCTTCGACGTAGCTGGTTTCGTCGCATCGGCCAGAGCGCGCCGTGCGGCGGCTCCGAAAACGAAGGCGGCGACGACGAAGAGCAAACCTACGATCAATGCCGCCAGCCAAAAAGCGGTAACGATTGCGATTGCGGCGATCGCGCAGGTGGCAAGACAGCCCAGGGCGAGCAACCCGAACGCCGCAGTGAGGGCAAACTCTCGCGCTGCCCCCGCCAGAATTCCGCTACGCTGAGCCACCTCCACCTTCGCAAGGTCGACTTCCTCGACAATCAGCGACGAAATGTCGCGATAGAGGCGTTGCAGAAGCGCCTTTGCCGTTCGCGATCGCAGCTCGTACGGATGGATTACTTTTTCTTCCTGAAACATGTGCGAGTACCCCCATTGCGTGTGACGATGCAACGCCGCACAGAATAAACGTTCCCGCCTGCCGCGGCACTCAAACGGGACGCGTTATGCCAGCGCCGCTTGGCCCAGGCTCAGCCCTCCGTCGTTGGGCGGAACGCTTCTGTTGAACCATAGCCGGTCACCCAGTCGCGCGGCTAACATCTCCATGAGCAGCGCATTCTGAAAGACGCCGCCCGAGACGACGAGGGGAACGCTGTCGACGCTGTTTGCAATCGCTACGACGAGATCCGCGACGGCTGCATGGAAGGCACGCGCGATTTCGGCACCAGGCCGGCCCGCCATGCGATCGGCTAGAATCAACCGCAGCATCGGGCGAAAGTCGGCCTCGTTCGCCTCAAACGGGAAGGGGTACGATTCGACCTCGCGGCTCGAACGCGCGCAATGCTCGAGCCACATCGCTGCCTGTCCTTCAAAGCTCTGCTCGCGGGTAAAGCCGACAAGTGCTGCCGCGGTGTCGAAGAGTCTGCCCATCGACGTTGTCTCAAATGCGCGCACGCGATGGGAGATGAGTTCGCGCGCCTGACGATAGCGGTCGGGAAATAGAAAAGGCTCTCGGTCGAAGGCGACGTCATCGGCGAGATTGTACAGGAAGCCCGCCGCTGCCTGAACCGGGAATCGCGCGGCCGCGTCGCCGCCGGGAAGAAATGCTCGGCGCAAGTGCCCAACGCGTGTCAGACCATCGGCAAGCGAACCCGTAAACACCTCGCCACCCCAGATGCTTCCATCGTCACCATAGCCGGTACCGTCGAAGGCAAAGCCGATCACCGGCGTCTCCCACGCAGCGCGCTCGGCGAGCACGCTCGCGACGTGTGCCCGATGGTGCTGCACTGCGACGTGCATTCCAGGCAGCGATCGAGCAAACTCGGTGCTTCGGTAACCCGGGTGCAAATCGTGGGCGACCGTCAGGTCGTCGAGCCGAACCTCGTACATCGCGCACATATCTCGAACGGTTGCAGCGAATGCTGCGCGAGCGGAGAGATGGTCGAGGTCGCCGATGTGCTGGCTCGCGAACGCCTGACCCTCGACGACGAGGGTTACCGCATTCTTCAGGTCGCCGCCCAAAGCCAGGATCGGCGTGGTTTTCGGGAGCACGGCGACGGCCTGGGGAGCGAGCCCGCGCGCGCGCCTGAACACGACACGTACGTTTGGAGCCGCGCGCACGACCGAGTCATCGATGCGCCGGGCGATGGGGCGCTCGCCGATCAGAAACGCATCCGCAATGCCCGAGAGCGACAAGAGCGCATCCTCGTCGACGTAAGCGATCGGCTCGCTCGAACGATTGGCGCTCGTCATAACCAACACATCCGGCGCGCCCGCGGCGAACAAGAGATGGTGCAGCGGCGTGTACGGCAGCATGACGCCGAGATCACGATTGTTCGGCGCAACGCCTTCGAAATGGCGTTTGGCCGGCAGCAGCACGATCGCCCGCTCGATCGATGCCAGTAATTTCTCGGATTCGGCATCGAGCTCGACCAGCGTCCGCGCGATCGTTAGGTTCCGGGCCATAACGGCGAACGGACGTTCCTTTCGATACTTTCGCTCGCGCATCGCAGCGATGGCATTCGCGTTCGTCGCGTCACAGGCCAGATGATATCCGCCGATTCCTTTGATGGCCACGATCGCGCCGCTCGCGAGGAGCGCGGCGGTGCGCGAGATCGCGTCGGCGCCGGCAACCACGACGTCTTTCTCTTTCAATCGCACGTTCGGTCCGCAAACGGAACACGCCACCGGCTGTGCGTGAAAGCGACGGTCGGCGGGGTCTTCGTATTCGCGGCGGCACTCGTCACAAAGGGGCCAGTCGCGCATGACCGTGCGGGGGCGATCGTACGGCAATCCCTCCACGATACTGTAGCGTGGACCGCAGTTCGTGCAATTGATATACGGATAGCCGAAACGGCGGTCCGCCGGATCGAAGAGCTCGCGCAGACAATCGTCACAAACCGCGAGATCGGGCGAGATACGCACGGTCGGCGCTTCGCCGGCGGTGCTCTCGCGAATCTCAAATGCATCGAAACCGGCGACCGCGACAGGGGCGACGTCAAAGGATGCCACGAGCGCGGCGGGCGGCGGCCGGTCGCGTACCGCGTCGACGAAGCGCGCTATGGCTTCGTCGCTGGCCTCGGCGACGACGTGCACGCCGTCTTCACCGTTCAAAACCCATCCCGCGATGCCATGTTGCCGAGCGAGACGATAAACGAACGGCCTAAATCCGACTCCTTGCACAACGCCCGTGATGAGAAGGCGAACGGCGCAGCGTGTCGATTCCTTATCCGTAACCGACATAGCAACCGCGGCCCGCGACGCCGATCTGCGCCACGCGCCCCTCTTTCACTAAGACCGGAACCATCGCGTTGGGGCCAACCAACTCGATCAAGCGCGCCCGCGCGGTCTCGTCGGCTTCGACGTCGTACTCGACGTACTCGCGTCCGTCCCATTCCAACTGCTCGCGCACTTGCGAGCAGTATGGGCAAGTCTTTGCCACAAAAAGCTCAAGCACCGTCGCGGACCCAATCGATCGCGCAGCGCATCGTGTGATAGATAGTTCCCTGCGCTTCTTGGATGCGCGGGATATAGTCGGATCGAACGACGATCGCCCGATCGGCAAGCCCGCGACGCAGGATCTCGCCGCCATCGTAGCCGAGCAGAGCGATGGTCTTGTTTCCGCGCTTGCGCGCTTCTTCGAGTGTCGTGATGACGTTCAGCGAGCCGCCACTGGTCGAGAGTGCGACGACGACATCATGCGGCCGTACCTGCGCGATCAGTTGACGGAGGAAGATGAACTCGCGGCCGACGTCGTTGGCAATGGCGGTAATCGTCGCGGGCTCGGCGGCAAGTGAGAGTGCTCGAATCGGCGCCGATCCCGATGCCGGCGTGACGCAATCCAATGCCCAGTCCGTGGCATCGGTCGCGGAGCCGCCGTTTCCAAAGAGCAGCAGACGTCCACCGGCGGAGAGTTCTTCGGCCATCGTCGTGACTGCGGCCGCGATGGCGTCGCACTCTTCGGCGGCGACGCGCTCGCGCAGGGCTTCCGCGTCGGCGGCCTTCTGTCCAACCGAGGTGACGACTTGCGCGACAACGCTGCCGATTGGCTGGCGTTCGCCGCCGAGAAAGGGATAGAGAAAAGCCGAGGCGCCGACGTCGTCATCGCGTTGCCGGTGCTCGAGGAATACGTGCACGCTTTCGTAGAGGATATGGCCGGCGATCTCGACGATCTCCTGATGCACGCGTTCGTCGTCGGTTGCGGGGTCGGTCGCGAAATCGGCATGACGCCCGGGAAGCGCGATCGTGAACGCTCCCAGAGCGCGTGCCTCCGCAAGCGCGCGCGTCACCGCTGGATCGCCTGCCGGCGGCCCGAATCCGACGACGACGTCTTGCGCCGTGAGGATCGCGGGAAGCGAGACCTCAAACGAGAGGCTGAGATCGGATGCTGGCAGTGCAGGCTTACCGACGAGAACGGGGTGAACGAACTCGACGGCGACGTGCTGCGCGTCGGTCGCATACGCGCCGCGGCCGAATGCGTAGATCCGTCCACCGGAACTCAAACGCTCGGCAACGGCACGTGCGGTTTCGGCGATCGCTTCAGCATTAGCCGCGAAGAAACGGCGCGCGATCGGCGCGCGGCTGCGGATGGACGAAGCAATCCGCGGCGCCAGCTCCGTGCTATGGTCCGCGGACTTCAACATATACGTGGCAGCGGGTCACCGACGAGCATATCGATGACGC
Source organism: Candidatus Cybelea sp. (assembly GCA_049578945.1). GTDB lineage: Bacteria > Vulcanimicrobiota > Vulcanimicrobiia > Vulcanimicrobiales > Vulcanimicrobiaceae > Cybelea. Next base: position 14,873 of record JBAUMX010000230.1, on the reverse strand, counting down.
GCGTTCCGCCGTAGCCGTTGACGCCGATCACGCACCGCTTTGGTTCGGCTCTGACCTCGCCGACGTAGACCGCACCTTCGCCTCCGGAAACGCCCCGCACCGCGGCGATTGCGGCGTCCGCATATTCGGGCCCGACGACCGCCAAGAACTGCCCTTCGTTGGCGATGTGCAGCGGATCGAGGCCGAGCAGCTCGCACGCACCGCGGACCGCATCGTGCATGGGAACGCACTCCTCGAGGATCGCGATGCCGCAACCGCTTCCTTCACGCACCAGCTCGTTCAGCGACGTTGCGACGCCGCCGCGCGTCGGATCGCGCATCCACCGCAGCCCAGGCGCGCACTCGTCTATCAGCGCGGCTACGAGCGGCCAGACCGAACGCGTGTCCGAAACGAGATCAGCTTGCAGATCGAGCTCGCCGCGTGCCAAGAGAATCGTGATGCCGTGAGCTCCGATGGGTCCCGACAGTAGTACCCTGTCTCCCGGGCGGATCGTCGCGGGATCGAGCGTCACGCGCTGGTCGCATTCGCCGATGCCAAAGGTCGTCACATACATCCCGTCGGCTTTACCGTGCTCCACGACCTTCGTGTCGCCCCCAACGATCGCAACGCCGGCCTTGCGCGCAGCAATGGCCATCGACTCGATCTCGGTTTCGAGCGTCCCCGCCGGCAAACCGGCTTCGAGGATAAGCGTCGCCATCAAGGCGACCGGCTTAGCCGCCGATACGGCCAGGTCGTTGAGCGTCCCATTGATCGCGAGCTCGCCGATCGAGCCGCCCGGAAAGCGCAACGGACTAACGACAAATCCGTCGGCAGTCGTTGCGATCTTCTTGCCGCCGACGGAGAGCGTTGCGGCATCAGTGAACGCTTGTAAGATCGGGTTCGAGAAGTACGGAGCGATGAGGCCCTCGACTAACCGGCGCGACGCGACGCCCCCCGCCCCATGGGCCATCTCGATTTGGGCGTCGGCGAAGCGCGGCGTCTTACGCCCCGAGTGTACGACCGTCACGGCTACGCCTCGACGGCGGCGCGCATCGCGTAACGATAGTATGCGGCGCAGGCCCCCTCGCTCGAGACCATCAGCGCACCGACGGGATGCTCGGGATTACATTCCGTTCCAAAGAGCTTGCACTGCGGCGGTTTCAGCACTCCCTTGAGCACCTCGCCGCATTGCGCGCCCCGAGGATCGGTAACGCGAACTCCCGGGATGTCGAAGATTCGCTCAGCGTCGAACGCAGCGAGTTCCGCTCGAATGGCCAGAGCAGATTGCGAAATGAACCCCAAACCCCGCCATTCGAAATATGGTCGCAGCTCGAAGACCTGCGCCATCGCCGTCAGCGCCGCCATGTTGCCCTCCCAGGGAACGATCCGCTTGTATTGATTCTCGACCCTGGCTTCGTTCGCGTGCAGTTGATGGACGATCATCAGGATCGATTCCAATATGTCGAGCGGCTCGAAACCTGAAACGACGACCGGCTTGCCGTAGTCGCGCGCGATAAATTCGTACGGGCGGCAACCCGTGATCGACGATACGTGCCCGGGCCCGACGAAGCCGTCGATCCGCATATCGGGCGAATCGAGAATAGCGCGCATCGCCGGCACGATCGTGACGTGATTGCAGAAGACCGAGAAGTTCGTTATGCCGAGCGCGCGCGCGCGCAGGATCGTGAGCGCGGTCGAAGGGGCCGTCGTTTCGAAACCTATCGAAAAGAAGCAGACGTGCTTTTGGGGATTCTGCTGGGCAAGCCTCAGCGCGTCGAGCGGCGAGTAGACCATACGAATGTCCGCGCCGCGGGCCTTGAGCTCCAGCGGTGTGCCTTTCGTACCCGGCACGCGCATCATATCGCCAAAGCAAGTCAAGATCGTGCCGTCCCGGTCGGCAATCGTAAGGCCGTCGTCCACACGCCCCGTCGGAAGCACGCAGACCGGGCAGCCGGGGCCGTGAATGAGCTCGATGTTTTCGGGCAGGACGTCGCGCAAGCCGTGACGATAGATCGAATGCGTATGGCCGCCGCAGACTTCCATCACGCGGTAACGCCGCGCTGGGTCGACGGTTCGCGCTATCTCGCGTGCAACGCCGGAGATGACTTGAGGATCCCGAAACTCATCGACGTATTTCATCTTCTTCACCTTTGGGCTCCGCGAACGAATACCCACGAACCTCTTCGATCGCGAGTTGGTCCTCCCCCATAGCGCGCAGCATGCGCAGCTGATCCTGGGCCTGCACCTCGTCGATTTTGCTCAACGCAAAGCCCACATGAATCAATATCCAATCGCCCGGAGCGACTTCGCCGTTCTCGAGCAGACCAATGTTGACGTTACGCTGGACGCTCCCCACATTGACGCGCGCCAGCAACGGCTGCTCCGCCACGATGTCGATAATTTGACCGGGGATTGCAAGGCACACGGTCAGACCGATCTCATCGCGACGAGGTGGAGGCGCACACGCACCAGCGGTGCGACGCTGAGCACCAACAATTTCATCGGCTTGAGCCCGAAGTCTCGTACGTCGACGTTGACCTCGCCATCGAGGATAACGCGCGCGGCGTCCCGTTCGAGCCGAAACTCACTCTCATAGCGGCGCGACAGCCCCGCAAGCGTGATCTGGCCGGCGCCGGTGTAGCGTCCGCGCAGCGAACCCGGGCTGAACTCGCGCAGGTCTCCTGCGATCCTCGGAAACCGCTTGCTGTCGATCAGCTTCCACATTTCCCGATCCTGCAGATCGTTGCCCGTGCGTAAGCTCTCAACTTTAAACTCGACGTGCATCTTCGGAGCCGGCTCCCGGGCAAGGGTGCCGTCCGGATTCCACGCGGCATCGACATAGCCGCTCAGCGCGGTCGTCTTCCCATAGGCGGACTGCGTCGGCGAGGTCGCAAAGAAGGTCAAGGACGAGTCGGAGCTCACGACTTCGAAACGCCCGTCGATCGCCTTCGCCGGCATGATTTTCTCTTCGCCAGTCGCGAGGAGCCAACCCTGGGTGCCGATCATCCGGACCTGATCGCTACGAGATGCAGCCGAAGTTTGACGGCCGGATTGACTTTGACGAGCAGCAGCGCGGGCGGTTTGAGCCCGAAATCGCGGATGTCGATCTCCAGTTCCCCTTCGATCGTGATGCGATCGCCGGAGTGCGAGAGCGCCAGCGTACCGTTGTACCGGCGCGAACGGCCGGCGAGCGTAACGTCTCCGCTTGCCGCGTAACGACCCGGGTCCGTCGTAGGCCGCAGCTCCCGAAGGTCCGTCGCGACCTTGGGAAACCGCTTGCTATCGATCATTTTCCACATCTCACGATCTTGCAGGCCGTTACCCGAACGGAACTGCTCGACCGGAAACTCGACGTGCATCCGTGGCGCGAGTTCCGTAGAAACGGTGCCGTCCGCGGCCCAATTCGCCTCGATGTATCCGTCCAGGTTCGTGGCCTTTCCATGCACGCCGTGCAGGGTCGAACGGCCTTCAAACGCGATCCACGAATCCGACGGCACCACGCCGTAGCGCGTTCCGCTCTCGGCACCAATCGCCACGTTACATGCCTCGTATTCTTGCGTAGCGCACCAAGTCGCTCGTCAAGCCGGCGATGAGGCCCGTAGCGCCGCTCTTGATCGTGGCATCCCCAACGACGCCAACGACCGACGAGAGGAGTTCCTTGACGAGCGGCGGCTCGCCGGACATCTCGCGCATCTTTTCGTATCGCGCGAGATCTTTCGACATGCTGGCGAAGAGGCGCTCCGCGGCGAAACCTACCGCGAATGCAACTGCGCCGACGATTAAGCCCCTGTCCATACCGCGTTCCTTTCTTCGCTTTGTGCGTTGGCGGCTAGAGCTTCCGTAACAAGCTTGCGGACCAGATTAACGGCGGGCCGTACCGCCCGTCGCACGGGCTCCGTCAGTTCGAGACACTCCTGCGCTGCCGATGGCTCGCATCCAACGATCGTAATCGGCGGCGGAGTCCCGCCGATCATCCGGACGAGCGCGAAAACCGTTTCAAGATTCATGAGATGCGCGTCAGGAGCGGCAGCGCCGTCGCGTATGTTCGGTTCCACGACGTAAAGGGTACCTGGCTCGCCGCCGCGTGGAACGGCGTCGACGAGGAAGGCGCGATCGTAGCCCGAGAGCAGCTCGTACGCCAAATGCAAAGCACGAATGCCGTAATCTTCAATGGTGACACCGTCTATAGGATCACCGACGAGCGTTCGAGCTACTTCGGGCCCAAAGCCGTCGTCGCCGAAAAAGACGTTGCCGATACCCGCGACGAGTATTCGCACCTACTCGCTCCCTACGGGGACGCCCACCGGCTCGACTTCGTCCGGGTAAAAGAAGAACGAACGGCCATACCAGTCGTGAAGGTCGCTTGCGGGGTCGTCGTCGACCGTCACTGCGACGTACATCTGATTCTCGACATCTTGGTGAATCGCTCGCACGGTGGCAACCCTCCCGTCGAGAAAGAGATCCCACGCATCGGCGCGGCGCTTCGGGTGCAATCGGACGCTCGAACCTTTTGCGACTTTCGTCCCGTCGATAAAAACGCAGTCCATCGCCGGAACGTCAAGCGCCGAGAATGGATCGGGTTGCGGCAAGGCATCGTACTTCGTTTGAAGCAGTGTGCCATGCAGGCGGCCCAACTCTTCGGGGCCGAAGCGCTCCGCGCGTTCGACAATTGCACGAGCGCGGGGATCGGTCGCCCGAGCTTCGTCACGCTCTTTCTCCGATAGGCTCAGAACACTGAGCATCATCAACTCGTCGACCTCAGTCGCATCGCAGGTATCGCCCTCGCTCTGCGGTGCCACGGTCGGAAAGTCATACAAAATGATCGGAGAGGAGAGCACGAGCGGTGACCGCTGCGAGTCGGCATGCTCGTCGCCGACCAAGACCGGCCACGTGTGTTGATTGACGAGCGTCCCAGTGACACCAATGCTTTCCCCCGGCGGATCGAGCGCGGAGAGAACTAGGCCGCCATGCGCGTAGAGCAGCGTGTGGCTGGAGACGAAGGCCGTGCGCAGAGCGGAACTGCGCTCCCCCGGGACCACGGCCGAATGGTTTTCGATACGAATGCGGAGTCTGCGCAGCGCCGGGCGATCCCCCACCGGCTCGCACTCGACGGTTACGACGCCATGCAGGGGCCATCGCCGCCGCACGATGCGACCACGCAGCCCGTCACGCTCGTCGCGTATCGTCTCGACGTTCTCTTCGTCGGCGAATGCGATCGGAACGGCAATACGCCCGCCCACCGACACCTCCAGGCTCACCGGCACCTCCCGCTCGACGCCCTCATCGAACGTGAGGTACTTTTGCGAACCGACCGCCAGCGAGGCAACCGGCTCGAATGACGATCCGGAGTACGCCTCGACCCCGCGCGCCTCGACTTGCAAAAAGCGCACAAGCACGTCGACTCGCATATCGCGCTCGCACTCGAGCAACACCTCCGTCTGTGCCTGCGCAGGCTCTCCGGTACCGCCGGCGGCGTACGCCTCGGGCACGATCACCCCAAACTGCCAGCGAATACGATTCTTGCCGGCCGACGCGGTGTACGGATAGAGGATGTAGCCCTCGTAGAGCACCGCGTTCGCAACGTCGAGAGCCGGCGAAAAATGATTCACCGGTTGAGTTTCGCGATCTCGCAGAGGCGCTCGAGCGCTGCATCCCATGTCGGCAGCCCGGTTGCAATCTTGAAGCGCCGCAACTCGTCGAACAGATCGCGGTTCACGCGAATCCAGGCGGAGTTCGGGAAGAGTGCATCGACGGCTTCGCGCCATACGGCGACCGGCAGCGCGAAACGAGCCTCACAACTCCATGGAACGAACTCCGGCGTTAGGCGACCCGAACGATCGACGAATGCCATCCCACTGAAGAGGAGATTGAGCGGGATGATGCCGTCTTTTAGCGACGCGAGGTACTTATGCGAAGCGACTTCAAAATCGTAGCTGCACGGGATCGGAAGTTCGAGCTCGGTTTCGTGCTGGAAGGCCGGTACCATCGCAGTTACGTGAGTCCAGAGCATCGATCTGAGCGTCTCCGCGTAACGCGAGGGCCCGCCGAAGAGTTCCTCGAGCAAAGCGCTCTCCGCGGCCGCGTAGCGACGACGCTGCACGTCCAGCCGAACTTGAACGCGTAACGCAATCGAGTCGACCTTCGCCCCACTGTTTTCGCTAATGCGCAGCTTGAGAGCGAGCATCGGTGAGGCGGCATAGCGGTCGGCGCCTGCGCTGGCGACGGAAAAGCCCAGGTCGATCATGAAACCCTGGCCGTCACCTTGCCCTGGCTACGCAGCCGCACTTTATCGAAGTACTCCGCGACCTTTTTGCGCGCTTCTTCGCCGCCATCGAATCCTTTCCACGAAGTCCGAATAAGACCGACCAACTCGTAAGCTGAGTCGATCGGAACGATGAAGGTGCGCGACGACTCACGCGAACGCTGCATTAGAATCGCTTCGATGTCCGGCTTGATCGACGCCAGCTCCGGACACCGCGCGGTGATTTCGTCCCAGGTGTCGAGCGGGAGCAGCGATTCGGTCGCACCGACCGGGCTCGGGTAGAAGGCCACCATCTTCTTCTCGAGCGAGTTGTAGAAGAAAAACACGAGACCAATCGGGACTTGCAGCGAATCCCACAGCGCGTCGTCGATCGCGAACCCCGTGATTTCACGATAACGCGTGGGGACTGCACGATACTTCCCCTGAGCCGCGCCTTCGGGCTCGAATACGATGTAACACGGCCGGCAGGCGCACAAAATTCGGCGAGCGGCAAGCTCGATCAGATGGCTGTGTTCGGGCGTGACGGACGTAGAGCAGAAGTCGCAGCGCTCGCCCGGCGGCGGACGCTTCTTCAACATCTCCTGTACCATGCCGACGTTCTCCCGACTGCTCGAGTTCATTGCGTTCACGCCGGGCTCAGTATTCGCAACGTCATTGGGGCCTCTGCGACGATTTCTTCCGCTCGAACTTCACGAATCTCGGGTGCGCGCTGCAGGATGGCGCGTTCTACGGCAAGCTTGAGCGTCGTCGCCGAAGCGGGGCAGCCGTCGCAACTCCCTTCGAGGGTGACGTAGACGATTTCGCCCTCGATCCGCGAAATTTGCATGTTGCCTTTATGCGAGTTGACGTAAGGAAGCACCGATTCCAAGGCCTGTTGGATCCGGTCTTCGAGCGCAATCGGATGGAGGCCATGCAGGCACAGGAGACTCTCGACGAGCTTGTCTTCGCAGAGACGCGCGAACGCAGCTTCCGACCGATCACCGAGCTCCTCATGCATGATCGTGAGAACGCGTTCGAGACCGTCGCCGTAGAGTGAGGCGATGGTTCGAACGAGCTCCTCTGCCAACCCGCGGGCTTGGCGCGGCGCTTGTTCCGCGTCGAAGCCCGCGAGCAGTTCCGCTACCCGGTCGATCACACGATCGACCCTATCCGAACGGCGCTATCGGAGAGTGGACCGTTTCGATGCTCTTATCATCTCCCAGATACATGTGCACGCCGCAGGGCAAACACGGATCGAAGCTGCGCACGGCCCGCATAATGTCGATGCCTTTGAATGCATCGGGGCCGTTCTCTTCGAGGATCGGCGTGTTTTGCACCGCGTCTTCGTAGGGCCCCGGCGTGCCGTACACGTCGCGCGGGTTGCCGTTCCACGGCGTCGGCGGCCACGGATGGTAGTTTGCGATCTTGCCGTCGCGGATGACCATGTGGTGAGAGAGCACGCCGCGGACGGCCTCGGTGAACCCGCAGCCGATGCTTTCGTCCGGCACGGTGAACGGTTCCCACGAACGGGTACGTCCGGCATTGAGCTCCTCGAAGGCTCGATCGAGGAAATAGAGCGCTGCAGCCGCGGCGTATGCCTGAAAGTAGGTTCTCGCGCGATTGCGTTCGAGCGTATTGGACCACTTGGGCACCTTCCATTCGAAGGAGGCCGGCCCGCTCAGCGCGCTCTTGGGCAGGTTGATTTCAACGCTCGTTCCGGTCGCTTTGATGTATCCCCCCATATCGACCAAACCCGAAAGCGCGGTTGACCACAGACGCGCGATGGGACCGCCGCCCGTGTCGAGCGCGAGATGATCTTTCCCATCGAACCAGCGCGGCGACATCACCCAGCTATACTGATTGGCAAAGTCACGCTTTTTGGGCGTGGGCAGAGTGTGCATGTTCCACGGATGCCGTCGATCGACCGGATTGCCGATCGGATCCTGGGGAACGAACGTTTCCTCGTTCTGCCAATCGTCATAGTACGAATGGCCGAGCAGGATCCGAATGCCGAGGTTGATCGCGACGAGGTCGTTTGTAACCAGCTTGCCGTCCACGACGACCCCCGGCGTTACGAACATCTTGCGGCCCCAACTACTCATGGTCTTGTACCGAAAGTCGCAATGATCGGGATCCTGGAAAGCGCCCCAGCATCCCAGCAGGATGCGCCGCTCGCCGTTGTGTTCGTAGCCCGGCAGCGCCTCGTACCAGAAGTTAAAGAGATCGTCGTGCAGCGGCACGCATACCTTCATGTACTCGATATAGCGCATCAGGCGCGAATAGTAATCGGTGAACAACTGCTGCGTCGCAACGGTCCCGGTCCCGCCGGCGTAGAGCGTGGAAGGATGGACGTGGCGGCCTTCCATCAAGCAGAACATTTCACGCGTATACCGGCTGATCTGGAGTGCCTGGCGATAGAAGTCGCCCGTAAATGGATTGAGCGACGTCATGATGTCGGCGATCGTCTTGTAGCCGTGAATCCTTGCGTTCGGGGATTCGGTCTTTTTCGCTTTCTCCCAGACGCTCGGGTTCGTCTCGCGAACCATGTTCTCGCAATAGTCGACGCCGACGAGGTTCTCTTGGAAGATGTTGTGATCGAACATGTACTCGGCAGCTTCCCCGAGGTTCATGATCCACTCACCCATCGCCGGCGGCTTCACGCCGAACGCCATATTCTGCGCATAGACCGAGCAGACGCAATGATTGTCGCCGCAAATGCCGCAGATTCGCGACGTGATGAAATGTGCGTCGCGCGGGTCCTTGCCCTTCATGAAGATGCTGTAGCCCCGGAAGATCGATGACGTCGAATGGCACTCGGCTACGATCTTTCTTTGAAAGTCGATCTTCGTGTAAATTCCGAGGCTGCCTACGATCCGCGTAATCGGATCCCACGACATCTCAACCAGTCGCGAGGCCTGCGTTCCGGTTACGCTGCCGGGAAGGTCTTTAACGGTCATTGCTAATCCTCTCGTGCGACGACGCCGTCGCCGCGTTCGTCAGTGCCTCGTGTATCCGGTCGTCAGCGTTCTGCCCTTATGACGCCACTTCGGCTCTTTGTCGAGCGTGCTGGTAGTGAAATTCCGCATCGTTCTGATTACGGAGCCGGTCGCCGTGCTAACGGCCGATGAAATCTTGCCGCCTGGCGGCTCATCCATGAAGGGCATGAACTTATCGGGGAAACCCGGCATGGTGCAACCAATGCAAATGCCACCGACGTTGGGACAACCCCCGACGCCGCCCATCCATCCGCGCTTGGGCACGTTGCATTTGACGACCGGGCCCCAGCAACCGAGCTTGACCAAGCACTTCGGCGAGTCGTATTCGGTTGCGAATTCACCTTGTTCGTAGTAGCCGGCACGGTCGCAACCCTCGTGAACCGTAGCGCCGAAGAGCCACGTCGGGCGCCCCGCTTCGTCAAGCGGAATCATCGGCGCCCGCCCGGCCGCTTGCCATAAGAGATAGAGAATTGTTTCGGAAAGATTGTCGGGCTGCGTCGGACAGCCTGGCACGCAGACGATCGGCACGCCCGCACTCGACTTCCAATCCCATCCGAGGTAATCGAGAATACCCATCGCGCCGGTCGGATTGCCGGCCATTGCGTGGATCCCGCCGTACGTGGCGCACGTCCCCGCTGCGAGCACGGCCCACGCCTTAGGCGCAAGGCGGTCGATCCACCCGGCGAAGGTTATCGGTTGATCGCTGCCTGGCGCGTTGCCGAACCCCGTAAAATAGCCTTCCTTCTTGATGTCTTCGTTGGCGATCGATCCTTCGAGCACGAGCACGAAGGGGTCGAGCTCGCCGCGCTCGGCCTTGAAAAAGGCTTCGAGAAACTCCGAGCCGCCGAGGCTATACGCAATAAGCGGCCAGTGAAATTTGACGCCCGGTAAACCCGGCAGCGCGCCGAGCGCGATTTCTTCGATGCTCGGCTGCATGGCTGCCGTCAAGGCGACGGAGTCACCGTCACAACTGAGCCCCGCGGGAATCCACAAAACGTTTACGATTGTGTCGGCCATAAATGCATCCTTACGCTAAGGCTCGCGCTGTCGCGACGATTTGCGACGCACTAATACCACCAAGGCTAGTGCAAGCGATGACCGAATTCAAGAGTCGAAAATCGCCTGCGCGCGTTACCACGCCGTTACCCTGTGAGCCTGATGAGAGAGGCCGCCTAAACAAATTTCTGCGCAGCAGCGCCGGCGGGGGGTGAATCTCTCCCAGCGGCGCTCCGCCGCGCCGCGGGTGCGTTACCGGAGCGTTACCGGGCGCCGCGGGAGCGCGAGCGGCTCGTTCTCGCCCTGTGGTATGCTTGCGGAAACGAAGGAAGATTTAGATTGCACGAGATTACGATAGCTCTCAGTCTCTTGGAGGGCGTGGAGACGACCGCTCTGGAGCAGGGCATCGACCGAGTGAGCGCCGTTCACGTTCGGCTTGGTGCGCTGAGCGGGATAGTTCGCGACGCACTAGAGTTTTCGTGGGACGTTGCGACCGCCCAGACGATTGCCGAAGGAAGCCGACTCTGCATCGAGGAGATTCCGCTGGTGGTCTTCTGCGAGCGGTGCGGCATCGAGCGGGCTCCGCGTGCCAGCTCGGGGCTGCTCTGCCCGGAATGCGGGACACCCTCAGCGCACATCGTACGCGGACGTGAAATGTTACTGGTCGCTATGGAGGTTCCGACATGAAAATGCGCGTCGTCGAGATCGCATCGAACTTAATGGTAAAGAATGACGCGCTCGCGGCCAGATTGCGCGACCGTTTTGCCCAGAGCGGAACACTGGTCGTCAACGTGCTATCGAGTCCCGGCTCGGGAAAGACGACGCTGCTCGAGGAAACGTTGAAGCGCCTCTCGCGCGAGTACAGCGTCGCCGCGCTCGTCGGTGACCAGGCGACCGCGAACGACGCGGAGCGCCTTTCGCGCAGCGGAGTCCCCGTGCGCCAAATAACGACCGCGGCAGAATGTCGCCTCGACGCCGACATGATCACTAAGGCGCTCGCGAATTGGGAACGGCAGCGACTCGATGCGCTCTTCATCGAGAACGTCGGCAATCTTATCTGTCCGGCGGAATACGATCTGGGCGAAGACCTGCGCGTCGTTCTCTTCTCCGTGACCGAAGGCGAAGACAAGCCGCTCAAGTACCCCCTCGCGTTCAACACCTCGCACATCGCAGTCGTAACGAAGATTGATATCGCGCAAGCCGTCGGCTACGATCGTTCGTCCGCCCAAGAGAACATCTACGCCGTGAATCCGGGCGTCTTAATTCTCGAGATCTCAGCACGAACCGGGGCTGGCATGGACAAGTGGATCGAGCTACTCGCGGGCCGTATTCGCGCGAAGGCGCTCGTCCCGACGCACTAGAAGCCCCCCTGCTGTAGGGGGATTCGCAAATGACTCTTGCGCGGTCGCGCCTTCTAGCACGCGTGCTCGCCTCTGAGCCGCGTGTCGTGCGGCTCTGTGCGCCCGCCGGCTACGGCAAGTCATCGCTTGCGCGCTTGTTTGCGCGACAATTCGAACGTCACGCGATCTGCGACTGCGCGGGAGTTGCGCGGTCGGCGGACTTTGCCGGCCGGGCGTTGTCGGCGTTGGCCGGCGAATCGCAGACAGGCGGCGATTCGGTCGCACTGACGCGATTGCGGCTACACGCGATCGAGGCAGACGAGGCGACCTGGAGCCGCGCCTTGCTCGACGCGTGGAAGGCAGGTCGCGAGCACTCGCTCTTTATTTTTGAACACGCTGAAGCGATTGCCGAAATTCCATCGGCGCTCGCGCTCCTCGGCGATATGCTTGCGACACGCCCGGCCGAACGCGTGGTCCTTATCAGCTCGCGAGTCGCACTGCCGCTCCGAATATCGCACTACCTGGCCTCCAATCAGGTGCTCACCTTCTCGCGCAATGAGTTGCGTTTCGATAGCGAGGAAGCCGCCAGTGTCTTCGAAGGCACCGATCTTGCGACCGCAGCGGTCAATCGGCTCATTCGACTCGCCGACGGTTGGCCCACGGTGCTGCTATTGCTTGCGCTCATGGCCCAATACGACGCCCACGTCGATTCCATGGTCGACAGACTGGGCGGCGTTGACTCGACCGACTTGCACGAGGAGCTCGCCAAGGAAGTGCTTTCCGCGTTCACACCCGACATGATGTCGACGCTCCTGGCTATGGCCGCGATTCCAAACGCCTCGCTCGCCGATATCTCGGCCGCAACCGGGATTCGGCATGCTACGCCGATCATCGACCGGCTGCTCCACCTTCCGGGATTTATTTCATCGGAGAGCGGCGCTTACCGCGTGCATCCGCTTATCATCGGAACGTTACGCTCGCGCCATGAGGCCGAGCTTGCGAAGTACCTTTTCCGGGCGGCCCAGGAATACGAGCGGTCGGGCGAGTTCTTGCGATCGGCCGAACTCTATGCGAGCTATGGCGACGCGCGCGCGGCAGCCCGCGCACTCGATCGCGTACCGGCGGCGTTATTCGAGCAGCCCTCCACGCGATTGATCGATGCCTTGACGAAGATCGACATGCCGAACTTATGTGCGTATCCCAACTTGTGGATCGCTGCCTTGCCCTGGCGTCGTCAGAACGTCGCTGCGTCTCGCCTTTATGACGAAGGCGTCAGGCTGCACGCAGCTTCGGCTGGCACGCAGCGCTCGCTGCCGCGTCTGCGCGTCCGACTCGCGATGCTGGCTCAAGAACTGGGAAAGCTCGCCGAAGCGCGAGCCTTGATAGAAGCCAGGGGCGGACCGGAATCCTTCCACGACGCAGCTGAAGAGCGCCGCCTTCTCTTGATGACATCGGCGGTTATCGCCGCGAAGGAGGGCCGCTTCGCCGACACCGATCAATTCGTCGACGAATCCGACGCGGTGCATGGCGCGCGACACGAGCGGTTCGACGCGGAGCGCGAGCAGATCGCCATGGAGAAGGCGCTGCTGCTCGGCGATTGGCTGGGCGCACTCAAGCTCAGCGAGGAAGCACTATCAGCCGCGCAGCGGAGTGGGGTAATTGCGCGCATGATGAGCGCGGCGCGCGCGGTCATACGGGCGGCATGGTACTGCAACGATGAAGCGCGGGCGAGGGCCGCAAGCGAATTGCTCGAGAGCTGGGGCGACGACGCAACCGATGCACTTGCACGCGTCCCGCATGTCACGCGATGGCACGCCTCGCTGACGACACCCGATGCCGGAAAGGCCAAGGCGCTCTTCGATCAAGCGATCGACGGAATCGATACGACCGAAAACGCTTTCTTGCAGGTCATGATCCGCGTAAGCGCCGCGCTCCTCTTGCCGGTTCAGCGACGGCGTTTGCTGGAAGCGCGCGCCATCGCGCAACGGATAGAGTCGCCGCCGCTCCAAGCATCGATTGAGCTGCTCATCGACTCTCCGGTACCCACCGACTTCGGCATCTTCCGGTATATCGCGGCGCGGGTCGCGCGTTCGCCGCTCAAAGTGCGCCAAGACGTGCTGTACCTCGACGTCGTTCGCGGGCAAGTACGGCGCGGTTCCGAGTTGCTGCACGTGTCGGATCGCGGGCTCGAATTGCTGATAGCTCTAGCGCTGCTTCCGTCGGGAACGACCAAAGAGGAGCTGGCCGGCGCGATTTGGCCGGGGCTCGACGCCGAAGCCGCGCTCAACGCCCTCAAGATGTGCGTGTCGCGCACGCGCATGCAAATAGCCGATCGGGACGTAGTCCAAAGCACCAAGCGCGGCTACGTACTCGGCGAACGTGTTGCGACCGACGTGCGCGAGTTCGAGAGGCTCGTGCGCAGCACGCGCGGCGTCGACGTTTTCAGCGATGCGATCCGGCGACAAGTTCAAGAGGCAGCGGGAGCACTCGGCACTCGCGAGCGCAGCTACGCTTCAGGTTGGCGGTGGTTCGTACCGCAGGCTCTACACTTAGACGAACTGCAAAGCGAACTCGCGCTCAAGCTGGCGAAGGACGCGGCTAGGCGTCACGATCCTACGGAAGCCTATCAGGCCGCGGGCACGTAGACGATTCGTACCGGCGGCCTTTGCAAACGAGTATCGAACCGCCCAGCTCGCGGCGAAGACGCCGATTATAAGAAAACCGAGCCCGGCAAACGGCTCGCTGACGACGAAAATGGATCGTCGTCGCGCCGGCGTACGCCGCGTGGATCTCGGATCTCCGTCGGTCCAAAGGGCGTCCAACCGATAGATTCTTCGAAGGCGCGCAGCCAACCGTAACCCCCACTGGCTGCGCTAGAAACGACGAACGACATTCCAATGTATCGCCTAAACGAGCGAATAGTTGGATCCAAAACCTGAAACAGTCGTATTTACGATATGTCGCGCACTGTTCCGCTTGTCGCGCACAGTTCCGCTTGTCGCGCACTGTTTCCGCACCGGGAAAGGTGACTCGGTAGTCGCCATTTCTACCACGCGTAATTAAAAGACGAGCGGCGGGTTCTGAAATGATCGAGCCTACGCTCTTAGCATCAAATACGGACTCTCAAACCCGATCGCCGTCGAATTCTCTACATGGAAATCGCTAGACGATCACGCGTTGACCTTCGAGGGCGGGTTTACGCGGCTTCAGGCTTTCTTAGTAAAGCGACGAGCGGCAGGTTGAGGAGAGAGACGAGGGCGACGACTTTAGAGTTGTCCATGTAGGCAAGAATGGCCGCCTGCTGATCGACGAGGAACGATA
>JBAUMX010000229.1:0-5083 GCA_049578945.1 Candidatus Cybelea sp. | reverse complement strand
CGTCAAGTGCACTCGCGAACCGGCCCGTGTAGCTGCCAGACCTGCGAGGAACCCTTCGGGCATTCTGGCCAGCCAGCTCGAGGGACCGTCGAATCCGGACTGGTCCATGGATGGTCCGAGACGACTTTCGAGATCGCGCCTGGCTGATACGATGGAGCTGACGGCTCGGTGCCGAACGCTTTTGGCCGCTGAGCCGGTTTATCGGTGGAGGAGCAAAGCAGATGAAGACCTTGGACTTTGGCCGCAACGCGCTATTCATTTGCGTGGCTTCGGCATTGGTTGCCGGGTGCGGCGGATTGCAGCCGCCGATCAGCGCGCCGGGCACCCTTCAGCTTCCACAAGCTACGGGGCGTACCGACGCAAAGCGCACGATTAAAAACCTAATCGTTGTTATCCAGGAGGACCGAAGCTTCGATAATCTCTTCGCGGGCTATCCAAACGCCGACGCTCCGATGAAGGGTTTAACGAGCACGGGCAAATACGTTCGGCTGCGTCCGATAACCCTCAAACGTGCGTCGTGCTCTCGCGGAGACCGGAGTTTTCAAACGATCTACGACAACGGCAAGATGGACGGCTGGAATCTGCTCGACCCCAACCATCCACTCTGCCCATATACGCGCGTCGAAAGGAGCGAGACCCAACCGTACTGGGACCTTGCAAAGCACTTCGTGCTGGCTGACCGGACGTTCGAGTCCGCTCACTTCGGCGATTTCGCCGATTCGATTTACCTGGTAGCTGGAACAACCAAGATCGATCGCCGCACGTTCGCGGTCGGACCACCGACAAATTTCCCCTGGGGATGCGACGCGCCCCCTGGCACGCTGACGCCGGTGCTAAAAAATGGTCTCGTGGAAATCCAGGGTCCTTTTCCGTGCTTCACGCAGTTCCCTAGCATGGCGACGTTGCTCGATAAAGCACACGTGTCGTGGAAGTTTTATTTCGGCGGACTTCATGAAAACACGCCGTTCAATCCATATGAGGCGATTTCGTATGTACGTACCGGTCGTGATTGGAAGCGGAATATGAGCTCACCGGCGACGGACATCTTCTCGGACCTCTCGCAGGGCCACCTCGCCGCACTCTCGTGGGTCCTCTCGCCTCTCGCAGACTCCGACCTTCGGGGAAACGGAGGGGGGCCGGCGTGGGTTGGTTCGATCGTGCGCGCGACGCAACAGAGTCGCTACTGGAAACACGCCGCGATTGTCGTTATTTGGAACGACTCCGGTGACGGCAACTTCTACGATAACGTCGCTCCTCCCCAACTCGACGTGATGGGACTGGGCTTTCGCGTGCCGATGATCGTTGCCTCGCCTTATGCGAAGCGCGACTACGTTTCACACACGCAGTACGAATTCGGAAGTATTCTGAAATTCATTGAGGAAAACTGGAATCTTGGAAGCCTGGGGGCGACCGACGGTCGCGCCAACAGCATCGGCGACGTGTTCGATCTCTAATTTCCCGCGGCCCGCGCTGCATCACGCCCTGCAGGGCTTTGCGCGTTGCAGGCATTGCAACTGCGCAGTATGGCAGCGCCGATTCGCGTAGCAACCGTACCGCGCATAGGTGGCTGAGCGGCATTGACGCCGAGCCACCAACTCGCCGAGTCTCGGCGCATGACCACCGCGGGCTCGCAGCCGCCGGACCGGCCAAGATCGCGGCCATGCGCAGCCGGCTACGATCCGACCACTACGCCCGAAGCGGAGCGGCGCCGCGCTGCTAGGGCCTCGCAGGAGCGCAAGGCTCTAGCTGCGTGGCGCGATGACGGATCGCTCGATGGCGTGGATTTCCGGCGCGATCAGCGCACGTGCTTAGCTCGCGGCCAAACATCATGTACGCAACTGCTGGACGGGCGAGCACGGATCAGCCGAGCACGATCGTCCGTGGTTCGAGTGCGAGGTCGTGCCAAATCTGGACTGCTATTCCCTGACCACGATCGCGAGCGCCACGGGTCTATCGTTCTTGGCTTGCTCGCGAATACGAGCGGGCGTCCAGGTTCCACATCCGCCGCAATAGGGAGCCTTGATCGCGCTCGTTGCAAAATAGCGCCCTCGCTTAAACCCGCGAAGGAACCGGCACTTCCGAGCCTGTAACCGTCAAGTTGTGATCAAGGGGCTGTTAACTCTCTTGGCCTGCCTGTCATGCGTCGTCTACGCAACCAGTGCACGCGCCGATGACTCTTCTATGCGAGCAACTCTCGAGGCGCGCTATGTCGCTATGAAACTTGCCATCGGCGAACGCAACTCCAAGGCGATTGCCGCACTCCTGGCGCCAGACTTTATAAGTATCGACTCGTCAGGACAGAGTGAGACCGCGTCGGCAATGATCCAGGAGGTCGATGCGCTCCCAAAAGATCCGCTAAAGGTCAGCACGACTACGCTGCTATCGGTAAAGGTCGCTGGCAACTCTGCCGTAGTTGACCAGCGCTACGACATGAAAACAGTCAAGACCGCGGCTGATGGTAGCAAGGCTGACATCCAATTGGTCACGCTTTCGACTGATAGTTGGGTAAACATAGATGGAGTCTGGCTACTGCGGAGGTCAGTAACGAACCAACTCGACTACTACAAGAACGGCCAGCTCCTGATGCACAAAGTGAGGCCGCAACCATAGACACGAAGTGTCCGTACCGTTTTCGGTTTTTTACCCTTCTTAAAATCACGCTTCTCGTAGGCAGCGACGGATCACAGCTACCGATCGGCGCGGAGCGCCATGCTGGCGAGGGCGCCTAGCGTTGCGCGACCTGTACCTTTGGTTCCTCAAGCTCTCCGACCGCAGACTGCCTCGGGAGGCGCTGTCGTTTACGTCGGATCGAGTACACGAAGATTTTGGAAAGAAAGTGCGATTCGTATTATTCTTCGTGACTTTCGCCGTACTCGAGAGTATGACTACCGGTAACGGATTTGCCGATTCGGTAAAGCCGACGACGGCCGCGGTTACGGCGTATCAACAGGGTCAAGCTTACGAACGGCTCTTCGAAGACATTAATCTTTCGCCGGCCGCGTGCGCGATCGTCTTGGAACGCGCGCAATGCGCTAGCGACTTGCAGCTAATCAGCAGTATGCGAGGGCAAGATCCGACCGATGCACAGGTGCAGAAGTGGTTTTCTACGGGCGACATTGCCCTGCGAATCGAAAATTGGAATGGCATGTACGTACCCGACAAAGCCTGGGCTGACAATCCGGTTTTTGCCTGGTGGTATACGGCAGGAGTCGTATCGATTGCCGCTAGTCTCCCACGAGGAGGGCCGCTAGACGAATACCTCGGGCATTATGCCGGCGAGCTTGTAAAACATGCGTCTGCAGCACCGGACAACTCTTCGAATTGGGAGCCAACCGGTAGTAACCCCGTCGCGAGCCTCGCGTCGATGCAGAGCCGTCTTCAACAGGTTTTTCCCGTCGTGCCATATCCGGAGCCTTCATTTGGCAATGGAGCGGCCGCTTATGCCCAGTTGGGTGTTTACGTCAGCACGCTGCAACAACTTGTTGACAATCCGCCGGCGCTCTCGCGGCCCGCGAGCCGAGCCTTTGCTGCCGCGGCGCTCGCTAGGTTACAAGCTCTACACACTAAGTTCGCGGATGGATTGACGGCCGCGCCATTACAGAACGCAGTCAATCAGCCAATAATTTTGGATCGAGAGTGGCTCAACACGGCGTGGCGCGAACCTTTGAGTAAGTCCATCAACACGAAGTGGCCGGAGAAGCCGCGCAAGGCATTTCTCATCGGGGCGCTCGTCGCCCAAGCTGCATATAACGCCGCGGCGCTCAAGGACCCAAATTCAGACACAGCTTTCCGTGGAGCCCTGGCGACCCTTCCGGCCTGGAACGGCATTAGCGCGAAGACGCGTGCCGATATCACCGCCTTGCAGGGCGTTCCGTACGCGTCTAAAGGTGGTAAGTGGGAAGACATAAATTCCGCGGCGGCGGCCGTCATCCTTGATATTGTGAACGAGAAATGACCGAAGCGAGCTTGTCTACGAAGGTGGGAACGCCCTGAAGCTTCGTGTGTGCTTAACTAAAAATGCTTGCTGCAGTGCTGCTCGCGTTGGCCGCACCGTCGCCACATTCGGCGCGGAATCCACACCCGCTGCGTATTCAGCGCATTGAGATTAGCTCGACTGCCGGCGCAGGACTGGGGACACGCCGCTTCTACAACGCCCCGATCGAGCGACGGCCATCTACTCGCTGGGCCCGCAGCAAAGGACGGGGAACCTTTACAGGGCGAGCAACGCTCGCGCTATTCCTTCTCGCCGTTGTCAGCGCCGCCCCATCCGGAAGGCTCGGAATAGATGTGAACGAATTTCAACAAAATACACTGGGAACGACGCGGGAATCGACCGTTCCGCGGAGATAATAAAACCGCGTGGTGTTGAAAAAGAACGCAGCATTGGCCGCGTTGCTCGGTTGCACAGCTTGTTTACTGACGGTGGTATCGCTTCGCCCCGTCACGTCGCTGGCACAGGCTACCTGCGCACAGCCGTTCAGAGAAGCGGTGGTCACGAAACCGCAGGCGCCGATCTATCCCCAGTCGGCCAAGGCGCTCAATCTCGGCTTACTTTCGTCGATGGTCGAAGTCACAGTAGACGCGACCGGGAAAGTCGCCGCCGCTAGTATTTATAAGAGCTCCGGAAACGCTGCCGTTGACGAGTCGGCTTTGCAAGCCGCTAACGCGACTTCATACGCTCCTAAGCTTGTCAACTGCCAAGCAGTCGCCGGAAGGTATCTGTTCAAAGCCCTATTCGAACCCGATAGCTATGCCGCGATCGACTCGGACATTCCACGCGGTGAAGCCGCCGAATGGGAGAATCCATTTTGCGGAGCCTCGGCAATCGTAGTGCCTTGGAATGCCAAGGCGAACGTTGCCTCGGTGGGAGCGTCACAAACCTACGCCGTCTATATCTGGACCAACGCAACCTCAAACTATGCTGCACGTCTGACGTTAGTAAGCCGAGATGCAGCCTACGCCGTAGCGATTCCGAGGACGCAAGCTCCTAAGGGAAGCGACGCACGCAGCCGCCGCTCGGCCTATCTGGTCACGCTGCCGCAGAAGGCCGAAATCGACGAGTACTTCGTCGACGCCGTTGGCG
>JBAUMX010000228.1:0-5433 GCA_049578945.1 Candidatus Cybelea sp. | reverse complement strand
GGCTGCAGCCGACGCGGCGACCGTAGCGTTGGCCGATCGCGCCGCGTCGCTCGACGCCGCGTCCGCAGCGGGCTATCTCGAGCAGGTCACGGCCGCGCTGGACAAGCGCAACGCAGCGATTCGCGCCGCAGCACCAACGATGCCGTAGTCGCCGTTGACGCTGCTCGTTGCAATTGCAGCGGCGTCGCTGCATCTCGTGCCCAGACCGGCTAGCATTGAATCCCTGCCGTGCGCCACGCGCAGCTCGGCCGTGCCAAAGAGCGTGCCGGCCGGTTTCGATCCGGCGGCACAGACCGAACTCAACGAACGCTGGAGCGCGTTAGGAATAGGCTCGTTGCGCACCGTGGCACGCGATCCGGCGATCTCGGTGCGGCGCGACGCGTCGCTGCGTCCGCAAGCCTATCGTTTGACGGTCGAATCTGGGCTCGCGTCGATCGAGAGCGCCGACGCAGCCGGCGCTTTTTACGCTGAGATGACGCTCGCGCAGCTGCCGGTTCGCCGCGACGGCGTCTGGACGATGCCGTGCGTGCGCATCGAAGATCGACCGGCGTTAGCGTGGCGGATCCTCTCCGACGACGTCTCGCGCGGCCCCTTGCCGACGATGAAATATTTTGAGGAGCGGATTCGCACGATCGCTGCTTTCAAGATGAACGGCTACTCGCCGTACATGGAACACGTCTTCGTCAGCCCGTCCGATCCATTGCCGGCTCCGCTCGACGGCATAACGCCGGCACAGCTTCGCGAGCTGGCATCCTACGCGGCGCGCTTTCACGTCGCGCTGATTCCCGAGCAGCAGAGCTTCGCGCACATGCACAACACGCTGCGCCTCGAGCGTTATGCCGGCGCAGCCGAACTGCCGCACGGATTCCTGATGGCGCCGAACGTCGCGCTTTCAAGCGAATACCTCGAGCGCGTGATAACGCAGGAGCTGGCAGCCGTCGGGCGCCCGCCGTTCTTCCATATCGGCTCGGACGAGACGGCGACACTCGGGCTTGGGCAGACGCAAGCGAACGTTGCGCAGCGCGGAAGGTCGCAAGTCTATGCCGACCACATCACTGCGATGAACCGGCTGATCGCGCCCTCGGGCGCACGAATCATGCTCTGGGACGACGGAATCGAGAGCGATCCCGGCATCATGAAGCTCATCCCTCGCACGGCCGTCGTCGTCAACTGGCACTATGACGACCGAACCTCGTACGAGCCTTTCATCCAGACGATCGCGCGTGGGGGCTTCGAGCAAATGGTCGCCCCGGGTGCCGGCAACTGGAACGAGATCTTTCCTTCCATTCACACGGCGCTTGACAACGAGCGGGTCTTTATCAAGGAAGGTAAAGCGGCGCCCGTTCTCGGCCTCTTTCAAACGGTATGGCACGACGACGGCGAGACGCTCTACGAGGCGACCTGGTTTCCGGTGATCTACGCCGCAGCCGCGGCGTGGGAAGCCGGCGATCTCACGCAGGAAGCGTTCGCGAACGATTTTCCCAGCGCGTTCTTTGGGGCGGACGACCCGAGCTACGGCACCGAGATCGGCGAGCTGGCGACGGCGCTAACACGGCTCGAACCGCCGCATTACTCGTACGGGCAGACCGACGCGCTCTTCTGGGCCGATCCGTTCAACGCTGCGGCCGCGAATCAGAGTTCGCCGGAAGACCTGCGCGCCGCTCGGCTCTCCGCGGAATCGGTCGAGCAAAATCTCTACTATAAACGGCCTCCGCTGCACGCCAACGCCGCATTCGTGATGTTCCTTGCGGCGCGACGGTACGACGCGCTCGCGCGAAAGTTCCAAATCGCCTCGGAAGTGCGCGCGATGTATGCCGACGCGCTCGCGCACGCGGCGTCGAACCCCGAGCAAACCGAGCGGGACCTTTTGTGGAGCCGCTACTGGATGTGGGAGCTTCGCGACGCCTATGAAGATATCGCGCCCCTCTACGCGCGCGCTTGGCGTTACGAGAGCCGCGAGGGGCACCTCGCGAGCAACCTCGAGCGGTACCACCTGGCCGCGCAGAAGGCGATCGAGCGGGCCGACGCGTTCTACCGCGTGATGCAAACGTATCTACAAACCAAGACGCTGCCGCCGTTCGACACGGTAGTGTCACCCTGAGCGGAGTCGAAGGGTGAGCGCCATCTTCGTCCTCGCGGTCTTCGCGTTCTTTGCGGTGCTGATGTATCTGCGCTGGGTGCCGGCCCTCGTCGCGGTTCCGGCGATGGCCGTTATGATGGCGCTCGTGGCCGGAGTGCCGCTTTCCAAACTCGGCGTGATCGTCAGCAGCGGCGCCGTGCAGCTCGCGCCGTTCTACGTCGCCGTCGTTTTCGGCGCGCTGTTAGGACGCGTCACGATCGAAACCGGCATCGCGCGCTCGATCGTCGACTTCGCCGCCGAGTACGGTGGCGAACGACCGCTCGTGCTCGCGCTCGGCTTCGCCGTAATCGTGGCGGTGCTCTTTACGTCGCTCTCCGGGCTGGGCGGCATCATCATGGTCGGTTCGATCGTCTTGCCGATAATGATGACGGCGGGCGTGCCGCGCACGATCGCCGCGACGATCTTTCTGATGGCGTTCGCGCTGGGCTTCATCTTCAACATCGCGAACTGGACGTTCTATACCACGTATTTCGGGGTTTCGCGCGAGCAGCTGGTACATTACGCGCTCGTGCTGGCGATTATCGATGCGATCGCGTTGCTGCTTTACGCCGTTATATCGTTCCGGCGCGAGCGCGCCTACGCGACCTGGGCGGTTCGCGCCGAGGCGGATGAGCGCCCGCGCGTGCCCGCCGTCGCGTTGCTCACGCCGCTATTGCCGCTGCTGCTCTACTACCTGCTGAAGGTTGAAGCCGCGCCCGCATTCCTCGTGGCGGCGCTCTTCGGCGTCCTCACAACGCGTCCGAGCCAAGCCGTGCAACGTCTCGTCGCGGCGGCGATTCGCGGCGTTGAAGACGTAGCTCCAGCGATCGTGCTCTTCATGGGTATCGGCATGCTGTTAGCCGCGACCCGCGAACCGCAGTTCGCGGCGGCGCTGCAGCCGCTCGTCGGCGGGGGATGGGTGCGCAATCCGCTCGCTTACGTGCTGCTCTTTGGTGTCGCGAGTCCGCTGGCGCTCTACCGCGGACCGCTCAATCCGTTTGGGGTCGGGATCGCCATCTTTACCGCGATGCTGGCCGCGCACGTCCTGCCGCCGGTGGTACTCGTCGCCGCAATCATGGCGGTCGTTCAAGTCCAAAATGTCTGCGATCCGACGAATACCGCGAACGTGTGGATCGCCAACTTCACCGGCGTGCCGATCGACGCCATAACGAAGCGCACGCTGCCCTACCAAACCGGCGTCGCAATTGCCGCGACGTTTGCAGTCGCGATCGCGGCACCGGCCCTCTTTGGGCTGGAGCCTTTCGGCGCGCTCTTCCAAGCCGCGCGTGCCGATGAAGAGCTGCCGGGGTTCTATGCGCCGGCATCCTCACGCAATCGCATTGCGGTCGACGACGACGGAACGCCGCTTGGCAGAGCGGCAGCCGATGCGGTCGCTGCGGCGCTGGCGAGCGGCCCTTGGCAAACGATTCGATTCCACGATAATCCGAACGCAGCCGATTGCGCGCGAAAATCGTACGCCGCATATGTGGCCGTCACAACTTCGAGCTTCTCTTTGCTTGAAGGCGACGATCTCGACGTGGGTCTGCGTTTGCAAGATTGCGGCGGCTGGATCGTCGACCAATGGCACGACCATCAGGTCGTCACGCCCCCGCCGACGGCGAGCGAAGCGCGGGCTCTCGCCCTGCAGGGCGTGGAGCGGCTGCGAGCCTGGGCGACCGCCGACCCGGTTCGCAGCGCGAACCTCTTTGCCATTGGCGTCGCCGCGCGGCCCGGCCAGAAACCAACCTATTTTTACGCGCTCTTCCGCAGTTCCGACGGCAATCTGCGAGCCTACGTTCGTGCCGGCGGCCCCGCCTACGCTGCCGGTATGCGGTCGGGCGACGTTATCGAAACGATCGACGGTAAAGCCTGGTGGCTTTACGGCACCTATCAATCCCAGCGGCGCGCATACGACGGCAAGCCGCACGCGTTCGAGGTTCTGCGCGCAGACCGTCCCGTCGAGCTGCAGCTCGGCCGGCCTTTTCCGGGATGAATCCCACCGAGCGCTTTGGTTCGCGCGCGAGGGCCTACGCGGCGTTTCGCCCATCCTATCCGCCTGGAGCGATCGACGCTGCGCTCGCGGGCTTAGGCGATCCGCACGCGTTGACGATTGCGGACGTCGGCGCGGGGACCGGAATCTCCGCGCGTCTCTTCGCGGAGCGCGGCCTCGCCGTGATCGCGATCGAGCCGAACGCTCAGATGCGCGCCTCCGCCGAGCCGCACGCACGAGTCTGCTGGCGCGATGGCACGGCCGAGAGGACCGGGCTCGACGACGCGAGCGTCGACGCCGTCGTCGCGTGTCAAGCCTTCCACTGGTTTGCGACGGTGGATGTGATGCTCGAGTTCCGGCGGATCGCGCGACGCCGCGCACTCCTTTTGCAGTACGAGCGTGACGAACGCGATCCGTTCACCAAGGCGTACGGCGACGTCGTGCGCGGGTACGCAACCGATGACACCGAAGCGATGCGAACCCGAGGGTTGAACGCATTCTCTGAATTCCCGAACGCCATCATGTCTCGAAGCGAGCATTCATCGAAACAGCGGCTCGACCGTGAAGCGCTCGTGGGGCGCGCGGCTTCCTCGTCGTATCTGCCGCAGTCCGGCCCAAATGCGCAACGTCTGCGGCGCGATCTGCTTACGCTCTTCGAGCGTTTTGAACGGCGCGGGGCGGTCGAGCTGATGACCGTCACGTACGTGCTCGTTGCCGGCTGGTAGCATGGGGCAAGCTCGAACGCGCAACCTGCGTGTAGGCATCGACGTTGGGGGCACTTTTACCGACGTCGTCGCGATCGACGCGGCAACGCGCGAACTCCTCGCTCGCATCAAGGTTCCGACCACGCACGACGCTCGAGAGGGCGTCGCCGCCGGTATCGTCGCCGGAATCGAGCGGCTGCTCCAAGATCCTGCGATCGACGCCCGCGCCATCGCTTTCATCGCACATTCGACGACTCAGGCAACAAACGCGTTGCTCGAAGGCGATCTCGCGCGGGTCGGCGTCGTCGGTCTGCTCGACGGCTTGGCGTGGCTGTCGAAACGCCAGATGCGGTTCGGAGCCGTCGCAGTCGCCGCGGGATCGAGCTTCGCGCCGAGCTTCGACTTCGCTTCGGCTCGCGATGAGTCGGCCGTGCACGCGGGCGTCGAGCGCTTGATCGCAGCCGGCGCCGAAGCGATTGCCGCCAGCGAAAGCTTTGGCGTCGATCGGCCGGCCGGCGAGATGCTGGCGGTTGCTTATGCACGCTCGCGCGGGGTCGACGCAACGAGCGGCCACGACGTGAGCGGCGCGTACGGCCTCCGCGCTCGCACCCGCACCGCGG
>JBAUMX010000227.1:0-3648 GCA_049578945.1 Candidatus Cybelea sp. | reverse complement strand
GTGCCGGCTACTCGTTGTCGGGAGCCTGGACAGCATAATTGTAATATCCGGACCCGCTCATGAACTTCGAGGGCGGGTATTTCGTTGGAATCGGCGTGCCGTACGCCCGCGGGCTCTGCGAAGTATCCAAAACGTAGCCGATACTATTGGACGACGCATCCGTGTACTGGATATCGCAGCTGTAGTAAGAGTAATCGCTGGACTTACAGGGAAGCGCTGCGAGGCCGGCTGAGTTGAAGTTAAAGACTTGCTCGATGAACTTCAAAATGCTTCCCGACTCGAAAGAGCGTAGCGAAACATGTCCGCTATCTTGCCCTTGCTTTGCATACGGCGAGAGGATCAACAACGGGGTTCGGATGCCGTAGCCTCGGTAATATTGCCCCAGACCGCCCATGCCCCATGTAAGCGTTGGCGGCGGCGCGTTGTCGTACCATCCGCCCCAGTCGTCCCAGACGACGACGATCACCGAGTGGTTCCAAAGCGAAGTTCGAGCGCCGATCGCGTTAGTGATGTCTGCGACCCACGACGGTCCTTCGTCGGTGTCCATGCCGGCGTGATCGGACCATGCAGACTCTGGAACGATCCACGTAACGCCGATATTATCGAGGGCGCCGCTCGAGATGGCGTGAAAGATCTTTCCCGGAGGTGAAATTACGTCGTTCTTCCAATCCTGCCCTTTGCCATTACCGTACACCCGCTTGATCGCCTGGAACGCCGACCAGATGTAACCCGTCGAGGCCGAGTTCTTCACTCCCGGCGCGTAGTACCGCCAGGGCACGGGGTTCGAGGCCGAGCAGTTCGATTCGCTGGGATAGATGCAATCGAGCAGGTCGGCCACCGTGTGAAACTGGTCGTAACACGGCGGCGGCCCGGTTTGGAAAGGATGCGGACTCACTGTTGGAGTGACGTACCGCATCGGTGGTTTGGCCACATTGCCGCATCCCCAAGGCTCGCTCGGCGGGAAATCGCCTACGGCGGTGAGGGCCTTGTACTCCGTGGTCGACGCAATCAAATTGAGGTGCGCCACAAAGCTCGGCCCCAGCTCGGTTGGATAGAAGTTTGCGCCGAGAACCCAGTTGTTGGCGATGTCCCAGTAGGGTTGGACATCGCTTTTCGCGCTTTGCTGAACGTAGGCATAAGGAGCTAGCTTCGCCAACTTGCCTGTCGTTCCGCAGGGGTCTCCGAGATACTCATTGTTAAAGCCGTCCATCGGCTTGCTCGACCCGTCGATCGCCACCTCGGCGTCATAATAGCAGTGATCGATATCTTGGGGCTCCCCCCCAAGGTTCTCGGGGCTGAGCTGCACCTGGACTTGCTTCGAACCTACCTTTTCGTACCCCGTCAGCGTGGTGTTCGCGCCCGACAGGCTAGTGTCACCCGCGAAGAGGTTATTGAGGCTGCGGTTCTCCTGGATGATAATGAAGATGTGGCTGATGACGGAGCCGTACCCGTTCGGATGGCCGCGGTGGTGATGTCTGGAACCGCCTCCAACGGTGGCGGCCGGCAGAGAGCTCTGTGGTCCTGCGTTGCTAGAACAGCCAATCCCGACCAAACTGGCAACGGCAAAGAGCGCCAAGGTAAAGAGACCGGTGGTGCGATTAGTCATTTTGCGTCTCCCGAGTGTAGCAGCACGGAGCAGCAATGCGCTCCCTTGGGACCTTTATTGTAGCGCCGGCTGGGACTTTTGTCGCCTAGGGCCGCCAAACCGGTGGAGCTGCCAAAGCGATTCCCGTCTTGGCTGCTGACCGTTGGGCTACGCCCGGGGCAAGCGGGGAGCCGAGGTTCTTGGCAAGGGAGCGGCGCGGACTCGATGGGCTTGCACTACCCACCGCCCGACACAGAGCGAAGTGAAGCTAGCGCGCGGTGCTACTGGTTGCGCCCTTGTCGGCGCAACCACCGGCTTGCGTTTTGAAAAAGAGACGATCGCAGAAAGCTGGATGCTTTGGCTGAAAACTTCGAATCGCTATCCGCCGTGAATGGGAAAAGTATAGCGATAAGCTTGCCTCGTGAAAAGAGAACGATCGTATAAAGGAAGTGGGTAACGGTTAGGCCCTTCACTCGCTGCCCGCCGGAAGTAAAAAAGTCTGGCCGTAACCTTGCATCCGTGGTACAATTGAGTTGACAAAGTACACTTGACTAACGCCCGCATAATAATGCGGGCGAAATGCTAAAGTCCCGTAGCGGCAGTGCGCGCGGGGCTTTTTCTTTTGCGGAGGTGCCATGATTACGAAGGCAGTGCCGGCGCGCGCTCACACCCGCAGCTTCGCGATCGGGGTCGACTACATCACCGAGCATACCCACCTTCGGGCGGCGGCTAAGGCCGGTCAGTCCTTTGAAGGCGGCGTTGCATATGCGAGCGCAACGGAGAAAGCCGAGTGGGTTCACCTGCGTGGCGTCATGTCGGTGGAGACGGCTGCGATCGAGATGGAGGCGGTTGCGGCGTTGTCCAAGCGCTGCCGGGAACCTGTGTATCATCTCATCATCGCGTATGCCAAGGGTGAGCGGCCGACGCGCGAGCAGGTCGTCAGTGACGCGGAGCGGCTACTGAAGGCGATCGGCATGGAGAAGAGCCAGTACGTGCTGGCGGCGCATAAGGATACCGACGACTACCACGCCCACGTGATTGCCAACCGTATCGGCCCGGATGGCCGGGCCAACGACCTGTGGCACGAACGGATCATCCGCGAGCGCGTCTGCGCCGAGATCGCAGCGGAACGCGGCTGGGAGATTGTCGTCGGCCATCACAATCGCGACATCGTGCAGCGCGCCAGGCATCTGTACGCGCCGCCGCCCGATCCCGAGCGCAGATTCAGTGACGGGGTCTATCGCGGTCTTCACGAGCGTGGCGAGCTGCCGTGGCAAGAGAGTGCACGGCCCTACGTGCTCGATGCAGTGGATCGCGCCAAGGACTGGAGCGACCTCCATCAGCGCTTGGGCGCGCATGGTGTCGTCGTGAAGCTGGTTCGCCGTGGCGAGCGTGTACAAGGCCTGGCATTTGCTGAAGGACTCGATCGCCGCGCGCCGGGCTGCGCAGCGTCACGGATCGATTCACGCTGTGCGCTGCGCGCGCTGGAGTCGCGCTTTGGGCCGTTCATAGCGTTGCCCGAGCCGGTTGTGGAAGTGGCGCACCGGACGGCCTGGGCTGACATGGTTCGTCCGAAGATTCTGACGGCGGTCGACGCGTCGAAGACCTGGGACGAGCTCACGCAGCGGCTCGATCGCGACGGGATCGTGGTCAAGCTGATCCAGCGCGGCACGCGCGTACAGGGTCTCGCGTTTGCCGCGGGCACAGATCCCGAGGCGCCCGGCTGTGGTGCGTCGCGGATCCATCCGCGTTGCAAGAAGGCAGCGCTGGAGCAGCGCTTCGGCCGTTTCCCGCATGAAGCGCAGCAACGCTGTCAACCCGAGCGCAGCCAGGTCCGCGATCGGGCGGAGCAAGAGGCTCATCGTGACCCGCGCTGGGCAGTGCGCGACGCCGAACGCATCGCCGACCATGCTCGGCTTCGGTCAGAGTACGCAGCGTATCGCAACCGTTTCTTCAGTGAACGTGCCCAGGCGATCGGCGCGCGCCGGGGTGCAGCCTGGGAGCGCGAGCGAGCGCAGCGGCAGCGCGATGCCCAAAAGCGCCGCGAAGCGCGGCTGCTATTG
>JBAUMX010000226.1:0-3503 GCA_049578945.1 Candidatus Cybelea sp. | reverse complement strand
CCGCAGGCCACCCCGGCACCAAGCCCGTCGGCCTCTCCGGCGCCCAAACGGGTGCCGACGCTGCCGCCGGCCGAGCAAAGAATCAAGGTGCCCCGGCTCACTTCAGAAGCCGCACCGCGAATTCTCGACGTCGCCATGAGCGAAACGACGGTGCGTCCGGGCGATCGAGTCTCGGGCAGCGTCGTTACCAGCTCGAACGTGGCGAGCGTCGAGGCGCGCATCGGCGGTTACGCGGTGAACCTGGTGAAGGTCGGGGTCGGACGATTTGCGCTCACCTACACGGTCGGCCCACTGCCGTGGTTCGTTCGCGGCAACTTCACGATGCGGGTTATCGCCCGCAATCCCCGAGGCGAGGTCACCACGCGGACGATTCCGCTGACGGTTCGATAAGAAGCCTAGTTCGGCGGCGGCCCACAGCCGGGCGGCGGGTGCGGGGCCCTTGGGTTACCCGGCGGCTGGGGCGCCGGCAGACAGGTGGGCAGGTTCGGGAACGGTGCCGGATTGTAGGGCGTCGGCATGATCTGCGGTTGCGGCTGGCTGACGGCTCCCGGCGCCGAGTCTTGCCAACCGGTGACGGTGTCGTGCATCGTGAGCACGTCGGCGTCGCGCACGACCAGATTGCGTGGCGCCCGCGCCAGACCGTTCTGTGCGATCTCTTGGGACTGCAGCGAACCGCGATCGTAGAGATATCGGAAGATGGTGCCCGAGTTGATGCGGCGAGTGATCCGATAGTGCAGCGCGTCGATGCGATCCATCGGAATCGCTTGCGCGTTCCAGCCGCTTTGATCGGTGGTGATATAGACCGAGGCGGTAAAGGGCGTATACGGCGGCACCTGCACGATGAACGTTACGAGCACGGGTCTGCCTGAAAAATGTTGCACGGCAACGTTCTCCGGTGCGCCCGGCGCGGGCGTGGGTGCATAAGCGAGCAGATCGGGATTGGGGACCGGCGACGAGAGCGCGACCGCGAATCGCGCGACGTCGTCGAAGCTGCCTTGCGGCGGAAGCGGGTCGCGCGAAAGATCCAGCTCCGTAACCGTGCCGGTCGAATCGAAAGTCGCGCGCGCCCAGATACGCGGAGCCGGGTGGATCGCCGTCGCAGCCCCGGTCTTCGCGTCGCGAATCACGATATCGTGCGCCACGCGAAAGCCGTCGCCGCTCGTGAAGAACACAAATCCTCCTTGATATGCCAGCAGCTGACCGCTGACCACAACGGACGGACCCGCCGCGACGAGCGCGATCGCAAGCGCGGCAATCGCGACGGAGAGCAGCCGTCGTCTCATATCGGCAGCAGCTGAATCACGAAGGATGGTTGCCAGAACGTCGTGCGATAAGGGTTGCCATACCAGTAGTAGGTTCGCGAGACGTCGAGCAGCGCATGCGTCCAGACCTTGAACCGGACGTCCCCGGTGGCGTCGTACGGTGCCTGCCCCAAGTACGACGTATAGAGCGGCTGGCCGATGATGTTGTTCGGCGGCGGCGCGAACGTGCCGGGGACTGGAATCGGAAAGTCGACGTGATGGCGCACGAGCAATGAAAAGTTGAATTCGGGATTGGGCACCACGTTCATGCCGAAACTCGTCGTGCGCAGCGTCGAGACGCCGCGAAACGAAGTGAAACTCAACGGGCAAAACGGGGTGCCGACCGGCTGGCACGGCAGATAGCCGCCGTTGATGTAATGGTCGCCGACGTTGAGGATTTGATAGCCTAGGTACGTATTGAGCGACCGAGAGAACTGGCGGCTGATGCTGAAGTTCTCGGAGTCGGTGCTGATCCAGTGCGGCAGCGAGTTCCACTGGTACTGCTTGTTGTAGCTCGCGTTAAAATAGTATGTCTCATATGGGCTAGCCGGCTGGTTCAGTTTAATCGACTCCGTAAAGAGGTTGAAGCCGAGGACGGTGTTCCAAATCGTGGTATAGACGGGGCAGAAGTATTGCGGCTGATTCTTGACGTTGTGCTGATCGGGGCAGGGCGCGCCGAACGCCTGTAAGCCCGGAACCGGAATCGGCGGTCCTCGTCCTGGAGATCCTTGGAGATACTGATTGCCGCCGACCGTGTCGTGGTTGAACCCGTAGCCTTCGTAAATCTGCTCGGAGATCGGCAACCCGGGAATCTTATTCTGAAAGCTCGTTGCGGTGATCTGCAGCTGCGACGGGTGATCTAGGCTGCCTGCGACCGACTTAGGTAATTCGAGCGCACCCGGGCCGAGTGTATTGAAATTGGTCAGCTGCGAAGTGGCCGTAACGTAAGAATGTGGAAGAGCATACGTCGCGCTGATGTAGGTCGTCTGCTGGGCCGCCTGCGGCAAGTTGAGCCAGTTCTGCTGCGTGTAGTACTGGGTGAACGATTGGATTTGAAAGCGGCTGCCGAGCTTTTCGTAAAGCGCCAAGTTCCACCACTTCTCCGCGCGGGTCGCCGGATTGACCGAGAAGATCGCGTATTCGTGATCGCCGACGAGATGCTGCTCGACGGAGAGATAGGTTTTATATGTGGGGTCGTAGCGTAAGTGGACGGCGGTAAGCGAGTTCGTGTTTCCGGCCAAGGTCCAAGTAAGGTCGACGCTCGCGCCGGAGAGGGTGTTCTGCGCGAAGAATTGATTCGGCGAGAAGTTGACGACGTACGACCCCAGTGGCGCGCCGACGCCTAAGAAGTACGTTCGGGCGTTGACGAATCGTACGTACGTCTTGGTACCGACGATCGCGCCGGTCGCCGTAATGCTCGGGTGTTCGCCGATGCTCGGAAAGTAGAAGGCGTCGCCGGGCATCACGCGGCCCTTGACGGGATGCATGAGGTCGCCGTCCAGAAAAGTCCAACGGTCCGGTTCGGTCGTGACTGGAACGAAGTAAATGCGCCGGAAGTCGAGGAAATCGGAAATCGCAGCGCCGCTGACCGTTCCGGTCGCGTCGTGCAACGTTACGTGGCCGGCGACCATGAAGCGGTTGAGCTTCAGATCCATCGAGAACGAGTCGCCGGTAACCATGAAGCCGTCGCTCGTCCGAACGCGCACGTCCCCGTCGCCTTCGATTAAAAAGCGATTGTAAAAGAAGTCCAGCCGTTTCGCGCTCAAATAGAGGAGGCTCTTCGGCGGCTGCGGAGTGCTCTGCGGCGTCGGCGCCACGGTCGGTGCCGGAGACGGCGTGGCGGCGCGAGCGGCGCCGTGCGCAAAGCTAAGAATCAGCGTCGTTAGCGCCGCCGCCAGCGCAATTCGTGGCACGGTCGCAACGCTTATTCCACAGGATGCGGCTCTCCTATCGAGCTGAGCAAGAGTAAGAACCGATGCATAAAGGGAATGAGGCGAACCGATGACGCGTGTGGTCGCTATAGTGATCGATTCCGGCGGCGTTGGAGCGCTGCCGGATGCCGATGAATACGGCGACTCGCCCGGAGCGAACACGCTCGGTAACGTTGCGCGGCACCTCGGTTCCTTGCGTCTTCCGAACTTCGAGCAGCTTGGGCTTGGCTCGCTTACCGATATCGTCGGCGTTTCACCGGTTCCACAGCCT
>JBAUMX010000225.1:0-2321 GCA_049578945.1 Candidatus Cybelea sp. | reverse complement strand
GACGTACACAGATTGACGCCGGACGAGAATGGTAACTACCTAACCGGAACGTGGTCGCATGTGCCGTCGTTGCCGTCGAACTACGCGCCGCTCTATTTCGCTTCCGCTATACTTCCCGACGGCAAGCTGATCCTGAACGGCGGCGAGTACCAGGGCTGCGTCGGCGCGGACCAGACTACAGGCGCAATATACGATCCAATTGCCAACAGGTGGAGGTCCGTAACGCCTCCGAGCGGATGGAGCAGTATCGGCGATGCGCCAAGCGCGGTGCTTCCCAACGGCACCTACATGCTCGGGAATTGCTGCACCAACACGCAGGCGCTTCTGAACGAGTCCGCCATGACCTGGACGATTATCGGAACCGGTAAGCAGGACAGTAACAACGAGGAAGGCTGGACGCTCCTCAAAAACGGCACGCTGCTCGAGGTGAACGTCGGCGACCAACCATACGCGCAGTACTACAGCCCCGAAGCGAACATGTGGGAATCGGCGGGGCAGCTTCCGGTCGATCTCGTCTACGGAGGGGAGATCGGCCCGCAAACGCTGCGTC
This sequence comes from Candidatus Cybelea sp., assembly GCA_049578945.1. Taxonomy (GTDB): domain Bacteria; phylum Vulcanimicrobiota; class Vulcanimicrobiia; order Vulcanimicrobiales; family Vulcanimicrobiaceae; genus Cybelea. The sequence continues at coordinate 1,771 of JBAUMX010000225.1, read as the reverse complement.
CCGACGGCACCGTCTTTGTCGCCGGTGCGAACGGCGATAGCGCGATTTACAATAGCAGCACGGCCGCCTGGTCGCTGGGACCGACGTTCCCGGTCGTTGGTAGCCAACAGCTCGACGTTGCCGATGGTCCATCTACGGTTTTGACTGACGGCCAGGTCATGATTGCGGCGAGCCCCGGTCTGTATAACTCGCCCAGCTACTTCTTTATATTCAACGGGAAGACGCTCAAGAGCATCGCTGGGCCGCCGAACGCGCCGAACGACTCGTCGTACAACTTTCGGCTTCTGATGCTGCCGACGGGTCAGGTGATGGAGGACGACGGATCGTCGGACATCGAGATCTATACCGGCGGCCGGCCTCGGAGTGGGATCGCTCCGACGATTACGTCCGTGGCGACGACGCTAACCCACGGCGACACATACAAGATCAGCGGGAACCGTTTTAACGGCGCGACCCAGGACAACACGTACGGCGATGACGCTCAGCAGGCCACGAACTACCCGCTCGTGCGGATCACCAATGCCTCGACCGGTCACGTCTTCTATTGCCGCACGCACAACTTCAGCTACATGGGGGTCGCGACGGGACGCAAAAACGTGTCGACGCAGTTTGACGTTCCCACGAGCATCGAAAAAGGCGCGAGTGGCTTGGTGGTCGTGACGAACGGGATCCCGTCGTCGCCGGTAAGCGTAACGATCCAGTAACAGCGTGTGTGCCGGGGGCGGGTGCCCTCGGCGCGACGCGACTCAATCGTCGGGTTCTACGGAGGGTAGCGTAAAGAAGTAGCCCGGACCGCATTTGGCTGGAGTCGGAACCAATCCTTCCGATCGGATGGCCCTGGCGATTCACACCCCATCGTGGCCGATTCCTTCATGCTACCAGAAGCTAAATCTACCCGTTAGAACGGAAGTAAACGCTGCCTTTTGACGGGCCAAACGGCGTGTACTAGCGTTTCTAGCGCGTATCGACTCCGCGCATGTGCTCAAATAAGCCAGGAGGCGTGTAAGCGCGGAGCGCCCGTGAGCTGCTAACCTGAATTGAGCGCGCCTACGGTTCAGGTCGCAAGTCTGCTCGACAGCGATGAGGGCACCACCGATAAATGCGGGGCCAAAGGGCCGGGGCCGATGCCGCTTTGGAAATCAGTTCCATCGAAGCATCCACCCCGCGATCCAGCCTCAGCTCGACCCAGGACGCGCGGCCAACTCGTTGATCGGCAGCGGCCCTCGTCGCTGTAGCTGGCTTCGGTCGAAGCCTACAAGAAAAATCTACACAGGGCAGCGCCGTCGCTCAGCGCGTTGGAGCCTGGCGCCGCGCTCCGCATCATCCAGTAGCCCGTGAAGCCCACTCGCGTGCCTCACCGTATTCTGACCGGAGGGCCCAGCCTTGGTCATCGTAAACTAAGTTGAGACAAAAACATTGGAGAGTCGTAATCCGCGTCAAAAGGCGGTTCGCCCGTGATCGACTTGTCACAACGTGGTTTCGTATCGCAGATCCTTCAAAAGCGGCGCGATTTTATGCAGCTCGTGGTCATTGCCATTGCCTTGGCGTTTGGCGTAGATTTGCTTGCGAGCGGGCTGACGAGAGTCTTACCGATCCCGATGCAATCTGCCGTTGGTGGCTTAACCATCCTCGGCGTCGCGTGCATCCTCGGATGGTGGACGTTTCGCAGTTTTTCCTTCATTCAGATCATCGAGGGCTGCATTTTTATTGATTCCGATCTCGACACACTGCGCGCCGTACCGCAGTATGCTTTTTCGGAAGACGTTGCATC
>JBAUMX010000224.1:0-30620 GCA_049578945.1 Candidatus Cybelea sp. | reverse complement strand
GTGTTATACTGTGTGGCGTTCCCGTCGTGTCATCCTGAGCAAAGCGACCGTAGGGAGCGAAGACGAAGGGCGCGGGGCTGAAATAGGTTCGACAAGAAAGCCGTAGCCGGCGTTAGCAGGCGGAGTTGCGAGCACTCCTAAAACGATCGCAACGGCAATATCTGCCAATAACGAATACGCACTGGCTGCCTAATCTAGGCTAGTCACCGGACGCAGAGAGTCGGCCCGAACCGCTCTGCTCTCCGGTCACAAACTCGGGCTGGCACGCGCGCGTGATTCGACGCTCGTGCGAGATCAAGAATCTGCAGCGGACGGTAAGCCGCGCTTCGGGGCGTACGTCCGATCAAGACAAAGTCGAAGCTGAGCCTGGAGAATGCGCCGGTTAGACTTCTTGGACTCGGGGGGCGGTACCCCGACAGCTCCACCATTTTTTCCTTTTCGCCAAGCGACGCAAAGATGAGATCATATACGTTCGCAGTTCTTGTCACGGCACTTTTGACTTCAACACTCGGCCTGGCGGCCGAACAACAGACTTGGCAAGTGGACCCGGTCCACTCCACCGCGCAGTTTACCGCGCGTCACTTCGGGATCGTGCCGGTTATCGGAACGATTCCGATCGTCAAGGCATCCGTGCAGCTAAGCGAAGGCTCGCAGATTCCGGGTGCCGTTTCGGCCGAACTCGACGTGGCGAAACTCGACACTCACAACGATAGGCGCGACTCCGACCTGCGCTCGGAGCATTTCTTCAACACGGCGGTTACTCCAACCATCAGCTTTGTCAGCACGAAGATCGAGGGCAGCGACCCCAACAACTTCACGATTTCCGGCAACCTCACGATGCACGGCCAGACGCACCCCGTGCAGTTGAACGCCAAGGTGGTCGCTGCGGGGAAATCGCCGCGCGGCCGGGCCCTCATCGCCTACGCCGCAACGGCGACCGTCGACCGCACCGCGTGGGGCATGACGTTCGGTCCGCTGATCGTCGGCAACAGCGTGGACCTCTCGATTAACGTCGAGGCCGACGGACCCGATCACTCGTAGTCCGGGGCGAAATAGCTGCTGCTTCCGAAGCGGTGGCGGATGAAGAACTTTGCCGGGTAGGGTGCCTTGATCTTCACGAACGCGCGCGGCTGTTGCGAAAAGTCGAAGCAGTCGGCGGCCGGAGAGGTAGCGCGCTTGTCGGCGGCCGAAAGAGTCGAAAGGCCGTAGAGATCCTCCGCGAAGCGCAAGACGCTCGCCGTTTCGTACGGCACGTGCGACACGTGGTTTTTCTTTGCGTACGGCGAGATCACAAGCAGCGGAATGCGAAAGCCATTGCCGTCGTAATCTTCGAACGGCGGCGCCACATGGTCGTAGAAGCCGCCCCAATCGTCCCACTGCACGAAGATCGCCGTCGAGTCCCAGAACTTGCTCTCGCCGACCGTGTTCACGATCGCCGAGACCCAGGACGGCCCATACCCGCCGCCGCACTCGAGGTGATCGGACTCGGCGCACTCAGGCGTGATCCACGTGAAGTTCGCGAGGTAGCCTTTGTGCACGTCGGTGATGAACCTCCAGTTCGGGGAGACGACGTTTCGTTTCCAGTCGTGCCCGTAGAAGATGTGCCGGACCGCCTGATAGGCGGACCACGTTCCGCCGTTGCCGCCGGCGTCGTTGCCGTAGCGAACCGCGTAGAAACGCCAGGATAGTTTCGCCTTGTCGAGCTCGTCGCCGAGCGTCGTGTAGTCAAAGCAGGCCTGCTGCGTAGGACCGCCGGTTCGTTGTTGGGTGATCGTCGAGACTCGGTCGCCGGAGCCCCCCGCGCACCCCCAATACCCATAGGGCAAGTCCACGCTCGACTGCGCCTGCGCCGCGATGACGTATTGATGCGCGACGAAGCTCTCATCAAGCTGCGACTGAAACATTCGATCGGCGACGACCCACTCGTGCGCCATGTCGAAGTAAGGCTTCGACTCGGTGTGCGGCACGTAGACGTACTCTGGGTTTTGCGGGCCGCCATAGCTGCCTTCGTTATTGAATCCGTTCATGCGGCAGTTCGTCCCGGGCAGGCTGCCGGTTCCGTTGCAGGCGGCGAACATTGCGTACGCCGAGTGATCGATGATGTACACGTTCTTGAGCGATGACGGCTGCAGCGCGATCGTCTGACCGCCCGAGTTCATCCCGCTGGAAACGGTGTCTGCACCCGGATAGCCCTGGAAGAGGTTATCGAAGCTGCGGTTCTCCTGTACGACGTACACGACGTGCGTGATTTTTCCGGCGCCGCTGCCGTCGAGGGCGCGCAGGGCGTTAGTGCTTTGCATGTACGGTAACGACGATTGGGATCCCGACGCGCAGCCGGCGAGCGCGAAAAGCGCGAGAACCGTTAAGCAACGAGTCGTCATTGCGACGGGTTCAGCAGTCTACCGCGAGCGGCCTGCGGGTTGCTTACGCCAGAACCGCCGCTCCGAGGAACGTGATGATTCGCTCCTCGTCGCGCGCGTTCGATCGCTCCGGAGGGACGGGTCGAACCATCGCGGGCGGCGCTGACGACGCGACCGTCGCGCGATTAACGCGATCTTAATCTGGGTGCTTTGGGTCTGTTAGGGAGCACTATTTGTTGCGTCATTTGGGCGGTCGAAGAAGAATCTTTGGATCGACAATCGCACGCCCGGGGCGATGGCAATACGCAGGCGGGGCGCGTCGATTTCTTACGCCGTAAGGTACTCAGCGAATTCTCAGATCGCGCAGCGATTTGAATCAAAGCTTCTCAGCGCAATAGCTTTTGATGTTCTTTCTATTGCGGTCGCACCCGACGGCGGAGCAAGCTTAGGCCGAGGTGACCACTTCCAGTCTCCATATTCGAGGTTAAACGACAACAATGAAACTCTCTTCCCTGCGGCGTTCGCTGAGTCTACTCGGCCTGCTTGCTGTTTTTGCGAGCCAGGCGGCCGTGGCGACGGCCGGGACGCTCGGCGGGATCTCCGGGATTGTCAGCGATGAGAAGACCGGAGCGCCGCTAGCCGGCGTCCACGTAGAAATCACTTCCCCCTCCCAAAGCATCACGGTAACGACGGACGCCCACGGTCACTACATCGCCTTCTCCCTGCAACCCGACGACTATACGCTTACGTTGGAGAAGACGGGCTACGACTCGCGGGCCGTCTCCGGGTTTAGCGTCTTTGCCGACCAGACTCAACAGTACGACTTAAAACTCAGCCCCGAGTCGGCCGGGTCGACGCCGGGTTCACTCTAGACTTACGAGCCACAGAGCTCGGCGCACGGCCTCTCACTTGCAGAGGCCGTGCGCGGCATTTCGGGATGGGCGCGCCGCTTACAGAATCTCCGGCTTGACGGTCACCGCAAAGTTCACCGACCGCGCGATGAAGCACCGCCGGTGCGCCTTTTCGTGCAACGCTAGCGCCTTCGATCGATCGCCGATATCGGCGAGTCGTACCGACGGACGCAGCTCCGCACCGACGAACTGCCCGGATCCGTCGGCATTCTCTTCCATAACAGCGAAGGCGTCGTCGCGATAGCTGACGACGGTTACTCCATTGGCGGCGCAGAGGTGCAAGTACCAGAGCATATGACACGAGGCAAGGCTCGCAAGCAGCAGCTCCTCGGGGTTGTAACGGCCGGGGTCGCCGCGAAATGCCGGATCGCTCGACGCTGCAATCTCGGGCTTCCCTTCGGCGCCGATGGTGTGGTCGCGAGAGTAGCTGCTGTACGCTTTGGTACCCTCGCCGTCGATCGGCGCCCAATGGACGCGCGCGCGGTAGGTGTGAGTCTTCACAAACGCCAGCCTTTCACGCCGGTAACATCATAGCACGCGAGCGAAGGAGCGCCGGCTCGGCGCAGTCAAATACGCCCTGCGCGATAAAAACGTTTTCGCGGAAAGGAACGGTGGTTATGGCCCTCTCCAGACGCGTCTCCGCCGAATTTCTCGGCACGTTTTGGCTTGTGTTCGGCGGCTGCGGCAGCGCGGTAATTGCTGCGGGTTTCCCCCAGCTCGGCATCGGATTCGTCGGCGTCGCACTGGCTTTCGGTCTGACGCTCTTGACGATGGCGTACACGATCGGACCCATCTCCGGGTGCCACATCAACCCCGCCGTCACGTTCGGCCTATGGTTGGGCAAACGGTTTCCGGCGCGTGACGTTCTGCCCTATTGGATTGCGCAGGTTTTGGGAGCGATCGTGGCGGCCGCGGTCCTCTACTGGATTGCGAGCGGTAAATCCGGCTTTGTCGCCGGACAGTTCGCGAGCAATGGTTACGACGCACTATCCCCCGGCGGCTACGGAATGATGTCGGCCCTCGTCGCCGAGATCGTCCTTACGTTCTTCTTCCTGATGGTGATTTTGGGAGCTACCGATCGGCGCGCCCCGGTTGGTTTCGCCGGTTTGGCGATCGGGCTGGTGTTGACGCTCATCCACCTGATCAGCATTCCGATCGACAACACGTCGGTAAATCCCGCGCGCAGCACCGGTCCGGCGATCTTTGCAGGCGCGGCCGCGCTCTCACAGTTATGGCTCTTCTGGATCGCACCGCTGATCGGCGGCGGCCTGGCGGGATTGCTTTATCCCACGCTCTTCGGCGAAGAGGTCAGCAAGGCGCCGATCGTCGGCGACGCGGTGAAGTAACCCGTCCTTCAGCGCTTTCCCAGCGCGACGAGCACCTTCGGTGGAATCAAACAGAAGAGGGTGCCGGTAGACGAAGTGGGGTCGATAAACTCGATGCCGGCGAGCGCGGCTTTCTTCAGCTCGACGCTCGCCGCGCCGATGGCTCGCCCAATCGTCAGGCTCATCGACGGCTCGTGTCCGACCAGAACGATCGCGTTGGCGGCGCGATAATCGCCGCGGATCGTCCCAAGCCGTTCGAGATTGAAGCCGCCCGCGAGGCGTGGATCTTCGACGAGGCCGGCGCGCATATTGAGCCGAGCCGCAACGATCTCGGCGGTCTGTTTTGCACGCAAAAGCGGGCTCGTGACGATCCAATCCAGGTCAAGCGAAAGGTCATCAATCGCTCTGGCTTCCAGCTCCATTCTCGCATAGCCCTCGCGCGTGAGCGGCCGTTCGAAGTCGCTTCCGCTCCACGACTCGGGTTCGACCGCAACGCCGTGGCGTAAGAAATAACACCTCATCGGGCACCACTACGGCGGCAAAAGGCTTGCGCCCTCGGCGCTATGAAAACGGCGCGGATGAGCAAGACGTGGCAGACAAAACTCATTCATCCGAGCGCAAAGGCACCGGAGGGTTATCGGGGGCTGTCGACGCCGGTCTACCGTGGCTCGACGACGCTCTTTTCATCGGCGGCCAAAATCACCGATGAGTGGGACCAAGAGCGCGTGGGCTATACCTACGGCCTCTACGGGACGCCGACCTCGCTCGAGCTCGCGGCGCGCATCGGCGAACTCGAGCGCGGCCGGTACACGATCCTTACGCCGGGTGGTCAGTCGGCGATCTCGCTCGTCGACTTTGCGCTGCTGCAAACGGGCGATCACGTTCTGCTACCCCTGAGCGCCTATCGCCCTAACCGCAAACTCACGACCTCGATTCTTTCGAGATTCGGCGTGAGCGCGACGTTTTACGATCCGCTCATCGGTGCCGGAATCGCATCGCTCATCGTGGCTAATACGCGCCTGATATGGGTCGAGAGCCCGGGCTCGGTTACGATGGAAGTGCAGGACGTACCCGCGATCGTCGCGGCGGCCCACGCCCACGACGTCATCGTCGCGCTCGACAACACTTGGTCGGCGGGGGTGTTCTTCGATGCGTTCGCGCACGGCGTCGACCTTACGATGCAGGCGATTACCAAATACGTCGGCGGTCACAGCGACCTGCTCCTCGGCTCGATTACCGTTCGCGACGAGTCGCTCTACCGGAGACTCGGCGCCGCGCGTCAGGTGATCGGTTGTGCGGTCTCGCCCGACGACTGCAGCCTGGCGCTGCGCGGACTCCAAACGCTCGGGGTACGTCTAGCCGCGATCGAAGACTCTGCGCTCGAGATCGCGCGCTGGCTCGACGGGCGTCCGGAAGTCGCGCGCGTGCTGCATCCAGCGCTGCCGTCGTGTCCGGGCCACGAGTTCTGGAAACGGGATTTCACCGGATCGTCCGGCGTCTTCTCGATCGTCTTCGCGCCGGGACCGAGCCGCGAGCAGGTCTTCGCCTTCGTCGACACCCTCGAGCTCTTTGAAATCGGCTACAGTTGGGCGGGAACGACCAGCTTGGCCGTCGCGTATACGATTGCGCCGGGGCCCGGCAGGCCGCCCTACGATCACCGGCTCGTGCGCTTGAGCATCGGGCTCGAATCCCCGAGCGATCTGATCGCCGATCTCGAGCGAGCCATGCCGGCGCTACGAGCCTAGCGTATTTCCAGCAGTTGACGGAGAGCGCATCGGCGAACGATCCGCTATTCGGAGGTAGCAGAAAAGAATGAGAACCGTCGGCTTGCCGTTAATGGCGCTCGCTGCGGCACTGGTCGTCCCGAGCGGCCACGCTTCGGCTCAATCGGCGACGCGAACGTTGGTCTTTCAGTTTGGCTTCAACACAAAGGTCGCAAGTTCGGGAAACGGAACCGGCACCGAGACGATCGTGATCGGTCCCGCCAGCGACGGCGGCGTTACGATCAAAGGAACCGACGAGTGGTGGAACACCGTTCGCCCGCGCGCGACGAACACGTGCGAGCTCCACCCGAACGGCGGCGTTTCGTGCACGCAGGCACCATACGCACTCTCGCCGATTCAGCTAACCCTCTTCCCGTTGCTGGCGCAGAGCTTTTTCGAGCAACTTAACTCGAGCGGTACGTCGACTTGGAATCATTCCTACAAAGTAAAGGCGGCGATCGTACCGGGCGCGTCCGGATTTGCGGGGAATCTCTACACCTGGGACTGCGCCTACCAGCTGCAAGGTAAAGGCTTGATTCCAAAAGGCAAGGGCGCGATTCTGGTTCAAACCGAAGGCACGCTCACTCAGCAGGGCGGACGGTACCTCAAGGCCACTTCAAAACAGCGGATCTCGTACGACGCACGCAACAAGGTGGTGTTAGCCGTCTCCGACACGCGCACGCACCTGCCCCAGCGAAGCGTCTACAACAACGATCTCGTCCAGGCGGAACTCATCAAGGATTCGCAGCCTCACGTCCACTAGGATCCCAGAGGGTAAAGGTTCCTTCGGCAATCGGAACGCACTCGCCAGCTATCTGTACGCGGTCGCCGCGGTCTTCGACCCAAAGCTCGCCACCACGCGATGAGAGCTGACGCGCGAAGAGCCGGGACTTCTTTAGCGCGTTAGCCCAATATGGGGTCAGCACACAGTGGGCCGAGCCGGTCACGAAGTCTTCGGCTATGCCCCACTTCGGTGCGAAGTAGCGCGAGACGAAATCGCAATCGTTTTCGAAGCCACGCGCCGTCACGATCAGCGTCGAGAACGGTAACGTCGCGATCGCTGGGATATCAGGTCGTAGATCGCGCACTTGCACCGCGTCTGCGAGAACGGCCATGCCGCGGTCGGCCTCCCACAACTCGATTGGCCGCACGCCAAGCGCTTTCGATACCAACTCGGGATCGGGTCGCCGTTGCGGCGGCAGCGCGGGAAAGTCCAGCCCAAGACGGTGGCCGTCGCGCTTGACTTCGAGCCGGCCGGCGCGCGAACCGAAGACGACGCCATCTCTTGCGCGCCGCAACACGTCGAGCAACACGTAACCGCTGGCCAACGTCCCGTGGCCGCACAGCTGTAACTCGGCAGCCGGTGAAAACCAGCGGATCTGAAAGTCGTTGCCGTCGGAAACGAAGAATGCGCTCGCGGGAAGATTTATCTCGCTAGCGATCGCAAGCATCGTGGTATCGTCGAGCCACCGCTCGAGCGGAAAGACCGCCGCTGGATTTCCCCCGAAAGGCTTGCCGCTGAACGCGTCGAGCTGGTAGAAGCGTAGGTTCAAAGGCCGCTACTTCGCCAGGCTGATCGTCGCGGCGCTCGGATTCTTAAAGAGGCCGGTACCGATCGTCTTTTGTGGCGCTCCGCCCCCCGGATACTTCCAAAAGCCGGCGTCGCTATGGCCGCCGTCGGGACCATCCGGCCCGATCAACGTCGAAGCGTCGATCCAAAACTGGAAGACGTTCACCGCGCGCTTCAGTCGAATCGTACGAGTCAACTTCGCCTTCTTTCCGGCGACGGAGAAGTCATAGATCGTAGAGGCTCCGTCGCCCATCGCAACGTACTTGCCATCCCACTTGACACCGCCCCAGGTCGGGAAGCTCCGACCGAGCTTGATGTGCTCGAACTTCTTCGCCGCTTTTGGCAGTTCGATGAGGACGAGATCGTACACATCGTTGAGACCGTCAACGAAAAGGTCTCCGGAGCCGTCGTAGGTGCAGAAGAGATAGGCCCGGACGCTTGGATCTTCATAGAACTTCGGCGTCGTTTTCCCGTCCGAAAAAATTGCGACGTTGCCTCTGTTCGTCCCCTTCCGTCCATAGTTGGCAACGGCAAGCCTGCCGCTCGCCGGATCGACCGAGCAATCTGTGGGCAAGAAACGCTTGTCGCTGTAGGTTGCGATCGGATTCGATCCGCCATGCGCGTACTCGAGAATATTCTCGCCATTTGTGTTCGTAACGTAGACGTTCCCCGCCGCGTCCGAGCACTCGCGCACCGGCGCATCGAAACCGCTCAAGGTGCCAACCAAGGAACCCTGCGGATACGAGAAAACGTAGACCTTATTCGTTCCCACGTCGGAGATGTAGAGCAGGTCCTCATTTTTGGCCGCCGGCGCCATCCACGAGCGTGCGATCTTGGCCGCGCTCACCGGCGGCGTGCCTGCTTGCGAGCTCGAACCACAGCCGGCCAACGCCGCAGCCGCAGCGCATGTTAGCGCGTACCAATGGTTTTTCATGCGAGGGGGTCTCTTCGGGACCGCGCAAGGCCGACCTTGGCGCGTGTGATTTTTTCGCCGGCCCAGGCGACTAACTCGGCGTAATGAGCGCAACGGACTCACGCGATGCCTTCGTCGATCGCATCGATCGGCACCGCGGCATTCTCTTGAAGGTTGCAGGTGCATTCTCCCGCAATCCAGTCGACCGGGAAGACCTCCTTCAGGAGATCGCCGTAGCGCTGTGGCGCGCGCACGATCGTTTCGATGCCCGGTCGAGCTTCGCGACGTGGATGTATCGAGTGGCGATGAACGTGGCGATCTCCTTTCAACGGAGCGAAACGCGAAAGTCGCGCCTCGTTCCCGCAGACAATTCCCTCTTCGAAACGATTGCTCAGCCACGCGATGAGCCGGCAGACGATCGGCTAGCCCTCATCCGGGAGCTTATCCGGCGGCTCGACCCGCCCAACCGCGCGCTCATGCTGCTCTATCTGGATGACTACCCATACGCAGAGATCGCCAAAATCCTCGGCATATCCGAAACGAACGTCGCGACTAAGATCGGCCGGATCAAGGATCGGCTGAAACGCGACCTCGCCGGTGCCGTCCGCTAAAATGGAGAAGTTCATGGAACTCGAGGAAATCAGAGACCTTTGGGCGCAGCGCAATCGCGAGCTTGAGGCGAGCACGCGTCTCAATACCGCGCTGCTCCAGCAGTGGAATCTTCGCGCCGCCGGCACTGCCATGAAACGCTTCGGGCGCGGAGTCTGGCTCGAGCTGATCGTCAACGCGATCGGTCTGATGCTGATAGGCTCGTTCGCGGCCGATCATGTGCACGAGCCGCGCTTTTTGGTGCCGGCGGTAGCGATAGGCGTTTATGCGATCGTCCTTTTGATCGCGTGCGCGCGGCAGCTTGCAGACGCGGGCGCTCTCGATTACGACGAACCCGTCGTTGCGATCCAACAGAGTCTCGAACGGCTACGAATACGGCGCATTCGCTTGACGCTCTGGACGCTGCTCTTCGCCCCGTTGATGTGGTTGCCGCTGCTGATCGTGACTCTGCGCGGCATCTTTGGCGTCGACGCTTACACCGCGCTATCGCCGAGCTGGCTCGTCGCCAACACACTCTTCGGTTTTGCGGTTATCCCGTCGGCGATCTTCCTCGCCCGCCGGTACGGCCCGCGGTTTGCTGCCTACACGTCAATGCGACGGCTCGCCGATGAGATCGCCGGCCGCAGTCTTTCGTCGGCGCTCGACTCGCTCGATGCATTACGCCGGTTCGAATCCGAGCGCTGAGCCTAGTCGGAATCGACCGGCAGATACGACGGGCGTTGGTGCTCGAAGAAACTCCGCGAGTAGCTTGATGGGATCTGCGTGAACTTTCGCGGCGATTGCTTAAAATTGAAGCAATCGGAGATGCTCGTTGCCCGAGCGTCGGTCGTCCCGAGGCTGCCGAGTTCGAAGGTATCCTCGATAAACCTCAGGATGCTTCCGAACTCGTATTGCGTATGGGAGATGTAACTGTGGGTGGAAGTGCCGGTCTTCGTATAGGGCGAGACGACGAGCATCGGTACGCGAAACCCAAGACCCCCCCAATGATCGAAGAACGGTGGCTTGGCGTTGTCGTAAAAGCCGCCCCAGTCATCCCAGACGACCACGATCGCGGTCGAGTTCCAATAGGAGCTCTCTCCGACCGCGTTGACGATGCTCGCTACCCACGCTGGTCCGGTGTCGCCACCGGAAGCGGGATGATCGGAGTTCTCTTTGTCGGGAATGATCCACGAGACTGCCGCGAGCTTCCCATACTGGATATCGCTGAAGATCTGGGTGTTAGAGTCCGTAACGTTAGCGCCCCACTCGGAGCCGTAGCGAACCGCCTTGATTGCCTCGAAGGCGTTCCAAACCCCTCCGCTGTTGCCTTTTACCGGCGGAGAATAGTACGTCCACGAGACCGACTTTGCGTCGAGTAGATCGCGCAACGTTGCGTAGGTTAGACATGGAAACGGGCCTTGATCGTGCTTGTAGTGCAGCGTCGATTTGACGTATTCCAGCAGGTCCGTTTTTACGCCCGGTGGGGCGTCGCAACCCCACGGCGTCGAGCTGGGGTAGTCGACCAAGCTCCTCGTCTTGGCGGGGTTGAGCATCGTGCCGCCCGCGATCAAGTCCTGGTGCGCCGTGAAACTTCCGCTGGCTTGCGTCTGGAACATTTGGTCCGCGAGAACGTACTGTTGTGCAAGCGTCCAATACGGAGCGATTTGTTTGGGATCGACATATTGGTAGGGGAAGGTGTGGTTGCCGCCGCACTTGCTGTTTTCAAGCGCGAAGCCGTCCATTTTGCCGCCGTCGTAGCTTTTCAGGAACCCTTTGTAGCCGTGGCCGGGATCGCAGATCTGCGAGAGCTTGGTCACTTTGAGCGGAACGTAGACGTCGCCGGCTGACGTTTCCATTAGACCCTGCGTCGCCCCGTCGGCTCCCGGATAGGTCGCGAAAAGGTCGTCGAAGCTCCGGTTCTCCTGAATGACGACGATGATGTGCTGGATCAAGTCGCTGCTATGCTTTTTGTGCGTCGGTGGCGTGCTGCGAGCCGGCACCAGCGTGGTGCCGCCGCCGCCTTGAGCGCCACCGCAGGAAGCAAGGCAAAAGGCGACTGCGATCACCGCCCATTGCACGAAACCGGTCCGTAGCACCATGCCAGCCCTCCGAAAAGCTTCGGATTTCTTCCCCTCGGCGCCCCCGCTATCCGCTTAGCCGTGTAACTCCGATGCGCCCGCGTTCCAGCGCACCGCTCACTTGCCTCCAGCGGTGAATGTGATCTTGCCGGGAGCAAATCCCAAAGCCGCGATGACGCTTGCCGCGAAGGCGAGCAGGGCCGAGACGATCATCGCGCCGCGAAAACCGGCCAGATACGACGAAGCTACCGTCACGATGACGCCGAGCGCGGCAACTCCAATTAAACCCGCAGTACGCGCAACGGCGTTGTTTACACCCGAAGCGATCCCCGAGTGCTCGACGCCGACCGAGTCCATGACCGTCGTGGTAAGCGGCGCGACGAAAAGCGCGCCGCCTAACCCCAAGACGGTTGCCGCCGGGAAGAATGTCGTCCAGTAAGAGCCGTCGGTACCTGGTAGCGCGTAGGCGAGGAATCCGAGGCCGGCGAGGATCGAACCGAACAGCAACGGCGTGCGTGGACCGATGCGCGTAACCAGACCGCCCGACCAACGCGACGAGACCACCATGATAAAGATGAACGGCAACAGTGCGGCGCCGGCTTTCGCCGGCGAGTAGTGATGGACGTTGATCAGGACGAACGGGACGAAATAGAGACTCCCGCCGATCGCAGCATAGAGCAGAAACGTGTAGACATTCGCCACGCTGAAGGCGCGCGATGCGAAAAGGTCGGATCGGAGCATCGGGTCGGGCGTGCGCCGTTCGAAGAGCACGAACGCGACCAGTGCGGCGAGCCCGACGACGACGCTCGCGATGGCCGTTGCCGAGACGCGACCACCGTTTAGACCGATCAAGCCGTAGATGAACAGACCTAAGCCAACCGTGGCGAGGGCGGCGCCGATCACGTCGATTTTGCGATCCGCCGTCTCGTCGCGGCTCTCAGGAACGCGCGCTACTAGGATCAGCAAGACGGCGATCGCGAGCGGGATATTGATCAAGAAGACGTATCGCCACGAAAAGCTCTGGGTAAGCCAGCCGCCGATGACCGGGCCGGCGGCGGAGGTCAGCGATGAAAAGCCCGACCACAGGCCGATCGCGCGACCGCGTTCTCGCTCGTCGTAAGCAGCGCTGATCAGCGCCAAGCTTCCCGGAGTCGAAAGCGCCCCGCCGATGCCTTGGACGCAACGCGCGACGATCAGCACCGTGATGTCGCCGGCGAAAGCGCATGCCAGCGACGCCAGCGCGAAGATCAGGATGCCTACGCCGAAAATCAGCTTGCGCCCATAGAGATCGCCGAGCGCGCCGCCTAACAGAATCAGCGCCGAGAGGAAAAGGGCGTAACCCTCGATCACCCACTGCGTTTGGCTGGTCGTCGTGTGGAGCTCGCGCTGAATGATGGGAAGCGAGACGTTGACGGCCGTGCTGTCGATGAAGGTCATCGCCGAGCCGAGAATCGCTGCAACGAGCACCCATGCCGGATTCACACCGCGCCCTTCCAGCCGTTGCAGTCGCTTCCTATCCGGCGAAGAATATCGCTGCGTGAGCTCAATCCTCGATCGGCCGCTTCGCAGCGCAATTTTCGCGGCAGCGGATAGCGCGCAGGTGCGCCGAGCCGTCACGCGCTACGGCATGCGGTTGGGGGCGCGACGCTTCGTCGCGGGGGAGAGCGCGGCCGAGTTTTTGCCGGTCGCGCGGGCGGCGAACGCGCAAGGCTTTGCCGTGGCTGCGACGCTGCTCGGTGAAAGCGTTCGCAGTCGCGAAGAGACGCTAGCGGTGACCGATGAGTACGAACACCTGCTGCATAGCTTTGCCGAAGAAGGGCTCGACGCCAACGTCGCGTTCAAGCTTACCCACGTTGGGCTCGACATCGACTTCGAGCTTGCACTCGAGAATGCGGCCCGAATTGCCGCTACGGCACGCGAAAGCGGGCGAACGGTCCGCATGGACATGGAGCAGTCGCAGTATGTCGATCGAACGCTTGCCGTTTACCGCCGCTTGCGCGAGCGCTACGACAACGTCGGGTTCGTGCTGCAGTCGTATCTTTATCGCAGTGAGGCGGATCTGGCGGCATCGCTTGCGTTGGCGCCGAACGTCCGGATCGTGAAGGGCGCCTATCTCGAGCCTGTGGACGTCGCCTATCCGCAAAAGCGCGACGTGGACGCAAGTTATCTAAAGCTTGTCGAGGCAGCGCTTTCCCATGAGGGCTACACCGCGATTGCGACGCACGATCCGAAGATCATCGAGTGGGTAAAGCAGTTCGCGGGTGCACGTGGCCTTCCCAAAGCGGGACGCTTCGAGTTTCAGATGCTCTACGGCATCGCAACCCCGCTCGCGCGACGAGTCCGCGAGAGCGGCTATCGCGTGCGTCTGTCGATCCCGTACGGCGACTACTGGTTTCCTTACCTCATGCGCCGGCTCGCGGAACGGCCGGCGAACGTCGCCTTCTTCCTCAAGGGTATCTTTACGCGATGATTGAGGGCGTTTGGGCTGCGGCGCTGACCCCGATCGATGCCGATCTTTTGCCGGATGTGTCGACGGCGGTGCCATACTACCTGGATCTCCTGCAGCGGGGATGTGACGGGATCAACGCGCTCGGAACGACCGGCGAAGCGATGTCGCTTAGCGCAGAAGAGCGCTTGCGATTCATGGACGCGCTTGCGTCAAGCGACCTACCGATGGAACGGATGATGGCCGGCACGGGGGCGGCCTCGCTAAGCGATGCCGCGCGCCTGACGCGCCATGCGTTCGAATGCGGCTTTGCGGCAGCGCTGGTCATGCCGCCGTTTTTCTATCGTGACGCCGCCCACGACGGCATCGTCGCCTTCTTCGACGCGCTCTTCGAGCTGACAAATCCGCCGGTAAAGAGCGTGTTGCTTTACAACTTCCCGCGCATGAGCGGCATCACATTCTGTACGGAGCTCGTCGATCGTCTGCTCGCACGGTTTCCCGAAACGATCGCCGGAATGAAGGACAGCTCGAACGACGTGCACTTACAAAGCGAGCTCCTCGCGCGCCATCCGGACCAAGCAATGTTTCCCGGCTCGGAGAGCAGCTTGGTCGCGGCTAAGGCTCGAGGTGTCGCGGGCTGCATCTCCGGGAGCGTCGCCCTGTGGCCGGAGCTTGCGCAAGCGGTCTTCGCAAGCGGCGACCGAATGCAGGATGAAGAACTAACGCGCCGTCGCGCAGCCTTAGACGGGATACCCTTCATCGCCGCGGTGCGTTATCTCACCGCCGCCGCGCGTAACGATCCCGCCTGGGAGCGCGCGATGCCGCCGAACGTGCCGTTAACGCCGCAGCAACGGCAAGCTCTGTCGAGGCGTTAGCGAGAAGGCCGTTAAATTGCCGTTCAGATCGGAGCAGTAAACCCAGCCGTTCACGACGATCGGGCTCTGCCAATGTACCGGCCCGATGCTGTTCTGATAGTTTGCGCTGCTCCAAAGCTGGCTGCCGTTGAGCGCGTTGAGTGCGACGATCGCGCCGTTGAAAGCGGCAAAAACGATGCCGTTGGCAACGACCGGCGAGCTGCCCTCGCCGTCGCTGTTTCCCGGGCTCGCGTGCCAGATTTCCACCAGCTGGCTCTGACCCGACCCGTTGGTTTTCAGGCGATATGCCGCGACGAGGTCGGGGAATCCCAAAAAGATCCAGGCATTGTTCGATGCATCGGTCCAGACGGCCGGCGTCGAGAATAGACCCTGCGGCAAGTCGATGAGCTGCAGCTCGTTTCCGACGCCTGGAAGCGCCGCACGGTTGAGCAGCTTGAGAACCGCGTCTTTCCCGCCTTGCGCGAGCATCCACGGAGTCTGGCTCATTGGCTGCGCCGGCAGGATCGTCGGCGAGGTGCTGCCGAGATCCACGTCTCCGTTTTGGAGCTGCTGATAGTTGGTCGGCGTGTAGCTTCCCAACAGGCTCGACAAGTCGGCGCTGAGCGAAAGCACCGAGTCGCCGTAGTTGAAACCGCCCCGGTTCGCGTCGAAGTCTCCGTTTCCGGTAGAGACGTAAATGCGCCCATTCATCGTTGAATCCGGATCGACGACGGCACCGCCGCGCGCCCAAATTCCGGAGAGCTGCGACGAGCAAGTATTCGGCCCGGGGAGTTTGTGTTTGTTGCTGCAAAGCGAGTTGAAGACCGTTTCGCGGCCGGTGCTTAAGTTAACGCTGACGACGTGCCCGTCGTACGGCGGCGCGTCGCCGTCGTATCCCGACGTCGTTGCGTAGAGGTATCCGTTAGCTACGTTGAGCGGAGATTCGTCGGCCTCGCTGTCGGGCATGCGGGTGATCCGCGCGGGAAAGCCGGCCGCGCGAATCTCGTGGCCGTTGGAAGCGTCGAGTTTGTG
This sequence comes from Candidatus Cybelea sp., assembly GCA_049578945.1. Lineage (GTDB taxonomy): Bacteria > Vulcanimicrobiota > Vulcanimicrobiia > Vulcanimicrobiales > Vulcanimicrobiaceae > Cybelea. The sequence goes on along the minus strand of JBAUMX010000224.1, from coordinate 14,780 downwards.
AACCATCCCGTCAACGCCGGGCACGTAAATCGCCTTGTCCGACGGATCCGCGGCCGGCGTGGAGTGCGTGTAGTGCGGCCCGCTGGTCGTGAACTTCCAAACGATCTTGCCGGTCGACGCCTCGATCCCCAACGTCACGCCGCCCTTCGTCGTTTGAAAGAGCATTTTTCGGAACCGGCGCCCGATTCGCACGTGCTGCAGCAGGATCGGCGTCGAGTCGGCGACCCCACTGAGCGCAATCTGCCATCGCTCGCGCAGCTTGTGGACGTTGCGCGGCGTCAACGTAGTCTCGGCAGAGTTGAAACTGCTTCGTGCCGGGTCGAATCCGAAGACCGGCCAATCAACGGCACGAGCCGGAAGCAGCGTCGCAACGATCAGGCCGGCGACAAGGGCCGGCGTGGAGAGAAGTTTAGCCATCCGGCTTGGTTGGCTGCGGCGGGTCCGCTCCCTTTCGTCGTCTAAGAGCGGACGGTGTCGAATAGCTCCGACTTGACGCCGCCGGTCGAAAACGTCGTCGTCGACGTTCCCGGTTGGCAACAAGTGCGACCGCGTATCCCCGACACGCAGCAGCGCCGGACTCTCGAGAAACGCCGCAGCATTCGCGAGATCGTCTTCGGCGTGCAGGACGGAATTTTGACGACGCTTGGCATCATTACCGGCGTCGGGGTCGCCGAAGGCGATCGGACGGCGGTTTTTATCAGCGGTTTTCTCGCGCTGCTTGCGGGCGCGCTCTCGATGGGCGTCGGCGAGTATCTCGGGCGAAAGTCCGAGCGTGAGGTCGTTCGGGCAACCATCGACCTCGAGAAACGCGAGATGGCGGCCGATCCGCAGGGCGAGTTCAGCGAGCAAGTCGCCTTCTATAAGCTCAAAGGTTTCAGCGCGGAAGAGGCCGAGATGATCGTACGGCGTCTTGCGCAGCACCCCGACATCTATCTCTACGAGATGGTGCGCGACGAGTTTGGCATCGATCCGCGCGAAGCTGAAGATCGAGGCTTGCGGGCGCCGCTCGCGATGAGCGGTTCGTATGCCCTCGGATCGCTCTTGCCGATTTTGGCCTTCATGCTACCGCTCTCGATCGGCGGGTCGACGCTGACGTCGCTCTTCTTTGCGCTCGCCGGTCTGTTCGCCGTCGGGGTTTACGCCGGAACCTTGAGCGAACGGAATCCGGTGAGCAAGGGTTTTGAGGTAGCGCTTTATGGGTGCGGGGTCTTCGCCATATCGTATCTCGCCGGTCACTTCATTCCACCGCTCTTCGGGCACGGTCCGGTTTCGGTCGGCGGTTAAGGAGAAGGTTCCCTAGTGCTTCTGGTGCTCGCTCACGCTCTGCTTGCCGGCATCGTGCAGGCGGCCGCGTTCCTTTGGGACAGCCTCTTCGGATTGATCTTTGGATTTCTCATCTCCGCCGTCGTGCAAGTGATGCTGACGCCGGCCACGATGCATCGCTATCTCGGTCCGGGCCTTAAAGGCTTATTCTTCGGCACCGGCTTCGGCATTATCTCATCGGCCTGTTCGTACGGTGCGGCCGCGGCCGCGCGCGGCTTCTATCGCAGCGGCGCCGACGTTCGGTCGATCTTTGCATTCCTGATCTCGTCGACGAACATGAACGTCGCGATCGTGATACTCTTCTGGTCGTTGCTCGGCTGGAGGTTCGCGTTCGCGGAGTTCTTCGGTGGAATCATCATCATCGCGGTGGTAACCGTTGGGTTCACGCTGCTCTTTCGGGCTGGGGAGCTCGAGCGGCTTCAACGCGAGCAGATGGAGAAGCAGAGCGCGCCCGAGTCGACCTGTCACGAGCACGCCGGAGCAGAGGTGCGACGCGACTGGAGCACGGTCGCGGCAACGGCGCTCGCCGACGTCCGGATGCTGCGGACGGAGCTGATCGTGGGTTATCTGATCGCGGGCTTTGCCGCGGCGCTGGTGCCGCCCGCCTGGCTCTCCGGCGTGCTGCACGCCGTGGGCGCGGTTCCGTACGTCGGTTACCTGCTGCTACTCTTCGTCGGCCTGTTGATCGCAGTCGCCACCTTCGTCTGCTCGATGGGAAACGTTCCGATTGCGCGGTTTCTCGCCGACGCCGGAATCCCGCTCGGCGCGAACACGACCTTCATCTACGGCGATCTGTTGATTCTGCCGCTGATCGCGATCTACCGCAAGTCGTTCCCACCGCGCGTCACCTGGACCTTTGTCGGGCTCTTCACGTTCGGCGCGATGCTCGCGGGTGCGATCATGGAGAGACTGATCGGCAGCACGTTCGGCGGCCTCTCGATGGGCTCGATGGCGCTCAACGACCGCTTCACGCTGATCTCAAACCTCGTTGCGATCGTCGCCGTCGCCGCCGTTGCAATCGCCGCGCTGCCCCGCAAGCAGACCGCGAAACGCTAGCTGCGCCGGCTCGTGCGAAAAGGCGGGTCGTCGTTATCGTACCAATCCATCGCTTTGTCGTAGAGAAATTCGAAGTTCTCGAGCGAGTATGGATTGTCACGCCGGCGCAGCTCGAAGTACCCGCACCTCTCGAGTTGCTGCCACATCTCGCGAATGAGCGGCCCGCAATAGTCCGCCATCAGAACGGTGTCGAGAAGGCCGTGACGGGCGTACGTTCCGATCTTTTCGAAAGTGCTCGCAATCAAAAGCTCGGGGTGGGCCTTTTCGTCGAGCGCATGAAACGGCAGCAGGATCTCCTCGCGGTAGCTCTCGTCCAGCATTCGGCCCGGAAGTTCGTTTTCGACGAAAAGACGAGCCGCCCGAAACTCGGGCGTCTCGAACTCCGCATAGGCCTTCATCGTGCCATCGAGCTGCGTCGAGCGCCGCAGATGTTCGAGCTGGTCACGAGTGAGCCGAATCTGGCGATAACCTACAGCGACCGTCGCGGCGATAACGACTGCGGTGACGGCAGTTGCGATTGCGGTTATCGCCTCCCAGATCACGACATTCGCTAGTTCGTGTCGGCGGGTCGGTAGTCCGGCGCCTCGTGAAGGAAGTGGCTGATGTCGTATTTCGATTTGATTGGGACAAACGCGCGCGGCGGCTTCGAGAAGTCAAAGCAGAATTTTTCGGGCGAAGTGGCGCGAGAATCGCTCGCCGCCAAAGACTTAAGGTTGAATCGATCTTCGATGAACCTTAGAATGCTGCCATGTTCGTAGTGTACGTGCGACACCAAGCCCTTTTTTGCGTAGGGTGAGATGATCAACATCGGAATTCTTATGCCGAGTCCATCATAATCGACATATTTAGGACCGATGGGGTCATAAAAGCCGCCCGGGTCATCCCAAAATACGAAGATCGCCGTGGAGCTCCAAAACTGCGACTGACCGATCGCGTTGACGACTGAAGCCACCCACGAGGGGCCGCCATCGGCGTTACAGCCGGTATGATCCGAATCTCGGCAGTATGGCGTGATCCAGGTGACCGAGGCGAGCGTTCCGTTCGCAACGTCTTGAAGGAACCTTGGCGGTCCTGATGTGACGTCTTTGTCCCAGTCAACGCCGTAGCAAATGTGCGAGATGGCCTGATACGAGCTCCAAATTCCGGTTTCATCATAGCTACCGTGCTTATCCGGCTCATCGTCGCTCTCTCCACACAGCTTCTCATGAGGAGCGTGCTTTCCTAAAGCCCCCGCGTAGAAATGCCACGATAGTCCCGCCTCGTCAAGCTCGTCGGCGACCGTTTTATAATCGAAACATACGGGTTTGAGGTTCGGACCAAAGACACGCGGCGGGTTTACCTTTAGCGTTTGCACAAAATCGGTCGGGCCTCCCGGACACCCCCAATTGATGGCCGGATAGTTCGTCGCATGATCTGCCTGCCCGGCGATGATGTACTGATGCGAAACGTAGCTGCTGACGTCGAAGTTTGACGGGTACATCTCATCCGCGAGTACGTACTGGTGGGCCAGGTCGAAATACGGTGTCGTCTCCGAGTGGGGCACGTAGCTGTACGGCGGATACTTGATTGGGCAACGCGGCTGGCCCGGATGGCTGCACTCCCAGTACTCTTTGTCGAAGCCGTTCATCCTGCAGTCCGTCCCCGGTATTTTGCCGGTACCGTTACATGCGAGGATGAACCCCTGTTCGTTGTGCTGGAGATCCCAGCTCGTAGAAAGGCCGATCGGTTTGAGGTCGATCTTCTGGTTTTTCGAGTCGTAGCCGAACGTTACGGTCTTAGCCCCGGGAAATCCGTAAAAGAGATTGTTCAAGGTGCGATTCTCTTGAATGACGATGACGATGTGCTTAATCTTGTCGAGAGGACTCCGGTGCAGCGGCCCGATCGCGGCTGCTCTTCGCTGTTGCTCGACGAGGGGCAGGCCAGGCGATGTGCCACCGGCACCGATGCCTCGGCAACCGGCAACCAGCAGCGCTGCCGCGCCGAAGGCCAGCGCCTTGCTGCAAAAGGGAGTGGAGTGCATCGGGGGGGCTCCTTACCTAGTCGTTGTCGGGCGGTTGCATATCGAGTGGCTGGTTTAAGAAAAACTCCTCTGGGTACTTCGCCTTAATCGGTACGAACGTGCGGGGTCCCTTCGAGAAATCGAAGGCAAACTTCTCGGGTGAATTAGCACGCGTGTCGCTCGCTCCAAGCTGAGGCAAATCGAACCGATCTTCGACGAACCTTAGGATGCTGCCATGCTCGTAATGGGTGTGCGAGACGAATCCTTGCTTTGCATAGGGCGAGATGATCAGCAATGGCAGTCGAAGTCCGAGCCCGTCGTTGTCGAGGTACTTGGGAGGCTCGGGATCGTACCAGCCGCCGGGATCGTCCCAGAAGATGAAGATGGCGGTCGAATCCCAGAACGGCGATTTCCCGACCGCGTTGACGAGCGACGCGACCCACGATGGGCCGGTGTCGGAGTCGTTACCGCCGTGATCGGAGTTTGCGTAGGTGGGCGTGATCCAGGTCACCGATCGCAGCGCGCCGTTCTTTACATCGGTCAAAAACTGGGTGGACGGTGAGATGACGTCTTTGTCCCAATCGGACCCGTAGCAAATATACGCGATCGCCTGATACGCGCTCCAAAGCCCGGCTCGGCCTTTGGAAATGTCCGGGCCTTTTCCACCGCAGTCGTATTTCGTGGCGATGCCTTTGACGGGCGACGCATAAAATGCCCAAGAGATGCCTTTTTTGTCGAGCTCCTTGCCGAGCGTGTCCGGGCTCCAACACGGAACCACGATGGGCTGCTGACTGATTCGCCTGTCTTTGGAGAGTTTAGCGATCTTATCGGTTGGGCCGCCCGGGCAGCCCCAGATGGTCAGCGGATAGTTCACCGTAGAGTTCGGATTCACGCCCGCAATGATGTACTGATGCGATTCAAAACTGCTGATATCGAAGTCCGAGGCATAGAACTGGTCCGCCAAGACGTACTGATGCGCCATGACGAAGTACGGTAACACCTGGTCCCGCGGTACGTAGCTATAGGGGGGGTACTTATCCGGACACTTTGGGCGGCCGACCTGCCTGCAGGTCCACTGCTCCTTGTTAAAGCCGTTCATCTTGCAATCGGTACCGTGAATCGTTCCGCTCCCGTTGCAAGAAAGAAAGAATGCGCCCGCGTTATGCTGCAGGTCCCAGCTGGTTTTCAAGTCGACCGGCTGGAGCGCAACCTCGGCACCCGTCGAAATCCGGCCGATCTTCGTAGTCTTTGCTCCTCGATAACCGTTGAAGAGGTTATTAAAACTGCGGTTCTCTTGAATGATGATGATGATGTGCTTGATCTTGTCGAGCGGACCTCGATGAAGCGGATCGATCGGCGCTTCGCGCCGCTGCGCGCCGCCAAATGGAATCGCGGGTGACGAACCGACTCCGGCGCCCCTGCAGCCGGCGGTGAAGAGGGCCGCGACGGCAATTGGAAGCAACCAGCTTTTGAACGGAATACCTCGCATTTCGCTTCTCCTTTGCAGCAGGGGGACCGAATCTAAAGGTATGACGGTGGCGGGGCCGCTTCCCCTGCACTCGCACCAGTTAAGACATCACCGGGCACCTCGGTGACCGGAGTCATCGCCATCGACAAGCAGTCAACATAACGCTGAGAAGCAAGGCAAGAAGAAATTCCAACTCTGCCATCGTTTGAACCATCGCGCGCGGGCGTTTCGGCGCGAAGGTGGGGCCAGACCTAGCTAGCCCGAAGCAATCCTGGGCTACGGCATTAGCCGAGTGAGGAGTGCGGCGGATGAGCAACTTCAGTCTCAACGTTGGGCAAGTTGGCGGCGCGCTTACCGTTTGCGTGACTGCTGCATTGCTTTGCGGATGTGGCGGATCGCGGACGGTCGCGCCCCTCGGCGCGGCGCCGCAAAGCGTCAATCGTAGAGCGTCGGGAACGTCGCCGATCGCGCACGTTGTCTTGATCGTTCAAGAAAATCGCAGTTTCGACAACTTTTTCGCGCACTTTCCGGGCGCCGACGGCGCGACGCGCGGCAAGATGAAGGTCAAGCGGCACGGGCGCTACATGGATCGATGGGTGACGCTCGAACCGCACAACCTTGTGATGGGCAGTGACGTTCAACACTGTCACGCTTCGTTCTTAACGTCATACGACAACGGCAAGATGGATGGCTTCAACCTGATTAATTTCGGAGTCTGCCGCAATCTAGGAAAACCCGTCGGCGCGGCCGTCTATCAGTACGTCGAGCAAGACCAGATCAAGCCCTACTGGGATATCGCCGAGCAGTGGGTGCTGGCCGATCACATGTTCCAGACACAAGGCAGCGGGAGTTTTACCGCCCATCAAGACTTGATCCGCGGCGCCACCAGCATCAACGCGACCGAGAGTTTGATCGACAACCCGAGCGGCCAGCCGTGGGGCTGCGACGCCGGCATACATGCGGTGACATCGCTCATAACGGCAAGAGGCAAGTATCTCCGGGATAAGGGCCCGTTCCCATGCACCAACAAGTTCCCGTCCTCACCCTATTACGCGACGCTGCGCGATCTGCTCGATGCGAAAGGCGTCTCTTGGAAGTATTACGTCCCTTGTTTTAGCCAAAACGACGGCTGCAGACCCAACAAACGCTGTCCCGATTGCGCCGGCGACCTGCTCAACGCGTACGACGTGATCGCTTCGGTGCGTTACGGTCCGGAGTGGAACGCGAACTTTGGAGTGCCTGAAACCAAGATCTTCGACGATATCACCGGCGGCACGTTGCCGGCGGTCTCGTGGGTCATTCCCGAAGACAACGAGGACGATCATCCCGGGGAACGCGTCGACAAAGGACCTTCGTGGGTCGCCAGCGTCGTGAACGCGCTCGGCGAGAGCAGCTACTGGAACTCGACCGCGATTTTCATCGTCTGGGACGATTGGGGCGGCTTCTACGACAACGCCGTGCCGGAGCAGTTCAAAGATAATCTCGGCGGCCTCGGGTTCCGCGTTCCGTGCCTGGTCGTTTCGCCCTACGCGATCGCCGGAGGATCGAGCCAGGGCGGCTATATCTCGCACACGCAGTATGAATTCGGCAGCCTGCTACGCTATATCGAAGATAACTTTGGCTTGGGAAGTCTCGATACGACCGACGCGCGGGCCAACAGCGTCGCCGACGTCTTCAACTATGCGCAATCACCGCGCCCGTTCAAGCACTTCGAGTCGCAGTACTCGATACAGTACTTCGAGACCGAGCCCCACGCGGTCCAGCACGGTGACCCCGAGTAGAAGCGTGGCGCTCGCCGCTTAAGGATCTTCCTGGTCGAAACCCTGACTCGATCCCGGCTTGAACGGGGGGGCTTTGATCGGGACGAAGGCGCGCGGCCGCTGCGAGAAATCGAAAGGATCTTTCAGATCGTCGGCCCGGACGTCGGTTGCGTCAAGCGAGCCCTTCGGAATGCCGAAGGTCTCTTCCGAGAAAGCCAGCAGACTTCCGAATTCGTGCTGCGGCTTGGAAACGTAGCCGCGCCTGACATATGGCGAGATGATCAGGAGCGGTACGCGAAAACCGAGCTCGTACGCATTGTAGAGCGGCGGCGGGACATGGTCGTACCAGCCGCCCCAATCGTCCCAGACGACGAAGATCGCGGTCGAGTTCCAGTAGCGGCTCTCGCCGATGGCGTTGACGACCGCGGCGACCCACGACGGCCCTTTTGCGGTACCGTGCTTACTGGCATGATCCGACCATGAGTCGGCCGGTGCTATCCACGTCAGGCCCGCCAACTCTCCGTTGTGGATATCCGTTAGTACCTGTTGCGACCGAGTGATCACGTTCGCATAATCCTTGCCGTAACGCACGTGCTGGATAGCGTCGAACGGGTGCCAAAGACCGGCTCCGGGTCCATTTTGGTAATAGCGCCATGAAACGTTCTTTTGGTCGAGAAAATCGGTGAGCACGGGGCGGTCAAAGCATGGGAATAGGCTCGGCCCCGCGATTCCGCTCTCGATTGCAATCGTTGCGACCACGGTGCCCGGCTTCGAGTCGCAGCCGCCTTTGGAGTGCCCATGCTTGATGCCGGAAGGATTGCCGCTCACGCGGTACTGTGCGATCGACGGTTCGGTCGCGGTGCCGCTTATGAGATACAGGTGCGCCGGGAAGCTCGGCCCCTCATTTCCTTCGAACATGTGGTCGGCGAGCGCATACTGCCGCGCCATGTCGTGGTACGGGCGCACCTCGGATTCGGGCGCGAATCCGAACGGGCGCAGGCGGTCGGCTTTCCTGAGGCCGGCGTCGAATCCATCCATCTCGCCGTCGTCGAAATCTTTAAGGAAGGCTTTGTGAGTGTGGATCAGATCGTACGGGGCACTCAACGAAACCTCGTGCAGAGCGACGCGATCTCCGTGCGAATCGACGGCGTACTTCGAGATGTCTGCGTTGGGAATGCCCTGAAAGAGATAATCGGGCGTGCGGTTCTCTTGAATGATGATCACGACGTGCGCGATCGGCGTAGGCAGGCTTGCTAACGGGTCGCTTTGGTTCGCTCGTAGCTGCTGACTCTGACGATTTTGGGGAACGGCGCCGGGCGCGGGGAGGACCGGAGCGGGCGTACTCCCCGAACAGGAGGTCAGTCCGGCGGTTAGCAGTGCGGCAACGAACCGTTTACGGTGAGACATCTTCGGGCGCTCCTCGTGGAAGGGCAGCATGCAGCCCAGCGTCTGGATTATAATAGTCCGTTTCTCTAGGAATCTGCTGGTACGTCACTGCCGTTGCGACGGCATCGTTACTCCAGCAATGAGGCTGCTTTTTGCGGCATTTCCCGCTGGCCTGCTGGTATTGCTGGGTGCAGGCACGACCGACACCAGCGCGACGCTGCATTCGGTGGCAGCGCAGTACTACGCAAACGCGGGTCAAGTTGCGACCGTCGCCGGTCGAGAAACGACGATGGATTACTACGAACGCCTCGTCGACGACGTCGCCCTCTTGCGGGCCCCCGTGCCTGGCCGCTATCCGCTTGCGCTCTGGCGTCAGACCGCCGAGGCGGCATCGCAGCTTGACGTAAGCCTGGCGCAGCAGTTGATGCAGCGCTCGTATCAGCCGATGGCCTCGATTCGAGGCCTCGGCGAGACGCTGGTGCGCTCGTCAAAAGATGGAACTATGCAACCGGTTGCCGTTTACGTGCCAAAGAGCTATACGCCTGAACGCCCGGCGGCGCTTGCGATCTTTTTGCACGGTCGGCAGCAGGCCGAGTCCCATCTGCTGGCGCCTGCATACCTTCAGGACTTAGCCGAGCAGACCGGCACGATCGTGGTCGCGCCCTACGGACGCGGCGCCTACGATTTTGCCGGCTCGGAGAGCGACGTCTACGATGCCTTCGGCGCGGCGAAGGCGGCCTTTGCAATCGACCCGCACCGGCGCTATCTCGCCGGGTACTCGATGGGCGGGTTCTCGGTCTTCCGGCTTGCGCCGCTTCACCCCGACGATTGGACCGCGGTGATGTCGATCGCGGGATCGCTGCTCGTCTCTCGAGCGCCGCCCGTCACCGCGACCTTGTCTCGCACGCGCTTCTACATCCTGACCGGCGCCGGCGACGACAACGTGCCGACCGCTTATCCTACCGCTACGGCAATCTTTCTGCGCGATGCAGGGCTGCAAGTGACGTTCTATTCGCAGCCCGACGGAACGCATTCGCTCTACTCCCTGCGACCGATTCTCTCGCAAGCCTGGGATGAGATGGAGCGCGGCATCGTGCGCTCGCCCGTTGGGCTGACCGGAGCACCGAACTTGCCCGAGGCCGTGAACTAGCCGGCGCCTCTGCCGGCTCCGCAATCTATCCGCACGAGTCGAGCGTTTACCAAGGGCAGTGCAGAACCCAGACCATACCGAAGGAAGGCGCCGTGGAAGACGCAGGCCGCCTCATGGAGCGAGTGCAGGCCCGTGACGCCGACGCTTTCGAGGCGCTGTACGACGGGTATCACCGCCTCGTCTACGGGATCGCGCTCCGCGTGCTCTCCGATCCGGCTGCCGCCGAGGACGTTACGCAGGCGGTCTTTTTGAAGGTCTGGAGCAACCCGGTACTCTTCCACGACGGCAACTTCGGGGCGTGGATTGCGCGCGTCACTCGCAATCGCGCGTTCGACGTCGTGCGCAACCGCGCGCAGCGCGCGGAAAGCGAGTTTCCTGAGTCGCTGCCCGTGGACGACGTGCTCGAGGACAGAGCGCTCGCGCGGATAAACGGGGAGCGCGTGCGCGAGGCGCTCGGGCAGCTCCCGCCCGAACAACGCGAGCTGATCGAACTCGGATTCTTTAGCGGGGCGACGCACGCGCAAATCGCGCGTCAGACCGGATTGCCGCTTGGAACGATCAAGACCCGAATCAGAAACGGTTTGCGAAAGCTGCGCAGCGCGCTCGAAGGCGCGGTGACGGTATGACGTCGCACGACGAAATGCTCGATAACGTCGCCGCCTACGCCCTCGGTTTGCTCCCGGCATCGGAAGCGGCAGCCGTCGCCGATCATCTGAAGACTTGCGAAAGCTGTCGCGCCGAGTACGATTTCCTGCGGCCTGCGGTAACGGCGTTGGCCTATTCGGCGGAAGCCTGCAACGATGCCACTAGCGGCGCGGCGGTCGTCAGCCCGCTCCTCAAGGCGCGCGTGATGAAGCGAGTGCGTGCCGACGCCGCACGCCGCGCGCCTCTGGCCTGGCCGGCGTATGCAGTGGCCGCGGCTTGTCTCGCGATTGCAATTCTAACCGGGCTCATCGACATATCGCTCAACGATCAGCTCGAGCACGAGCGCGCGCAGAACGCCGCGCAGGTGCAGACGATCGCCGACCTCACGGCGCCGGACTCGCAACGCTATCGGTTCGCGGGCGGTGAGATCCTAACGCACGGCGATCGCCTCTACATTGCGATGCACGATCTTCCCGCGGTGCCCGCCGGGCACGTCTATCAGGCGTGGACGATTGCAAAAGGCGCGAACGGCGTGGCGCCCTCGATAACCTTCGAGCCGGCCGCCGGGGGCGTCGCGGTCGTTCGTCTGCCCGAAGCCGCGACAACCATCGCCGCAGTGGCCCTCAGCGTCGAACCCGAGGGCGGCTCGAAGCAACCTACCACTAAGCCGATCGCTCTCGTCAAAATCTAGCAATCCAAACGGCGGGTTCCGCCGTTTCCTCCTAGAGCCACCACCCCACTATGCCTGCGCAAAAGCGCAGCCTGCGTCGAAGGGTCGGCTCAGAAAGGAACCCATGAAGAACCCGCACTTGATTGCCGCGCTTGCGGTCGTCCTCGCGGCCACTGGAACAGCAATCGCGACGGCCAAGCTGATGCCCGACGTCGTCGATCAACCGACTCGCTTTTCAGGATCTTGCTGCATTTTTACGGGCGCTCCATCGCTCGCCCTGACCCTCTCCATGGTCGAAGCCGGCGGAGGTCCGAGCAGTTTCAATACGGTCACGCTGCTCAAGACGTTAACGGGTCCGCAATTCGACGCGGAAGTTGCCAAACTGACGAGCCAGTATGGTAAGGCGCAAGTTGCCCAGTTTCTCAAGACGTTCGACTTCGTCGTAAACGATTCGCTGAAGATCGTCACCGCGAAAAAGATCGCGTTGCCCAGCCAGCCAAACCCAAATCCGAAGGATGGCGCCGCTCTCGCCGGCGCCTTGTGGACCGCGGGTCAATCCGGCCAAGGTTTTAACGTCGAAGTGATGCTCGACCGGCTCGTTTCGCATCCGATTCACGTTAAGGTGATGAGCGACATCGACGCCAAATATGGTCTGGCCGCCGACGCGCAATACCACGCGATTCTCACGACGGCGATGAAAGATCTCGCGGCGGCGTATCATCTGAGCGCTTCCGGGCATTCGCAGACCACGTAGAAGCAAGAGAGGGCGGGAGAACCCGCTGCGACGAAGCCGCACGCCATGCAACCAGATCGCGCGGCTCTTTCAGCCCTCTTTGTTCTATCGTTCTTGCTTTCGGGCGCACCGCTTGGGGCCATTGCGGCCTCCAGCGGATTGGCGTGGGATTCGGTCACCAAGATCGCGGTGAATGCCGATCCAGCCTCGCTGCAACCCGGCTCGTTCGACGGCGACTTTTCTGCCGCGGCTGCGGTGCAGCAGCCGGAACAGGGCGGCGGCGGGATCTTCAAACAGATTCACCAAGCGATGAGCGAGGGTCAGAGCATGCGGCAGATGATGCAAACCGGCATGGCCGAGCACCATTACGCCGCGGGCTCGAAAGATCGCACGGACCACTTGTTCTTTCAGACCGCGACGATCGTCGATTGCTCGGCGCGGACGATCACGACCCTGGATCTGCGCCGTAAGACGTACAAGGTCGTTTCGATGGACCAGCCCTCCTCGCCGGATTCCGGCGGAACGTCGTCGTCGTCACGGGGCCGCTCGCCCGACAACGATACTCGTGTGGCGATCGCCGTGACGAACACGGCACTCGGTGCGCGAAACGTGGGCGGTCAGCCGACCGACGGTTATAGTTCGCAAATGACGATCACCGAGACCAGCTCTGCGGGCCAATCGCAGACGCAGAACGGCAATCTGCGGGCCTGGTACTCCAGCTTTGCAAATCCAGCGCCGACGTGCTCGGGCGGCTCCGCTGTGACGGGCGGCCGGGCCGCGGCCGGGATGGCCGGATACATGAGCGCCATGCGCGCGCTCGCGTCGGCCGGCGGCGACCCTCGTTTCAGCGTTTCGCAGAGCGGTCCGCGTCTGCCGCTCGGCAGGCTCCCGATGTACGACGCCATGACGCTGGGCATGCAAGGTCAAGGCGCAACCTTCGTCACCGAGCGCGGCAACGTTCGCTCGATCGACGCAAAGGATCCAATCTTCAGCGTGCCGGAGGGCTTCACTCAACAACAGTAACTATGATCTGTCGTCCTCGAGTGGCGCTTTCGGTTTGCAGCGCCGGCTGCGGTGTCATGGAAGAAGATCAGGGCCGCGCTATAGGTTCGACTGTTTGATCGAAGAGTACGTCCTTCACTAACAGTTGTACTGCGCCGCGATGCGGGCGGCCATTGCCATGATCGTGAGCATCGGATTCACCCCGCTCGACTGCGGAAAGACCGACGCGTCGGCAACGAGCAGGTTCTCGTAACCCCAGACGACACCGGCGGGATCGACGACCGAGTTGACACGGCGGGCGCCCATCGCTGCGGTCCCCATCTGATGCGCCGAAAAAACGATTTGCCGGTTCGGAGCGACGCCGATTTTGCGCAGCCGCTCCGCAAGCTCGTGACGACCGCTCGGCGACCATTGCGCTCGTCGGAGTTCGATCGGCCTCGTATGCAGCGTCATCACGCGAACCGCACCGGCCGCAAAGGCGAGGTCGACCACGCCGACGAGGCCCGCAAGCATGTTCTCACCGTCGAAGCGAGAGGTGCGATAGCGAACGTACCCTTCCTCGTCGAGATCGATGCAACCGGGATCGCGATCGCGCGTCAGTGCGAAAAGTGTCGCGACGTTGCGAATGCGTCCCATCAGCTCCGCGTGGCGCTCGCGGCTCTCCCACGGGAGTGCCGACGCTGCGAGCCCGGGATGTACGGGCGCAACCTCGACCTTCGCGCCGTAGTTGCCCGAGCGAAAGTTGAAAGCATCGGAGTATGCGCTCTGCATCGGGCCTCTCCACGGCTCGATCGCCCGGTCGAACTCCGCGATGGCCGCTGCCACCGGATGCAGGAAGAGACGCTTACCGAGCAGTGGATGAGTAATTCCGCTGCGCGCGAGTATTCCGGGTGTGCGCAGCGCGCCGGCGCAGACGACGATCGTGTCGGCCTCGACGCGAAAGGTTCGTACGTCGTCCGGCAGGGGACCGCGCTGCAGCGCGACTACGCCGCGAGCTCGGGTCCCCTGCATCTCGATGCGTAACGCCTGAGTGTTTGCGTAGATCGATCCGTCGCCGGCGCGCAGATCGTAGAGGAAGGTGAACGCGGTCGAGTGTTTCTTGGCGTACGCGCAACCAAAGCCGCAGTAACCACATCCGTCGCCGCAATCCCGCGCGGCGTTTCGCGGCGATGCCTCGGCGTGAAGACCGAGGGCGCGAGCTCCGTCCAGAATCACTCGATTGTTGGCGTTGTGCGCGTTCGCCGGCTGAATCTCGAGACGGGTTTCGATCTGCCGATAGTGCGGTTCGAGCTCCGCTCCGAGACGGTCGATGCCGCTGGCCTCGCTCCACTCCGCAGCGATGCGGTCGGGAAGCCGTAGTGACGTGCACCAGTTTACGGTCGTTCCTCCCCCGACCGCACCGCCTGCCATGATTGCGATTCCGAGATCGCTGCTCGAGGTGAGGCCGGCGTCGAGATAGAGCTCCGACGTCATCAACTCGCGCTGCGTAAAGGCGGGCGCGTCGAACGCGCCGCCGGCTTCGAGAACGATGACGCGTTTGCCGCCTCGCGCAAACGCGGAGGCAACTACCCCTCCGCCCGCGCCGCTG
>JBAUMX010000223.1:0-14766 GCA_049578945.1 Candidatus Cybelea sp. | reverse complement strand
GGTCCGGCGAGCGCGGCGAGCAGCGCGACCGACGCGAACGGCGACGCGGCAAAGGTGACGCGCGCAAGGATTGCGAGCGCTCGTAATCCGTGCGCGAGGATCGTCGATCCAAAGAGACTGCTATACTCCGTGCTCGCGGGCGCTACGATTGCGTGCCGCCATAAGATCGCGTCGTGCACGAGCCACAGCACAAGGGCCGCCAGCGTCGTTAGCCAGAGTCCGCGCTTCGCTTTGGTTGCAAGCAATGCAATTGCGGCCAACAGCCAGCCCTGCGGTTTGATCAGGGCCGTGACGGCAAGCGCGCGCGCTGCCGTCGCGCTCTGCGCGGTCAGCAGCGCCCACACGCTTTCGAGCCACAGAGCGGCCAGCCACACGTCGTTCTGCAGCGTTCCGGCCTGAATCGCCAGCGGATACGCGGTTACCGTCGCCGCCGCGAGCGCGTCGGCCAACAGCGGCGGCGCCCCAAAAGCGGTGCGTGCCCACGCGGCGATGCGAAAACCGAGCAGCGCGAGCGCGACGAATCCGCACCATGGCAATGCAAACGGGCCGCTCGTCGCGTAGAGGCCGGCCGCGAAAAGCTCGGAGGCGGGCGGATACCACCAGTAGCGCGTCGCGGTCGTCCAGAGCGAATGGGCTTGCACCCACGATGCAGCGTTGGGGAGATGATATGAGAGTGAGTCGCCTTCGAGCAGCGGGCGCATCAGCTGCGGCCACGCGACGGCCAGCAGGGCGCCGATCAGCAGATACGGTATCGGTGTGCCGGCGCTCGGCGCCCTCGTGGGCTTGGCACTGCTGCGAGCGTAGGCGACCGCGATGCAGATCGCCAGCGCCAACCAGCACGCGATTGGGTACAGCGCGTGCACGAAACCGAGCGCAAACGGTATTGTGATGCCGAGGATCAGCGCGTCGCGCAGGCGGTCGGGGAAATCGTAACGCGCGCTCGTGCGCAACGCGGGTGCCGCTGCAAAGAGGCCGAGCAGCCAGAGCGCTGCCGGTAACCCAGACATGAGCGAGCGCTACATCGAGTCCGGCGCGGCGACGCCGGCGAGCACCAGCGTGCGGGCCAACACGCTCTTTGCCGCCAAGCTGAGCGCCAGTCGCGCGAGCCTCAACTCGCGCTCCTCCGTGAGGATCTTGCACTCGGTGTAGAATTGATGAAAATCGCCGGCGACGTCGCGCGCATAACGCGCCAAGCGGTGCGGAGCGAGATGCTCGACGACGCCCGCCACGATGCCGGGGAACTCGCTCAGCCGTCGCGCCAACGCCAGCTCCGCATCGTGAACGAGCGGTGCGAGCGAGGCCGAGCGCGCAGCCGCGACGTCCTCGGCGAGGGCACGCCGCAGCACCGAAACGATCCGGGCGTGACCGTATTGCACGTAGTAGACCGGATTCTCACTGTTCTTTTCGACCGCGAGCCGCAAATCAAACGAAAACGGCGATTCGATCGCAGGCACGATGAAGAAGAAGCGTGCCGCGTCGACGCCGACCTCGTCGAGGATCTCGTCGAGCGGGACGATCTCACCGGCCCGTTTGCTCATGCCGACTTGCTCGCCGCCGCGCATCAGGGTAACTTGCTGTGCGATCGTAACCTCGAGCCGGCCGGGATAGCCGAGTGCAGCCGAGATTCCCTTGAGGCGCTCGATGTAACCGTGATGATCGGGGCCGAGAATGTCGACGACCCGATCGTTGCTCTTGAGCTTCTGATAGTGATAGGCGACGTCCATGCAAAAATAGGTCGGGCGTCCGTCGCTGCGCAGGAGCACGCGATCCTTATCGTCGCCGAACTCGGTTGCGCGAAAGAAGAGTGCGCCGTCACGTTCGTACGTGAGCTCGAGCTCACGCAGGCGCTCGACCCCTTCGCGTACCTTGCCGCTCTCGTGGAGCTCGCGTTCGCTCTGCCATCGATCGTACTCGATGCCGAAGCGCCGCGCGGTCTGCTGCTGCTCTTCGACCAGCTCGTTGCGACCCGCGGTCGAAAAATAAGCCAACCATTCCGGTTCCGGCGCCGCGATCCAGCGGTCGCCGTCGCGGTCGGCGATGCGTTGCGCGATGGGCCTCAGATATTCGCCCGGATAGCCGTCCACGGGGAAGGGATAGCCGGGAGTGAAGAGCTCGCGATAACGCGCGTAGATCGAACGCCCGAGCGCATCGAGCTGGCCGCCCGCATCGTTGATGATCCATTCCACGAAAACGTCGTAGCCGCAAAATCGCATCGCATTTGCGAGCGTGGCGCCAGCCGACATCGAACGTCCTTGGACGACGACCAGTGGCCCGGTCGGATTCGCGCTCCCGAACTCCAGTGAAATGCGTTGACCGTTGCGTGGAACTTCGCCGAAGCGATCGCCTTCGCGCAGAATCTTCGCGACCGCGTCGTGCCAGACCGACGGCGCGAGCCGCACGTTGATAAAGCCCGCAACCGCATCGATTCGGCTAAAGAAGCGCTCGAGGTCGGGAGCGTTCGAAGCGAGTTCGGCAACGAGCTCGTCGGCGATCGCTTGCGGCGGGCGGCGCGCGCTCTTGGCGAGCGAAAAGGCGAGGTTCGTTGCAAAATCGCCGAACTCGGGCCGGCGCGGCGACTCGAACGCGACGGCCGGTTCGGCGACCGAATATTTCGCCGCGGCCGTTTTCGATGCAGCATCGGCAAAGGCGCGTAACGCGTCGTCGAGCGACGACGCTCCGGTCATTCGGATCATGCGCCGCCATCTTCGCCGCTCGACACCGGCGCGACCCGCGCATACGACGATGCGCCGTGCGATTCGATCGCGCCGTCGAGTTCGAGTATGGTCAGCGTCGAGAGCGCCGAGGCCGGCGAGATGCCGCTGCACGCCACGATCTCTTCGAGTTCGCAAGCACCCCCGTCGAGCGCCGCGAGTAATGCGGCGGCGACCGGATCGCGTAGCGCCGGCGGCCGTCGCGCAGGCGGTGACAGGGCTAACCGCCCGAGCGCCTCGAGGACGTCCCGCGGGGAGCGCGCCAGCGTGGCGCCGTCGCGGATCAGGGCCAGACACCCGGCCACGTGCTTGCGATCGACGTCACCCGGTACTGCCAGCACGGGGATTCGTCCGGCAGCCCAGCCGGCCGTATTGAGGGCACCGCTGCGCGCCGGTGCTTCGACGACCAGCACCGCGTCCGAAAGGGCGGCGACGACGCCGTTACGGGCTAGGAACTGGCCGGGGTGGGCCTCCTGGTCGGGCGGATAGGGCGAGAGCACGGCCCCGCCGTCTGCCAGCATCCGCTCGGCGAGCCCGCGATGTCTCCGCGGAAAGAAGTGCCGATGGCCGCCGCCCAGGACGCCGATCGTTGGGGCCCCGGCGCTCAGAGCGCCCTCGTGTGCAGCCCCGTCGATCCCAAGCGCCAATCCGGAGACGATACAGCAGCCCGCCTGCCCGAGTTCGGCGCCAAAACGCTGGGCAAGCCGCCTTCCGTAAGGTGTGGCCGCTCGGGTCCCGACGACCGCGATGCAAGGTAGGGCAAGCCCGCTTAAATCGCCGCAACACCAGAGTCCCGCAGCGGCCGCTTCGAAGCCTCGCCCGGCACGGGCGGCCTCGATCCGCGCGCGCGTTTCGAAGGTCGGCTCCCACATCGCGGGTCCATCACGCCGACGAACGCGAGCGCAAGCGGGGGGATTCAGGGGCGCCCGCAGGAATAGCCTGGCCGCAAACGGAGGTACCAGAGTTGGCAGCAGAAGCGTATTGCGTCAAGTGCAAGGCTAAGCGCGAGATCAAAGACGCGGTCCAAATTACGATGAAGAACGGTCGGCCCGCAGTGGAAGGCAAGTGCCCGGTCTGCGGTACGAAGATGTTCAAAATCGGCAGCGCCTAAGCGCGCGAGCAGGTCTGACGGCGCGGTCCCAACGTGCATGACGCGTTGGGACTTTTTGCGTTAACTACCCGTAGTGACGTATAATACGTGCACCCACAAGATATGCCGTGGGGGAGAGACTTACCGCTGACTTGCCCGACCTGTCGCAAGAGTGAGACGCGCGTCGTCGACTCACGCGACGACGAGAACGTCGTGCGTCGCAGGCGCGAGTGTTTGGACCCGCGCTGCAAGCATCGCTTTACCACCTACGAGCGAATGGAAGTGCCACGGCTCTTCGTCGTAAAGAAGGATGGCCGGCGCGAGCAATATAGCCGTGAGAAAATCTTAGCCGGCTTACGCAAAGCCTGCGAAAAACGGCCGATCTCCGAATCGCGAATGGAAGCGGTCACCGCCGACCTCGAGCGCGAGCTTTTTGCGCGGGGCGAAAGCGAAGTCACCTCGGCGCTGGTGGGCGAGAAGCTCATGGAGGCGCTGCGCAAGCTCGATCCGGTCGCATACATCCGTTTTGCGAGCGTCTATCGCTCGTTTGGCGACATCGAGAGCTTCCGCGAAGAGTTAGCTCAACTTTAGTGGTCCGCATCCTGCTTCAGCGTCTCCCGCAAGGCGAGGGCTTACCGATTCCGGGATACATGAGCGAGCATGCCGCGGGCGCGGATCTCTGTGCGGCCGTTCGCGAGCAGCTTACGCTCTTGCCGGGTGCGCGCGCGCTGGTTCCGACCGGTTTCTCGATCGCGCTGCCGCCCGGATACGAGGCCCAGGTTCGTCCGCGCAGCGGGCTTGCGATACGCTCCGGCGTGACGTGTCTCAACGCGCCCGGCACGATCGATGCCGATTATCGGGGCGAGGTGCGCGTCGTGCTTGTCAACTTCGGCAACGAGCCGTTCGTCGTTCGCCGTGGGGATCGCATCGCCCAGATCGTCGTCGCTCCAGTCGCGCGCGCCTCGTTCGATCTGGTCGACGAACTTCCGCCGACCGAGCGCAGCGCGGGCGGTTTTGGCTCGACGGGCGTCTCGGCGTGAAGGTTTACATCGTCGGCAAGGGCGCGGTCGGAACTTACTTGGGCGATCTTTTACGCGGCGTCGGCGTCGGCGTCGCCTACGCGCCGCGCAACTTGGCAGAGGTCGCGCCGTACGATGCCGACGTGGCAATCGTTGCGACGAAATCCTACGACACCGAGAGCGCGATCGAAACGTTGCGCAAGGCGATCGCCTATCCCGAGAAATGCGTCTTCATTTCGCCGCAGAACGGCGTCGGGAACGAGGAGCGAATCGCGGCTGCCTTCGGCGCGGATAACGTGGTGGCGGCGGCGCTGACGACGCCGGTCGATCGCGACCGCGACGGGAATGCCCGCCCCGCCAAGGAGGGCGGCTTGGCTTTGGCGCCGACCGGCGCCAACGCTTACAACTGGCTCTCGGCAACCTTTGCGGGCACCGGATTGGCGGTGAAAGTCGTCGAGGATTGGCGCGCGCTGAAGTGGAGCAAGCTTGCGCTCAATACGGTCGCAAACGCGAGCTGCGCGATCCTCAACGTCCTGCCGAACCGGTTCGTGCATTTCGACAAAATCTTCACGCTCGAGATCCGCATGATCCGCGAGATCCGCGCGGTGATGCGAGCGATGCGGATCGAGCCGATCGATCTGCCGCGCTACCCGGTGCGGGCACTCTTCGCGGTCGCCGCGCTTCCCAGCCCGGTCTCGCGGACGCTCCTGGCGCAGAGTATCGCCGGTGCGCGGGGCACGAAGCCGCCATCGCTTTTGCTCGATCTGCGCCATGCCAGAGCGCAGACCGAGGTCGACGTTCTCAACGGCGCGGTCGCGGCCGCGGGGCTCGAGCATCGCGTGCCGGCGCCGGTCAACTCGGTCTACACGCGCGTCCTCAACGACATCGCGCACACGCCGCCGCTCTGGGCGAAGTATCGCGAGCATCCCGACCGTCTGGAGGCCGAAGTGGAGGCCGAGGTGAAACGCGCGAAACTGTTGGCGCGCCACTAGAATCAGCGGAGGATATGCGCGACCCGAACGTTCCCGAATCGCTCGAAGGGTGGTGGATTCTCCACCGCATCTTTGCATTTAACCGCCGCCGTTGGGATTCGCTCCCGGAGAAGCGGCGCGATAAGTACGCGGGACACGCGGCCGATCTGGTCGACCATCTGAAGGGCAACGACGACGGCGACGTCGGTCTGACCCAGATCGTCGGTCACAAGGGCGATCTCATGCTGACCCATTACGCCCGCAGCTTCGAAGGGCTTGCGTACGCGCAGACGCTCGTCGACAAGCTCGAACTGCGTGAGTTTCTCGATCCTGCGGGGTCGTACGTCTCGGTCTTGGAGCTGGGTCTCTACGATGCGACCGCAAAGGTCCATGCCGAGTTGAACCAACGCGGCTTGGCACCCCACTCGCCCGAGTGGATCGCGGGCTTTGATGAACTGATACGCAAGCAGGCCGAGAGCCCGTATATCGGTCCGCGCTTATGGGCGAAGATCCCGCAGCGGCGTTATCAATGTTTCTACCCGATGAGCAAACGCCGCGGCGAGGTGCAGAATTGGTATATTCTCGGCTTCGAGGCTCGCGCCAAAATGATGAGCGAGCACGGCGTCGTCGGCCGTTCGTATCATAACCGCGTGACCCAGGTGATTTCAGGATCGATCGGATTCGACGACTTCGAGTGGGGCGTTGACCTCTACGCCGACGATCCCCTGATCTTCAAGAAGTTGATTTATGAGATGCGCTTCGACGAGGTGAGCGCGCGCTACGGCGAGTTCGGTCCGTTTTGGGCCGGCCTGCAGTTCTCTCCCGGCGAGCTGAGCGCATTTCTCGACGGCGACGCCATCCCGCAACTCGACGTCCCACAGTCCTAGACAAAGGCAGCTTTACGGCGCGGCGACCGTGTACGGCCCGTTTCCTAGCGGAATCGGACCGCTTACTCGATGGGTGGCGACATTGACCAGCATCGCCGCGTTGTCGCGGTGCGAGACGGCGATTGCGGTGCGACCGTCGGAGGTGATCGCGACCCCGTACGGCGCGCCGCCGACCTCGATTGGCGAACGCGCTGCGTCGGCACGCAGATCGATCGGCGTGATCGTCGAGTTCGCATAGTTGGTCACGAAGGCATCGGCGCCGTCGCGCGCGATCGCGATCTCCATCGGGTAGACGCCGACCGGAATCGGCCGCAGCGTGCGGTTGCCCGAGAGATCGACGGGTGTAACGTCGTTCGACGCGCTGTTGACGACGTACAGACGTTTGCCGTCGGGGGCAACCGCCAATCCCGCAGGGCGTTCGCCGACCGGAATGGTCGCAGCGATGCTGCGCGAGCGGAGATCGACGACGGCGACGGCATTCGCTCCGTTCTCGCTTACGTAGAGCGTCGAGCCGTCGGGGGCAATCGCGATCGCCCGCGGCCGCGAACCGACGCGAATCGGTGCGCTCGCCTTGAGCGAGGCCGTATCGATCGATTCGACGGTGTCGTCGTCGGAGTTTGCGACCCAAACGGTTTTGCCGTCGGGGGCGATGGCGACGCCGTTCGGTGAGGAGCCGACTTTGACGTTCGCAATCGTCCGCGCGGCAATCGTGTCTACGACGCTGATCGAACCGCCGCCGAGATTCGCGACGTAGAGGCGCGTACCGTCCGCGCCGAGCACGGCGTCGCGCGGCTCTTCACCGACGCGAATTTCCGGACCGGTCGCGCGCGTCACGAGATCGATCGGCGTGACCGTATTTCCGAAGCGATTTTCGGCGTAGGCAAGCGCCGGTCGCTGGGCGCCATTGGCGACACGCACGCTGATGGAAAGGTGCTCCAAAACGGCGCCGTTCTCGGCGCTGCCGTCGAGTCGCGCGGCGTAATATCCGGCGCGCAACGAGCCATCTGCGGAAATGCGCATCGAAAGCGTCTCTCCGGTGCCGTCGCGCACCAGGGCGCGGCCACGATCCGGATCGGCATGCAGACCGGCCGGAAAGACCGCGTGCCACGTCACCGTTGCCGGATTCGTGCCTCCGTTTGCGAGCGTGAACGCGAGTGTTTTGGCGCCGCCGGCTGCAACTGAAACCGCAGCGTACGTGGGTTGGAAGGTGGACGTCGTTGAGGCCGGCAGTGCGAGCGGCATCGTTGCGAACGACGGCGGTGCTGCGCCGGCTCCACTCGCCCATTGCATATTGGGACGGGCGCCGGCCACGAGGTCGAGTTTCAGCGTGCCGTGCAGAGGGAGTTCAACCCATGATTCGTCGCGTCGGCGTCCGTTCAGTCGCAGCTGCTCGATATACGCATTTACCGGCGAGCTCTGCGGGGCCGCGACCTCAATCGTCGGAGAGCTGGGAGCGCGCAACATTACCGACGAGAAGAGGGGCGCACCAACGTCGAGATACCGAACGGCGGGGTTCTGCGGGTAAAGACCCATCGCGCACCAGACGTACCACGCGCTCATCGTGCCGAGATCGTCGTTGCCGGGAAGTCCGTCCGGCGTATCGTCGTACAGGGTGCTGAGAGCTTCCCGCAGGATTGCTTGCGCCCGCCACGGTTCACCGGTCGAAAGGTAGACCCACGGCGTTCCGAGGCTTGGCTCGTTGCCGAGCCATGCGTACGGCTTATCCTGTCCCGCATTGAGGTGCGAGAAGAATTCGTCGAGCTTCGCGGTCGCTGCGGTCGCCCCGCCGAGAGCCGCGATCAGATCGCGTAGATCCTGCGGAACCATCCACGTATATTGCGCCGCATTTCCCTCTTGAAAACCACTCTGACCGTTTTCGGTGGTCGGCGTGAGCATGAACGCGTCATCGGGATCGCGCGGCGCGATCCGGTGCGCTGCGCCGTCGAAGAGCGTCATCCAATTGGCGGAGCGTCGCATGAATGCGGCGTACGTCGGCGCATCGTGAAACGCGTAAGCGAGGCGCGCGATCGAGAAGTCGTCGAGCGCGTATTCGAGCGTCTCCGAGGCGCCGTTGGGCCCGGGAGAGACCGACGTCGTGTGCGTGTTGACGACGTAACCACGCTGCAGGTAGGCGTCGTCGAGCTCCCACCGCGGTACGTACCATCCCTGTGCGGGAGGCGGCGCCGTGGTTGATGCGCCTTTGACCATCGCGGCCAACGCCCCGCGCGCGTCGAAATCCCGCGCACCGAAGGCGTATGCGCCGGCGATCACCGGATCGACCGAATCGCCGCCCATGACGCTGGTCGGTCCGTTCACGAGCGCCCATCGCGGAAGCCAGCCGTTCTCTTGGCGCGCCGCGTCGACCAGCGACTGCATCATGTCGCTCGTCTCGTGCGGCGCGAGCAACGCGAGGAGCGGAACCTCGGTGCGATAGATGTCCCAGTCGGAGTAGTTCGCGTACTCCGCGTGGCCGGGTCTGACGTGATGGATCTTGCCGTCGAAACCGGTATACCGGCCGTCCACGTCGCTCACGAGGTTGGGATGAAGCAGCACGTGGTAGAGGGCCGTGTAAAAGGTTCGCTGCTGCTGCGACGTTCCGCCCGAGATCACGATCCGGCGAAGCATTGCGTTCCACAGCTCGGTCGCGCGGTTGCGCACGGCGATAACGTCCCAACCTTTGGCCTCGGCATCGAGATTCGCGCGCGCACCGGAAACGTCGACGAACGAGAGGCCGATTTTGACCGCGATCCGGGGAGCGCGCGTCGCATCGAAGGTCAGCCATAGGCCGCGTCCACCGTTCCACGCTCCCGATTGACGGAACGCGCGATCGAATCGCGCGACGAAATAGACGGTGTAACGATCCGGCATGCCGCAGAAGAAGCCGCTCGAGGCCGAGCCCGAAATTTCCGTCGGTGAGTCGATGCGAATCGTTGCGACGGTTACTCCGGCTTGATTCGATGCCGCATTGAAGAGCAGAGTCGCCTGAGCCGTCGGCGGAAACGTGAACCGGCCGATGCCGGCGTGCGCCGTGACGCTCAGTTCGGTTCGAATCGCGGGCCTGCCCAGCGATACCGCATACCATCCGGGTGCGCTCTCTTCGCCTGAGTGCAAAAACGGCTGTCGCGCCGCTGCGGGATCGTTGGAAACTGCGCCGACGGTCGGAAGTACTGCAAAGTCGCCGAAAACGTTGCAGCCGGGACCGCTCAAATGAGTCAGGCTGAATCCCGTGATCTCGCGGTCGGTATACTCGTATCCGCCGCCCGCGTTTTGCGAGGGTGTGTCCGGACTCCACTGGACCATTCCGAACGGCAGGTCAGCGCCGGGAAAGGTGTCGATCGGACCGCCGGCCGGCGTTCCCGACGTACCGACGAACGTATCGACGAGCGACGTCGGCGCGCTGCTCGCAACTGCCGGCGTCACTGCCCCGCTGCCAAATGCAATGCAGCCGGCAAGAATCAAAAGCGCAGCACGCACGCCGGTTCTCTTACGTTACGCCGCCGCGCCCAGCCTTTCGTAGATCAGCGCGGCGCTGGTCTGTTTGCGGCCAAGTTTGGAATTTGCTCGCCGTTGTGGCGTGGCCACTGGGCCGGATCGAAAACCCAATTGGGCTCTGAGTCCGGAAACGATATCTGAAAGATCCGCCACTTGCCAAGACCGTCCACGCTAATTCCATTTGCGTCAACGTTCACCAAGTGGTCATCGATTTCTGCGCTGTCAACGGTGACGGCATAGCTGAAGGGCTGCGGCACGTCCAGCACCGTTCGTATCGCGACGTAGCGGACGGGTAAGAGCGACGCCTTGTCAATCCAAATCTGGCGCAATACGTTGCGTTCGGGATTGCGGATAGGGTCAAGTCCAAGATGGTAGACGGGCCGATCGTCGATGGTCTCGTCACCGAGGTCGACGATTCGGTAAGGCGGCGGCGTCAGCGCGACGACGCGTGCGATAACCCGGAGGTGAGATGCTTGTGGTGACGGCGCGTACGCTTCGAAGAAGCCGGGGCGCGATTCCGTGCCGTACCGTAAGCCAAAATCCGCGAGCGGAAAATCTCCCAACCGCACGATATTTGTTACCACGATCCAGCCGATTTCATCGCTAACGATCCCAACGCTTGGGTGCGGTACGTCCCGCCCTCTTTGGTCTTTGAAGGCACAGATTGCGGCGCGCCCATCCGAGGTGCGAACCAGCACCCGAAGTAGTTCGCCGCTAGCTGGAAGCTCCCGAGGTGGGCTCATCGAGTGGCCATCATATGCAAAGCCTTGATTCTCGAATGTAAAAGCAATGTAGGCGGGCTGTGGTAGCCGATTCACGGCCGCTTGCGCCCGCCAATAAATTTGATCCGGAGTGAGCCGCTCGGTATCGCTCGCGATCGCGACCTCGGACTGCGTCGCCAATAGCGCCAGAAGAATCGCTGCCGTACCGCACTCGCGAATCATTGACTGTAGCGTACCTCGCATAGGTCCTGGCGATCCTTGAAGCAGGCTGAGTGCGATCGGTAGTTACGCCGCCGCGCCCAGCCTCTCCAAGCTGCGGTACTGGATCGCTTCGGCCACGTGCTCGGCCTGAATATCTTCGATGGCACAGAGGTCCGCGATCGTGCGCGCGACGCGCGCGATTCGGTCGAGAGCTCGCGCGGAGAACTGCCGTTTGGCGCTGGCGTGTGCGAGCAATCGCATTGCGGGCTCGTCGAGCGCGCAGTAGCGGCGCATCGCATTTCCGGGGATCTCGGCGTTGGACGAAAACGTAGTGCCGGAAAAGCGGGCCCGTTGCCGCGCGCGGGCCGCGACGACGCGATCGCGGATTTGTGCGGAACGCTCGGCGCCGTCGTAGCGGACCATCTCGTCAAAGGGGACTCGCGCGATCTCGATTTGGAGATCGATTCGGTCGAGCAGCGGTCCGGAGAGTTTGCCGACGTACTTTGCGACCATCGCCTCGTCGCAGCGGCACTCGGCGCTTCGAACGCCGCGGTAGCCGCAGGGACACGGATTCATCGACGCGACGAGCTGAAAGCGCGCGGGATACGTAAAGGTCCCGGCCGCGCGCGCGATCGTTACGGTTCCGGGATAGGAGTTGGACCCCTAAAATCGTGCGCCCCCTCCCGGCAGCCGGGCCCTAGCGTAACGCGTTAAGCGCCGCGATCTAAGCTGCGAGACTGCGAGCATACTGCGAGGCGTTTCTGCTCAGCTGCGAGGCTGCAATGCCCGACGCAATCGACGGCCGGGCTGCGCAACGCGAGCACTTTAGGCCGCTAGGCTAGCGCCGCGGCCACCGTGGCATCGGCGGCCGAAGCGAATTGGTGAGCCGCCGTGCCGCGCGTTACGGGGTGAGCGCGAAAACGGTTCCAGGTCCGCGTGGACCACCATGACGGTGATAACTACTCGCATGTTCGGTCGTGCCGTACAACGTTCCGTTCACATCGAGCAAGCCTGCAATCGGTAAAGCGCCGTCGGTGCCGCCGGTAAAGCGGTGCAGCACCGTTTCGGCGCCGGTCGTCGTTACGCTAAAAACGGTACCGCAACCACCGACGAAGTGGCACGCGCAGAGGGTGTCGTGACATGCTTCGCCGCCCTCGGAGGTCGTACCATAGAGCGCGCCGTCCATGTCGACCAAGTCCGCACGCGGTGCTGATCCATCGTCATTGACTTCGCTGCCCGTGAAGTCGTACACGAGGCTCTCCTTACCTGTCGTGGTTATAGCGTAGACGGTGCCACAGCCGCCACCGCAACCTGGTTGGGATCCATATTTGCCGCCCCCCGACGTCGTGCCATACAACGTTCCGTTTACATCGATCAATCCTGAAGTCGGCCGCTCACCGTCACCCGTTGATCCAGCAAAGCTGTGCAGCACCATTTCCACGCCTGCTATGGTGATGCTGAAAACGGTGCCGCAGTCGCACTCGGCAGTACCACCTCCCTCTGTCGTGCCGTACAGGGTGCCCTTTACGTCGATCAAGCCCGCCGCAGGTCCTGCGCCATCACCCGAGCCGCTGAAGCTATGCAGCACCTTTTCCGACCCCGTCGTGCCGACACTGTAAACCGTGCCAAAGGATCCTGAACCACCGTCATTCGTCGTACCGTATAGCGTTCCGTTAACATCAATCAATCCACTGACCGGGTAGCTACCGTCGTCACCACCACCTGAAACGGGACCACCTGTAAAAGAGTAGATCACCTTTTCCTGTCCGGATTGTGTAATTGCGAAAACGGTGCCGCAGCCCGACTGGTGACCGGTTATGAGGCACCGGGATCCATACGTGGCGCCGCCAAAACTGGTCGTGCCGTACAGGGTGCCCTTCACATTAACGAGGCCGGCGTTAGGAACTGCACCGTCGTCTAGACCCCCGCGGAAGCTGTAGAGCGTTTTCTCTGCACCACTTGTGCTGATGCTGTAAACAGTCCCGTTCCCGAATTTCCCACCAGCCGTGGTTGTGCCGTATAGCGTGTGGTTGACATCGATCAGCGGCGCTGCGGGAGCTTGTCCGTCCGCGGGTCGATTGAACCGGTGCAGCACCTGATAGGTTAATGATTCTCGATGTTCGCGTGATGCTGTAAGCGAACGCACGGCAATCTGCGGCATTGCGCCCGGCGCGCCGATCGGCGGCTGCGATCCACCGCATCCCGCGAGTAATGCTGCGGTGATGCTGATGTTTAGCGCATAGCGGCTAAGATTCCAACGTCTCATGTGTGCTTTGCTCCTTGCCAACGGAACGCCGCGGGCGTCATCATGGTTCGCCGCTTCGGCCCACGGCCACCTCGCCGATTGGCGGCCCCTCGTTGCTATAGACTTAGCTCCATTTTCGAATTGTTGGATAAGAGCCAAGGCCTTTTAAAACGAGGCCCCTCCCAGCCGGCTAGGCCTAGGCTCCGCGATCCGAGCCGCAACGTATCAAGCGCCGCGCGCTAAACTGCGAGGCCGCTACGAGGCGCCGCTGCTAAACCGCGAGCCTGCAATGCGCTGCGCGATCGGCGCGTGGCTGCGCAGCTGCGAGGTTACGCGAAGCCACTGCGCGATGCGGCCTCGCGAGCGCGGCGGGGAAGGGAGTACTGGCCGTTACCGGGAGCGTTACACGTTTCTTTGCCGAGCATTCGCGGAGCAAGGCTTTGCATGCAGCGAGTTGTGTTTGTCTGCGCAGCATTTACGAGGGTGTGACTAGCACCTACTTTTGGCCTCTTTGCCGGGATAAATCCCAAGCGTCCAGACAAAGAACGACCCGCTACGCTTTTCCATCAACGTTCCGAGGTTCTTGAATACACCGCCAAATTGTCCACGGGAAGCAATCGAATAGCACGGACCAACATTCGTATGACCACCGTCAAAGTCATACTGTCCGTACGCGGTGTACGTTTTGCCCGGAATGATCTTCTTTCCAGTTATGCCGCCTGGCGGAGCTATTGGCCCGAACGAGAATTGCCAGCCCGGTAGCCATTGTAAAGTGAATATGGCCTTAAGTTTGCCGAGCTTCAAATAGTGCTTCGACTCAACTATGAGCTTTATGCGTCCTGGCGGATGCGCTCCTGGGAATCCTAACTCCCCGCCGAAGCCATCGAACGACGGCACACAGAGTACGTCTGGTCGTCTCGAGATATATCCGGAGACCTGCGCTCCATGCGGAATAAAAGTTTGCCCTTTGCACTTCGGGGGTGTGCCACCACCGTCAACCACGTTCTGAGAAGTCTTGTCCGCCGAGCCAACTGGGATCAGGCGGCCGGATGGGGCGTTACCGCCGCAGCCTGCTAGCATGGCCGCGACGACGCAACTGCTTAGCGCGTAGCGGCTGAAATCCAAGCTCCTCATCTGCCTTGCTCCCTGCTCCGTGAACGCCACGCTAGCAACGTTTCGGCTTAGAAGCGCTTAGCCCCCGTCCAGCAGCCAGGCCCGCGAAGCGCAACGCCGCGCAGCGCCGCGATGCAGCGCTCCGAGTCCGAGGCACGAGACTGCGAGGCCGCCGCGAGGCATCGCGTCTACGCGCCTAGATGAGATGAGAAGGCCGGTCCCCAAAACGGACTTCTGAAAACGCAGTATCCGTGACGCACTCGAGGTGCAATGAAAGGAGACCGACCCTCATGACCAAGCATAGCATGAACCTCA
>JBAUMX010000222.1:0-3433 GCA_049578945.1 Candidatus Cybelea sp. | reverse complement strand
CTGTAGAGCAACTTTTCCGTGCCGGACGTCGTGATCGAGAAGACGGTTCCGCAACCGTAACTTGAGAAGCACTGGGCGCCCCCGTAGGAGGTCGTGCCGTAGAGCGTGCCGTTGACGTTGTTGAGGCGCGCATACGGGTATGCGCCGTCACCGGGAGAGCCTTCGAAACTGTAGAGCTCGCTGTACGAGGGACGCGCGTGCGTTCGCTCCTCCTTAACTCCGGCAGACAATGGACTCAGCGGCGTGCTTCCGCCGCAGTCTGCGAGCATTGCAACGCCAGCGCAGCCTGCAAGCATTGCAACGCCAGCGCACCAGCTTAATGCATAGCGGCGAAAATCTGAGATCTTCATCCTATCGTGCCTCCTGAAGCGTGTTACCTCGGATTGGTAGACGTCGCTGCTACGGCATCGCGTCATCTCGCTCTGAACGCCAGGTCAGTGGGGCCGTTTATGCTGTTCGAGCTGGTGGCGACGGGCGCTCCGGTATAGGGCGGCGCGTACTCCACGACGGTGTTGTTATCGAGCATCGCGACCCAGAGGTCGCCGCTCGCGTCGAACGCGAGGCCGTCCGGGTCATGCATGCGCTTCGTGATGGTGGCGATGGGCGCTCCGGTATAGGGCGGCAGGTACTCCACGACGTTGTTATAACTAGGAGCGGCCATGTTCGCGACGAAGAGGTCGTCGCTCGCGTCGAACGCGAGGGCCCCCGGGTCGCCAAGGTTCGTGATGGTCGCGATGGGCGCCCCGGTATAAGGCGGCGCATACTCCGTGACGGTGCTGTTGGAAAAGTTCGCGACGAAGAGGTCGCCGCTAACGTCGAACGCTACAGCGAGCGGGCCAGACACTCCGTTCGAGATCGTGGCGATGGGCGCGCCGGTATAGGGCGGCACGTACTCCGTGACGGTGCTGTTGGAAGAGTTCGCGACGAAGAGGTCGTGTCGGTGGAACGCTAGGTGCATCGGCCCGTCCACGCGCTTTGTGATGGTGGCGATGGGCGCGCCGGTATAGGGCGATGCGTACTCCGTGACGGTGTTGGTGACAACGTCCGCGACAACGAGGACGGGTCTCTTGTCCTTATGGGTAAGAGAATGGATTTGTGGTATTGCCGGCGCTATACCGTTTGGCCGTAAGCGCAGCACGTCGCGGGCTACGCCGGACAAAGGTCCGCCGGAGCGGGCGTTCGGCGACGCGCTACTCGGCGTCGAATCGCTGCCGCTACAACCCGCGAGGATTCCAAACATCGAGCAAACGCCTAGTACGCGCGCAGTCAGATTTGAAACTCGCATTGCGTCTCTCGTTTCTCCGAAGCGATTCGATGGCTTCGGGCGGACGACGATGCGCCTGCGACGCACCTTCTTTAAATGCGAGAGCTACGTCATCGGCGTCTAGGCGCCGAATCGCAGAGTGACGCAGAGAGCCTGGCACTGCCAGAAACTTCCAAATGCAAAGAGCCGCAGCTGCAATGCAAATGGATTAACCTCTCAACGCGAGGATGCGCGTCGGCCTGACCACCTTCCTGCTGGCCTAATGAACAGCCTAAGGAATTCAACTCGACGTCGCCTATCGGTTCGGGGACCACCGGATGGATCGTGGGCTAACGGATGACAACGCTCAACGGGAAGCGCTACGTGATTGACTTGCTGAGCGAGCTACGCCGCGACAAGCGGGGGCCTTTCCGAGCCAGCTGGCTGGGGGTAGAGCCGGATTTCTAGCGCTGGGACGCTGCCGGCTCTACGAAACCGATTCGCGCGCCGAGCTGAACAGGTGAGAGGGACGTCGCGAGCTTTGCGCCGTATCTGAGAAGCTGAGCGCGTTTCGTTTTAGAAACGCGCGTGGTCACGAACGGCATGAAGAGCTTTTGACATCGAATTTCTCAGTTGGAGGAAGGTTAGCAATTATGAAGCGCTTCGACTCTAGCCGCTATGTGTTAATGGTCTGTTTGGTCTGCATCGCGCCTACGATGAGCGCGTGCAGTGCAAACTCGAGCGCCATAACCCCGTTGCAGGACACCGCATCCCTGCGGGCCGCGAACAGCGGGCTCGGTCCAACAGGGTTTAAGCTACTCTACAGTTTTGCGAGCAAAAGAGAAAACGGCAGAAAGCCAGTCGGAACGAGGCTGGCTGTTGTCAATGGCCTTCTTTTCGGTACGACGACTCTCGGCGGTAAGCGGGACTGGGGAACCGTCTTTACGATCGATCCAACGAACGATACGGAAGACGTCATCTACAGTTTCAAAGGAAACCGCGGTGCAACCGACGGGGGTGGGGCCAAGGGCAGTCTGCGCTACGTCAACGGGGCGATCTATGGCACGACGCACTCGGGTGGAATCGGAGGCGGCGAGTGTTACAGCGGAAATGGTTGCGGAACGATCTTTAGCGTAAGCCCATCGGGAAGCGAGACGGTCCTTCACAGTTTTGGTGGGAGCGGCGACGGCGTTTTCCCGGCCGGCGGTCTGGTTGACGGCGGCGGCACGTTTTACGGCACGACTTTATATGGCGGAAAGTACGGCGACGGAATTGTCTTCAGCAGTGGCCCAACTGGCAACGAAAGTGTCGTCTACAGTTTCGCGGGACCGTCGGCCGATGGTGCTTTCCCAACTGCCGATCTAACCTACAAAGATGGAATGATTTATGGAACGACTGAGCTCGGTGGAAGCGGCTGCGGGACCTACGGCTGTGGAACCGTGTTCTCGATCGACGCCGCTAGTGGTAAGGAAGTCGTCATTTACAGCTTTTCAGGCGGCCCGGATGGAGCCTATCCGGTCTCCGATCTCGTCGATGTAAAAGGCACGCTTTACGGCGTAACTGCCGGCTTTGCACAAAAGCATTGCTCGAAGACGTGTGGGAACGTTTTCGCCGTAACGACCGCTGGTAAGGAGCGCGTCGTTTATAGTTTTAAGGGCGCGAAGGATGGTGCAGAACCCTTCGGCGATTTGCTCTACTACTATGGCAATTTCTACGGCACTACGAACGTGGGTGGTGGCTCAGGTTGCCCCCTGAAGACTACGGTCGGCTGCGGTACGGTGTTCAAACTAACTGCCTCGGGCAAAGAGACGGTACTCCATCGCTTCAACCTCACCGACGGCTTCATGCCGCAGACTAATCTCATTGAATATGGCGGAGCGATTTATGGTACGACTAGCTTCGGTGGTGCAGATGGCAATGGGACCGTCTTCGCGATAACCCCGTAAATTCGAAGTGGAGTTGGCTGGGTTCCCCGCACTTAATAGACTGGGGGTAGAAGTGGCTTGTAAGCAGCAGCACTCCATTCAGGCTGCCGCGCTGCCCACGGCCTTCCGAGCGCAGGATGCCACCTGACGCGCCATCGCTTATCGGTTCGGACAGGGCCTTTTCAAAGGGAAAGACGGGTTCGATTCCCGTTGGCGCTAAGAACAAAATCGCATATCTCACGAGGGAATCCGGCGCTTTTACCGG
>JBAUMX010000221.1:0-11357 GCA_049578945.1 Candidatus Cybelea sp. | reverse complement strand
GTGGAGAGGTGACGCTGCTGCTTGGGCCGACGCTGCTCGAGCCGCCTGCCGGCATCGACGTGGTGCGCATCACGACGGCTGCACAGCTCTACGATGCCGCGCTGGAGCACGCCGTGGGTGCCGATCTCGTGATCGCGACGGCGGCCGTCGCCGATTGGCGCCCGGCGCAGCAAGTCGCCTCAAAGGTACATAAAACCGGCGACGTGCTAACCGCACGACTCGTGCCTAATCCCGACGTGCTGGCAGCGCTGGGCGAACGTAAGGGTTCGAGTTTTCTAGTTGGCTTCGCAGCCGAAACCGAAGATCACGAGTCGCGCGCGCGAGAGAAGCTTTGGCGCAAACACCTCGACGCAATCGCGGTCAACGACGTTCGCGGCGAACGCGGCTTCGGCACCGGCGAGAACGCGCTCGTGCTGCTCTGGGGTGAAGAAGGACGTCGCGATCTCGGTACCGCCGAAAAAGAGACGCTCGCGGCGCGCCTGCTCGACGCGGTCTCGGAGTTGATGCGCTGAAATGCTGCTAACCATCGACGTCGGCAACACCGAGACCAAACTCGGCTGTTTCGATGACGGAATTCTGAAGCAAACGTGGCGGGTCACTACGGAGCTGCGTCGTACTCCCGACGAGTACGGCGTCTTCTTCGCGCAGCTTTTCGCCACGAGCGATCTGCAACGCAGCGCGGTCGACGCAGTCGTGATTGCAAGCGTCGTTCCGCCGCTCGATCCGGTGCTCGAAACTGCCTGCAAGCGGTTTCTCGGTGCGTCGCCGCATTTTTTGAAAGCCCAGACGCAGCGTCTGATCGACGTCGTTACCGAGAATCCGTCCGAGGTCGGCGCGGATCTCATAGCGGCCGCAATCGGCGGGCGCGAGCGCTTCGGTGCGCCGCTGATCGTCGTGAGCTTCGGCACGGCGACGGTCTTCATCGCAATCTCACCCCAAGGCGAGTACCTTGGGGTTGCGATCGCGCCGGGCATCGCCGTTTCGATCGACGCCCTAATCGGACGGACCGCAAAGCTGCCGCAGATCGCGCTCGAGACGCCTCGGCACGCGATCGGCGTGAATACCAACGAAGCGCTGCAGAGCGGCATCGTCTACGGTTTCGTCGGCCAGACCGAGGCGATCGTGGCGCGGATGCGCGCCGAGATGGGCGTTGCCGCAAAGGTTATCGCAACCGGCGGCTTGGCCGAGATCGTTGCCAAGCAGACGCCGGTCTTCGATGCCGTCGACCCTCATCTCAGTTTGGTGGGATTGGAGCTCTTCCACCGTAAATGCTAGTTGTATGTGCCCCGCGTCCTTGAAGATCGGACCGATCGAGGTCTGGCCGCCGCTGGTTCTCGCGCCGATGTCGGGCGTGACGAATCGGACGATGCGCGCACTCTATCGGCCGTACGGTCTCGGCCTGACCGTCACCGAGTTCGTTTCGTCGAACGCGCTCAAGTACGGCAGCAGGCGCACCATGGAGATGATAGACCAGCACGGCTTGGAGAAGCCGGTCTCTACGCAGCTTTGGGGTGACGATCCGCAGACGATGGCGCTGGCTGCGAAAGTCGTGCGCGAGTGCGGTGCCGACATCGTCGACATCAACTTCGGCTGCCCCGCGCCGAAGGTCACGAAGACCAACGGCGGCTCGGCTTGTCTGCGCGATCCGGATCGCTGCGAAGCGATCATGCGCGCCGTCGTCGGCGCGGTGGATTGTCCCGTCACGATGAAGATGCGATTGGGATGGAGCGACGACGCGCTCGTCTACCTCGAGGTCGCGAGGCGCGCGCAGGCGGCCGGCGTACAGGCGGTGACGTTGCACGCCCGTACCGCCAAACAGTTCTATAAGGGCAACGCCGATTGGGAACACATCGCGCGGCTCAAACGCGGCGTCGACATTCCGGTAATCGGTAACGGCGACCTCGACGATCCGCATCTGGCGATGCGCCGGATGCGCGAGACCGGCGTCGACGCGATCATGCTCGGCCGCGCGACGCTGGGCAATCCTTGGCTGATCTCGCAGATTCGCGATCTCATGGAAGGGCGCGAAGCGAGTCCGCTTCCTCCGCCTGCCGACCGCTTGCGATTTGCGATCGTGCACTATCGCGCGATGGTCGACGAATTGGGCGAAGCGCGTGCGGTGCCGCAGATGCGCAAGCACGTCGCGCTCTATCTGAAAGGGATTTCCGGTGCGGCGGTGCTGCGCGAGCGCATCATGCGCATCGAAAGCGCCGCCGAGGCGATCGAGACGATCGAAGCCACGATTGCGCGCCTGGAGAGCTCGCCGTTGGTCGCAGCATGAAAAAACGAGGCCCAATTCCTTCGACCTCGTCTTTTTGTAGCTTAAGAGCTTCAACAATGACTACGCACCCTGACTTTACTGCGGGTGACTGTTCCGCGTCAAGGTGCATAGCCACTCCGGACGCCCCTGGCGGGGCTCAAACCCGCATCCTCAGCGTAGTCATTGCTGTGCTCTGTCCAATTAAGCTACAAAGGCTTCTTATTCCCTCACACCTTACACGTACAGCAGCAAGAGGCTAGGCGTGATCGAAGAACGCGCAGATCTCTACGGCGCGGCGACGCCGCAGGCGCTCGCGCAGGAAACCTACGAGAACTACAAAGAGTTCGTCAATCCGCCGCTTGCACGCGTGATGAAGCTCTCGGGTTCGCCGGTCGAAGTGCGCGCGCAGGGATGCACGATCTGGGACCACACCGGTAAGCCTTATCTCGATTTTGCCGGCGGCTACGGCGTCTTCACGTTGGGTTATTCGCATCCGCGAGTCGTCGAAGCGGTGCGCGCGCAGCTCCAGCTGATCTCCCTCTCGGGAAAGACAATGTTCAACGTGATGCTGGGACGCGCCGCGCGCCGTCTTGCCGAGCTTGCGCCGGGCGATCTGCAAATCTCTTTTTGGTGCAATAGCGGAACGGAGGCAATCGAGGGCGCGATCAAGCTCGCGCGGGCCGCGACCGGACGCGCTAAGATCGTTGGAACGAGTAACGCGTTCCACGGCAAGACACTGGGTGCGCTGTCGGTGAGCGGGCGCGAAACGTTCCAAACGCCATTTCGCCCGTTGCTCGCGGATTCGCTGAGCGTGCCGTACGGACAAACCGCCGGGCTCGAAGAGGCGCTGGGCGACGCTGCCGCCTTCGTCGTCGAGCCAATCCAAGGCGAAGGCGGCGTGCACGTTCCGCCGATTGGGTATCTGCAAGACGTGCGCGCTATCTGCGATCGAACCGCAGCGCTCTTGATCGCCGACGAGGTTCAGACCGGACTCGGTCGTTGCGGTTATCGTTTCGCTTGCGACCGTGACGGTGTCGTTCCAGACGTCATGACCTTGGCCAAGGGACTCTCCGGCGGGGTCGTGCCCGTCGGCGCCTTCATTGCGCGCCCGAGTATCTGGAATCGCGCATTCGGTCACGCACCGCTCTTGCACACGTCAACGTTCGGCGGCAGCGAGCTAGCCTGCGCGGCCGCGTTGGCCGCGATGGAGGTGCTCGAAGACGAAGGGCTGACGCAGCGAGCGCGGATACGCGGCGAGCAACTGCTCGACGGCGCACGCACGATCGCCGGCGAGTATCCGGCGGTGGTCCGCGAAGCGCGCGGCCTCGGCCTACTGGTCGGCGTCGAGCTGACGAACGAGGGGTACGGCGGCTGGATTATCCCCGAGATGCTCAAGCACGGCGTCACCGCTGCGTGGACGCTCAACGCGCAGCGCGTGATTCGGCTCGAACCACCGCTGATCGTGACGGAGGCGGAGATCGACCATGCCTTGACGGCCTTACGCGCCGGCGTCGCCGCCGCCCACGAAAAGCTGGGCGCGCTCTAAGCTTTAGCGATGCCGTATGTCGAAAGCAGAATCGCAATCGATGCACCCGCGCGCTACGTCTACGAGCTGGCCAAGGATCAGGAGCAGTTTCCTCAGTTCATGCCCGACGTGGAAACGGTGACGATACTCGAGCGCAATCCCTACGGCGTCGTTTCGCGCTGGAAGACGCTCGTCGAGGAGGCGCCGATCGAGTGGACGGAAGAAGATCGCTTCGACGATGCGGCGCTGCGGATCGATTACAAGCTGCTCGAGGGCGATCTCGACAAGTTCGAAGGGGCTTGGACCTTCGAACACCGCGACGGCGTGACCCACGTCGTGCTGGGCGTGGATTACGATTTTGGGGTCCCGACGCTCGCCGAGCTGATCGGACCGACGCTGGAGAGAAAAGTGCGCGAAAACAGCGAGATGATGCTCGCAGCGCTCAAACGCCAAGCCGAGGCGGGGTCGTGACGTGAACAAGTTTTGCTTCGTGATTCATCCGCTCTCGTTCGACGACATCGCCCGCTACGAGCCGGGAGCGAAGGGCAAGGGCGAGCCGATCCTTCGCAAGATCATGGAGTGGATGCCCTCGTACGCGGCCGTGCATGTGACCGGCGTCCGCACGCCCGATGGCCGTGAAACCGAAGGGTGGTTCGTCGCCGCGCCGCTCTTGCCGCAACAGCTCGTCGAGTTTCCGCGCGAGGAGGTCTATCGCCGCGTCGTCCGCGCGATCGAGATCGGCGCCGAGCTGGGCGCGCAGGTCGCCGGCTTGGGCGCCTTTACGGCTGTCGTCGGCGATGCAGGCGTCACCATCAACGAACGTTCGCCGATTCCGGTGACGACGGGCAACTCGCTGACGATCGCCGCCGGCGTCGCCAGCCTATTCCGCGGCGCGCAAGAGATGGGGATCGATTCGTCCGCCTCGACCGCGGTCGTAATCGGCGCAACCGGCTCGATTGGAAGCGCCTGCGCGCGGCTGATCGCACCGAGAGTGGAACGTCTCGTGCTCGTCGCGCGCAACGAAACCCGCTTGCGCAGGTTTCACGAAGAGAATGCGAGCGCGCTCGGGTGTGCGAGCGAATATACGACCGACACCTCCGCGGCCGTTCGCCGGGCGCAGCTCGTTCTCACTGCGACGACGTCGACACAGGACGTCATCGAACCCGAAGATCTTCAGCCCGGCGCGGTCGTCTGCGAACTCTCGCTGCCGCATGACGTGAGCCGGCGCGTCGCGCAAGAGCGGCCCGACGTCTTAGTGAGCGAAGGCGGTAATATGGTCGTTCCGGGAGAGCCGCGCTTCGGCCGAGTTCGCGAGCCGGGCTCCGAGTTCGACTTGAATCTGCCGCCACGCACGGCGCTCGCCTGTATGAGCGAGACGATGATTCTCGCGCTCGAGAATCGGCTCGAGCCTTACACGCTCGGGCGCGGCATCGAGCTCAAGAAGATCATCGAGATCGACGCGATGGCGGAGCGCTGCGGCTTTATGTTAGCGGACATGCGGGCCTTCGACGCCGCGATCACGTCCGAAAAGATCGCCGCCACCAAAGCTGCAGCGGCGTCACTTTCAAATTCCGCTGCGGCTGCGCCCTTCGACGGAGCTCAGGATAAACTCCGCGCAGTCCTGAGCGAAGTGCGAAGCACGGAGGCGAAGGAATGAAGCGGGTCGTTTCGGTTTCGCTCGGTTCGAGCAGTCGCGATCATCAGGCGCACGTGACGTTCATGGGCGAAGAGTTCGACGTTTCGCGGGTCGGAACCGACGGCAAGCTCGACGCGGCAATCGGGAAAGTGCGCGAGCTCGATGGTCGCGTCGACGCGATTGGCCTAGGCGGAATAGACGTCTATCTCTACGCCGGCCGCCACCGGTACGCGCTGCGCGACGGTCTGCGATTGCTCGAGGCAGCCAAAACGACGCCGGTCGTGGATGGAAGCGGATTGAAGAATACCCTCGAGCGCGAAGCGGTTCGCTTCATGCAAGACGAGCTTGCAATCGACCTGCGCGGACGCCGCGTGCTGATGGTCAGCGCCTTGGATCGCTTCGGCATGGCGCAGGCGCTCGTCGACGCCGGGGCCGACGTGCTCTTCGGAGACTTCATCTTCGCGCTCGACAAGGACATGCCGGTTCGCGATCTTCACGAGTTCGAACAGATGGCCGAAAAGTATCTTCCCGATGCCTGCAAGCTGCCGTTCCAGTTCTTCTACCCGACCGGAAAGAAACAAGAGAAGCCTCCCGAGCCTAAGTATCCGCAGTACTACGAGCAGGCGGAAGTCATCGCAGGCGACTTCCATTTCATGCGCCAGTTCATGCCCGCGCGGCTCGATGGCAAGACGGTCCTCACCAACACCGTCACCCAGGCAAACGTCGCCGAGCTGGCCGAACGCGGCGTCGAAACCCTGATCACGACGACGCCGGATCTCGGCGGGCGCTCCTTTGGGACCAACGTGCTCGAAGCCGCGCTCTTAGCACTCCTTGGGAAGGCGTGGAGCGACGTCGTCCCTGCCGACTACGAGCGTCTCTTAAAGGAACTGCAATTGAAGCCGCGCGTCCTGCGCCTGCGTGAATCGCACTCGTGAGCCCGTCATCGGCAGCAAGTGTAGTGAGCCGAGGCGCTGGGTATAACGCTTCGGCCGCAGCGGCAGAGGAGGCTTGGCCGGGGCCTCAGAACAAACCGCGCCAGCGTTGAAGGACGCCATCCAATCTCTGGGGTTGCTCGATATGGTTTCGCCCCGTAAGGATCAGTAGTTGAACGACAAAGAGATCGTACTCACCGCCGAAGGCCTGGCGAAGCTGGAGCGGGAGCTCGACGAGCTCAAGAGCGTCCATCGTCGCGAGGTCAACGACCGCATTCGTCAAGCCAAAGAGTACGGCGACTTGAGCGAAAACGCGGAGTACGAAGATGCCAAACAGGAGCAGGCCTTCATCGAGGGCCGTATCCTCAAGCTGGAGGCGATGATTCGCAACGCGCGCATCATCGACGAGTCGGAGTACGCGGCCGATGAGGTCCACCTCGGCGCGGTCGTCAAGGTCAAAGATCTCAAGAACAACGACAGCTACGAGTTCTCGATCGTGGGATCGGCCGAGGCCGATCCGCCGAATCGCCGGATCTCGAACGAGTCGCCGCTCGGAAGCGCGCTGATGGGTCACAAGAAAGGCACGACCGTAGACGTCGCCACGCCACGCGGGGTCGTCAAGTACAAGATCGAATCGATCAAGAGCAACTCACCGAAGAAGGCTGCCAAGAAGGCTTCGTAACTATTGGACGAGCTCGGCAAGACCGAAGCGGCACTCGTAGCGGCCAGACGTGAGAATCTGGCCGCTTTGCGTTCGCGGGGGAGCGATCCGTTCGCCGCGCGCCGTTTCGACGTCGACGCGACGACCGCGGAACTGAGCGAGCGCTACGGTTTCCTCGTGCCCGGACAAGACGCCGCCGCCGAAGCGTGGAGCCTCGCCGGGCGTGTGCTCTCCAAGCGTACGATGGGCAAGTCGAGTTTCGCGGACCTTGCCGACCGCAGCGGAAAGCTGCAGATCTACGTTCGCAAAGAAGAAGTTGGGGAATCGGCCTTCAGCGACTGGGCCGATCTCGATCGCGGCGATCTCATCGGCGTGCGCGGTTACATGTTTCGCTCGAAGATGGGCGAGCTGACGCTTCGCGTAACCTCGTTCTCGGCGCTCGGTAAGGCGCTGATGCCGCTGCCCGACAAGTGGCACGGACTGCAAGACGTCGAGAAGCGCTATCGCCAGCGCTACGTTGACCTGATCGTCAATCCGGACGTGCGCGATACGATGATCATGCGCAGCCGCCTGATATCGGAGATGCGCCGGTTCATCGACGGTTACGGTTTCTACGAAGTCGAGACGCCGACGCTGCTGCACGTTGCCGGGGGCGCTGCGGCGCGTCCGTTCGTAACCCATTGCAACGCTCTCGACGAGCTGATGCAGTTGCGGATCGCCACCGAGCTGAACTTGAAGCGCCTGATCGTCGCGGGCCTCGAGCGCGTCTACGAGATCGGCCGTATCTTTCGTAACGAGGGCATCGATACGACCCACAATCCGGAGTTCACGATGCTCGAGCTGTATGCGGCCTACTGGGACGTCTCCGACATGATGGAGTTCAACGAAGCGTTCGTGGCGCATCTCGTCTCGGTCGCGACCGAGGGGGGCGCCGAGCTTCCCTACGGCGACGGCACGATCTCGTTCGCGCGCCCGTTCGCGCGCGTCGAGTATTTTGAGGCGATCGCACGTTACAGCGACGGGAAGTACACGCGCGAGCGGCTGCTCGACGCGGAAGGTGCGCAGGAAACTCTGCGAGAGCTCGGGGTGCCGGCCTCGCCGAGCCACGGACACGCGCTCGACAAGATCTTCGAGCGCGTGCTCGAGCCGCATTTAATAGCTCCTACGTTCGTTACGGGCTATCCGGTTCTGATCTCGCCCCTTGCCAAAAGACGGGCGGCCGATCCGGAGCTGGCCGATCGCTACGAGCTTTTCTGCGCACGCATGGAAGTTT
Organism: Candidatus Cybelea sp.; assembly: GCA_049578945.1. Classification (GTDB taxonomy): domain Bacteria; phylum Vulcanimicrobiota; class Vulcanimicrobiia; order Vulcanimicrobiales; family Vulcanimicrobiaceae; genus Cybelea. The sequence continues at coordinate 3,070 of JBAUMX010000221.1, read as the reverse complement.
CGAACGCCTTCACCGAACTCAACGATCCCGACGATCAGCGGGCGCGCTTCGAAGCGCAAGTCGCCGAACGAGCCGGCGGGAATGAGGAGATTCCGGAACCGGATTGGGACTACGTGCGAGCGCTCGAATACGGCATGCCTCCGACCGCCGGAATCGGCGTCGGCGTCGATCGGCTTATCATGCTGCTGACCGGACAGCGATCGGTCCGTGACGTGATCCTCTTCCCGCTGCAGCGTCAACACGGATAACGCGCCTCGTGACACGCGCGGTAGCCTTGCTGATGCTGGTGCTGGTGCTGGTGTTCGCAGGACCGGTGGCGGCGCAATCGAGCCGGCACTACTATTATCTCACGCCGGGTGCGATCGATCTGACCGTGCTCTTACCGCCACCACCCGACGTTGCGTCGGCGCAAGCGCGCTCCGACGAAGCCCAAGTCGCGGCCGCGGTCGCCGGCAGCGGCAGCAGGCAGTTACTCGTAGCCGAAGATGAATCGGCGCGGACGGTCTTTTTCTTCGCGCCGTCGGTCGGGACGGCATTCACGCCGGAGCGGCTCCCCACGACTACGGCCTTCTTTTCGCGCATCGGGTCCGACGTTAAAGAACTCGTTGACGAAGCGAAGACGTACTGGCAGCGACCGCGCCCCGACGGCGCGCAGAAACCGCGAGGCTCGTATCCGAGCGGGCACGCCGCGTTCGCCGCGGCCAGCGCGATCGTGCTCGCCCAGCTGCTTCCCGACAAGCGCGATGCGATCTTTACACAAGCGCGAACGTTCGCGGAGAATCGAATCCTCTTAGGATTGCACTATCCCAGCGACATTGCGTCGGGGTGGACCGCGGGGACGCTCGCGGTCTACGTCATGATGCACGATCGCGCGTTCCAACGCGACTTTGCCGCGGCGAAGACCGAGCTGCGCCGAGCAAACCTCTGACGAATCTTCGCCTAACCGTCGAGTACGACGGCACCGACTTTTGCGGATTCCAATGGCAGCCGGAGTCGCGCACGGTCGCGGGTGTCCTGACGGACGTGCTTAAGCAGCTTTTCGGCGAACCCGTCAAAGTAACCGGCGCCGGGCGCACCGACAGCGGCGTTCATGCCAGCGGGCAGGTCGTCTCGTTCAAAACCGAGGCGAGCTTTCCGTTCGAACGGTTCCTGGCCGCGCTGCGCGGATCGCTGCCGCCGGATTGCTCGGCACGGGATGTCATGCTAACCGACGACAACTTCTCGGCTCGTTTTTCGGCCCGCGAGCGAACCTACGTTTACGTCATTCTGAACCGCCCACAACCCAGCGCGCTGGTCGCGCGTTATGCCTATCACCAGCCGCAGAGGCTCGATCTGCCGGCGATGCGGACCGCCGCCGCAGCGCTGGTGGGCGAACGCGATTTCCGCTCCTTCTGCGCCGCGCCGCCGGACGAGGGCACCGTTCGAACTCTTCGGCGGTTGGAGATCGAGTCGCGTGGCGAGTTGATTCGTATCGAGGTAGCGGCCGGCGGCTTCCTCCACCACATGGTACGGACGATCGTTGGAACCCTTATCGAGTGTGGAACCGGGCGCCGGGAGCCCGCCGAGATGAGCGCGATTCTGGCCGCGTGCGACCGAGCGGCAGCCGGCGGCACCGCGCCGGCCCAGGGCCTCTATCTGGCGGGGGTCCGGTATCCGGACGGGTACGACTCGTTCGCCGAGCCTCCGCTCCTAGGGATAAACGCCGTCGAAGGGTTGCCCTTCCGGTAAGCTCCCCTCCGGCGCGACCACACCCGCGCCGGTAAGATCGAGCTTGGCGCGATTCGGCTGCTTGACGGAGCGCGGGCTTTCCCGTAGGATACGTTGGTTGTGCGCACCTATCAGCAAAAGACGGCTGAGACGGAGCACCGCTGGTACGTTGTCGACGCGTCGGGAGAACGCCTCGGCACCCTTGCGGTGCGCATCGCGCGCGCGCTCTCGGGCAAACACAAGCCGACCTGGACGCCGCACATTGACGACGGCGATCACGTGATTGTGATCAACGCCGAGAAGATCGAGCTCGGTGGAAAGAAGTGGACGCAGAAGCTCTACTACCGCCATAGCAACTATCCCGGCGGCTTGAAGGTAGAGACCGCGCGCGACATCGCTGAGAAACATCCCGAGCGACTGATCGAGAAGGCCGTTCGCGGGATGCTCCCGACCAACCGCATGCGCGACGCGCAGCTTCGCCGCTTGAGCGTCTACGCAGGCGCCGCGCATCCGCACGAGGCGCAGAGGCCTGCGCCGCTCTCGACGCTATCGTAGGAGCCGCTTTGGAAGAAACGCTCGACGTCATTCAATCGACCGGCCGCAGAAAGCGCGCGGTCGCGAGGGTGAAGCTCTCCCTCGGTCAGGGCGTCATCACGGTCAACGGAAAACCAGTCGACGAATACTTCCCGCGTCCGCAGCTGCTGCAGATCGTGCGTCAGCCGCTCGAGGCGACGCAGAGCACCGCGCGATTCGACGTGCGGGTCAAGGCCGAAGGCGGAGGAGTGACCGGCCAGGCCGGCGCGATTCGCCACGGCATCGCGCGCGCGCTGTTGGCGATCGACGAATCTTTTAAGGAGACGTTACGCAAGAACGGCTTCCTGACGCGCGACCCGCGCGAAAAGGAATCGAAGAAGTACGGTCGCAAGCGCGCCCGCAAGCGATTCCAGTACAGCAAACGCTAAGGACCTCTCTCAAGATCGCCGCGATCGTGCTGGGCGCGATCGCTTTGCTCGCGCAGCCGCAGGCGACGTGGATCGAGCGCGCATACTCCAACGGCGCCTATCCGCAATGGGAGCGCGTTGCATTCTCGATTACGCATTGGCTGCCGTGGTCGCTCGGCGACTTCGCCGCGCTCGCGGGCATCGCTGCCATCATTTGGCAGATCGTCGTCTTTTTGCGACTGCGCACGAGGCGTTGGAAAGACCTAACCGCCCTGCTTCTCAACTGTGCCGCGATCGTCGGGCTCTACGCGTTGTGGTTCGAGCTGAGCTGGGGCTGGAACTACGCACGCGCGCCGATCGAGAGCCGCGTGCACTTCGACCAATCGCGCGTGACGCCGGAGAGCGCCGCCGCGCTGCGTCGG
>JBAUMX010000220.1:0-31692 GCA_049578945.1 Candidatus Cybelea sp. | reverse complement strand
GTCTGAGCGTGAAGTCCGCGCCCGCACCAGTTCCGACGCCAGATCCGCATCCGCTGGGATCGGAAGCAGCATTCGTCTCCGGAATTCAGAGCGATCTCAACAATCGCTTTCCGTCGGCAGCCGCTGCAATGAAAGCGGGATATTTTCGCTCCGGAAACGAGGACAAAACCGGAGCCATTAGTTATGTAAACCTTCAGTGGGAAAGCGTCGATCCTCAGCATCCGAGTCAGCTCTGGTATGACGCAAAGGGGAGGCTGCTTGGCGCCGACTTCTCAGTCCTCCGCAACTCGACTGCTCCACCAACGATTTGGGGCGTTGATCCACGGCGCTGGATAAAGTTTCCAGCTCACGTTCACTATATTCTAACCGGAGCAACCGGCGATTCGTACGGCTATGTCATGGGAGACAAGTTTGTTGCAGCAGGGGGCAATCTCACAAGTCCTAACGCAGACACCGTCGTTGCCCTGGGCAAGGCGGCAAACGCCGAGCAAATCGTACGAATCTACCTCTTTCCCGCAATCTGGGATCTGATTGTTTGGGTGAAGGCAAATCCCGACGGAGCTTTTGCCAATAAAAACCCAAACGTCACGCCCAGTTCGGAGGCGGGGAGTGCAATGTAGCGGCCCGCATGCGGCCCCGCGAGGTGGCAAAGATTCCAGACTAAGGTGGAGTCAGCTCGAAGACGGTTCCGACGGCATCGCCGCCGCCGGAGACCGTCGTTCCATACAGCGCGCCGCCGTGCCATAGCAGGGCCGCCTTCGGATGCACGCCGTCGCGCGCCGGTCCGAAGCTGTACAGCACGGTTTCGTTTCCATGCTCGTCGATTTCATATACGGTGCCCTGGTCGTGCGTGCCGCCGCGGTACGTCGTTCCATATAGCGTCGTCCCGTGCACTAAAATCGGTGGAGACTGCGGATCGGCGCCATCCCCTTGTGCGCTGCCGCGAAACGCATGGACGATGTGATAGCTCCCCGTTGACGTGATGCTGAAAAGGACGCCGGAGTTATGCGGTCCGCCTGTGCTCGCAACGCCGTAGAGCACGCCGTTGATGTCTACGAGGCCTCCGGCCGGATCCGAACCGTCGGAACCGATGAAACTATGCAGCAATTTTTCATTCGATTCCCCACCGCGCTTGACGGAGACTTCGAAGACTGCACCCAGGTTGTCTGCGCCGCCGACTGCAGTCATGCCGAAGAGCCGGTCCTCAATGATAGCTGGGCTTCCGATCGGAAACCGCCCGTCGCTCGGCGCTCCGGCAAAACGGTGTAGCGTCGCTTCACCGTCCGAGTCGACCAGAAAGACGGTGCCGAAAACAGTTAGCTCGCCTGACGTCGCGGTGGTGCCGTAGTACCCCGACCGAGCGGGAAAACTGCCGCGGATGATTCCGCCCGCGGGATTCTCGCCGTCGTTACCTCCTTTAAATGCGTAAACGGTCGATTCGGTCCCATTTCGATCCGCGGAGAAAACGACGCCGCAGCCCTTCTCGGACGCGCACTGCCGTCGAAATTTAACCAGGCCGCCGTAAAACGTCGTGCCGTACAGTGCGCCATTCGACACGAGGAGGTTTCCTTCGGGTCCGCTCCCGCCGGGTGGACCCGGGAATCTATAAACTACCGTTTCGGATCCGCTCGGCGTGATCGAGTAAACTGTGCCGCAACAATTGCACGGTCCCGAGCTTGCGCATCCGCCAGACCTCGTTGTCCCGTAGAAGATGTCGCCCATGGCGACGAGCGCTGTTGTGGGCCCAGATCCGTCGGCCGCCGCTTTAAAGCTATAGAGCGTCTTGTAAGCGACGGATCCGCCGGTGCGAGTCGCTGCGGCGGGCGACGTAAGCGTGGCGGGAGCGCTCATCTCGCGCGCGCACCCCGCCGCCGCGAACAAAAGAAACACGAGACGTAATCGGCGCATATTCCTCCCTTTATGAGTCCGGAGTCGGCTACTGTTGATCCACCGCGACCCAACCTCTCGATTTCGGTTCGTCGAGCGCCGTGCTCAACCCGCCAAAAGACTTCGCATCGTAGGCACATTCGCGCTCTCGACGACGTGCGAGTTGGCTAGCGAACCTGAGTCCATCGGGTTGAGCTTCTGACGCGAAGGCCTGCCGGCTGGGCGCGCGCAAATGGAGGGTTCGCCGCGGAATTGTTGCGGTTTTCCGATCTCGAATGTCACTATGGGGCGCGCGAAGTATTCTCGAGCGTTAGTGGAGCTTTCAACCACGGCGAACGCATCGGCCTCGTAGGCCCTAACGGCGCGGGGAAATCGTCGCTCTTGCGGCTCCTCGCTGGCGTCGACCGGCCATTCGGAGGTACCGTCGTACGGGCAAAAGGCGTGAAGCTCGGATTTCTCGCTCAGGGCGTTGCCGACGAGACCGAGTCGACGCTGCAAGGCCTCGTCGACGCTGCGCTGGCTAGAGCGACGCACGAAGAATCGGGCGTGCGCAACAAAGCGCTGCGCACCATGCTCTCCGCGTTCGGCTTCGCGCCGACGGAATACGATCGTCCGCTACGCTCGTTTTCAGGCGGCCAGCGGGCGAAAGTCGCCTTGGCACACGTGCTGATCGATGAGCCCGACTACTTGATTCGCGACGAACCTACTAACCATCTCGACGTCGCGACGATCCGCTGGCTCGAATCGTTCGTGTCCAAGGATTCCCGCGGTTATATCGTCGTTTCGCACGACCGCTACTTTCTCGACCGGATAGCTACGCGAATCTGGGAGATTGAGCGAGGGCGCTTTCACGCCTACGCACCCGCACGACCTGCATACACCGCGTACATCGCCGCGAGAGACGCGCGCCTAGAGGCGGAGCGGCGCGCGTACGAAACCTTCGTTGTCGAACGCGACAAACGGTGCAGTACCATCGCCGGCCTGCGCGCGACGCACACTTCCTCGGATTACAGCCAAGTGCGCAGTCGCGAGAAGCAGCTGGCGCGCATCGAAGCGACAACCCGAACGCCGTCTCCGGCGGCTCCCGTACGCTCAATCTCTGTCCGCCTGCGGCCATCGCGGTGCGCCGGCAACGGGTTCGCCTTCGAAGCCCGAGGCTTGAGCAAAGCCTACGATCAACAACTCTTCAGTCAGCTAGCGATCGACGTCGAGCGCGGAGAGCGCCTCGGCATCGTCGGTCCAAACGGCTCCGGAAAGTCGACGCTTCTGAAGATACTCACCGGTGCAGCGCAGCCGGATTCCGGATCGGTTGTCTTCAATCCCGCGTCGCAAGTCGCGTACTTTGCCCAGAATTCACACGATCAACTCGACGTCCAGGAGAGCGCGCTCGCAGCCGTGCTGGACGGCGCTGCGCTGACCCCGCAGGAAGCGCGCGGCCTACTCGGCCGCATGCGTATTAGCGGCGATGCCGCCGACAAAGCTGTGCGCGATTTTTCCGGTGGCGAGCGCCGCCGGATCATGCTGGCACGACTGATGGCGCGCGCGGCCGACATCTTCTTGCTCGACGAGCCGACCAACGATCTCGATATCGATAGCCGCGAAGCACTCGAAAGCGTCTTATGCGACTACGAGGGAACGATCGTCGTCGTCTCGCACGATCGCTATCTTCTGTCGCGCCTGTGCGATCGGGTATTGTGGATTGAGCGGGGCGCGTGGGGACTCATCGACGGCGGTTACGACGTGTACGAGGCGGCCCAGCGCGAGCGCGACAAAGCGGCGATTGACCGCGCGGTCGAAGAGTCGACCGTGCGTACCAAGGCGTCGCGTCAAACGCCGTTGCGCGTACGCTCGCAGCTAAAGGGGCAGATCGAGCGAATCGAACGAGAGATCGGAGGCCTCGATGCGCGCGACAACGAGATTGAGCTTCTCTTCGAGTCGCCCGAGATCTATACGGACGCGGCCGGATCCAGCGCCTTGTGCGAAGAACTCGCTGGACTGACAGCGCGCAGTCGGGAGCACGTCATCCAATGGGAAGCGTTGCTACATCAACTTGAAGAAGTGTCGGCCACGTAACGAGCGAGAATTAGACTTCTTGTAGCGCCAACGGGAATCGAACCCGTGATTCGGGGTCCCGGCCGCTCCCGTCGAATACCAGATAATCCTTTCCTGTACGGGTATTCGCGTTTTTGAGTCCCGGCTAGTCCCTTCGAATCCCAACGAGTTTTGCGTAATCCGTTAGATGTCCGTTAGAAAAACAGGCGCTCTGTTCTCCGCCTCATCGTAGGGGATCTGCTAAGCGCAATAAATCGGCCGACCTTCACGGCGGCGCAGTTCGACGAACTCGGCCCGGCTTCGCTTGCCTTTCGCAGAGTTGCACAACGAAACTCGTTCGGATCACTTAACCCGCCGCGCCGATGAAACCGCGCGATATATTTAGTTGAAGTAGAGGACGAGGGTTTTGGGGAATGGCCTTAGGCAAAGGCTGGATTCCTCGGAATGGTGACCTTGTGTGTATTTACCCCCGGCGCAGATCCATTCTTCATGCGTCCAGTCGCCCGACAGTCTCGCGCGTCCTTGCCGGTTTGTCGTGCCTTTGGTGATCAGCTTGCCGTTGGGCCACTTCTCATGCGTTATCGTGATCTCGATATTCGCGAGCGGCAGGCCGCCCCTACGAGCGGTGATCTCCACCTGCGCATTCGCTTGCACCCTGTTCGCTAGCGGAACGACTGCGTTGGCGTTCGGCCCGTTCGTCGCGTCGAGCGGGTTTGCGCATGCGGAGAGAGCGATCAACGTAAGCGCGACAATCGCGCGTTGGCTAAAGCTCATAAAAGACTCCCTTCCTTAAGCGCGAATCGAGCTAGATCCTCGCGCGCTGTGCCTCCAAATAGCTGAACAATCGCCGATATTTGCGGTTCGTCATCCGCGATGCTCGGTCCCACCAGAGCGGCTCTGCGAAATGTCTTACGCTACAGAGTGCCGGCTGCAAGTGCAGACCACTTTTTGCAGCGTCATGGGAACCGAATCTGCTCGCGAGGACTACGCATGGTTTCCTTGCTGTCCCGACGAGTGTCTTCTAGTGCGTTGCGAGCGATCAGCTAATCGCGCCGTAATCGCGTCTTCGCCTTGGGTCCAAGCTGGGCTGCGAAGCCGGTAACAACTTGCCTGTCAGCGTTTGGCCGCCGAACGTTATCCGCACGTTACTCGGTATACCCGCTCCTAAGCAGCGCCGAGGTTAGGCCGGAGAGGGCGCGTTGGCGGCACCGAATGCCGTATAGCCCCGTTCCGCTCGAAGCATTTCCGCGATCACCTGGTCGAGCGTTTCGAACTCGCACAGGCCGGAGAGCAGCGCTGTATCGTCGATCTCATTCCGAATGAGAAAGTCGGAACAACAGTGACCGGTAGCGCGCGAAACTCTTGCGTGCTTTTGCGGACGCCCGGCTCGACGGCTTCCATGGCTGCCTCCAAGCGATCGGGCGGAACGGCGATCAGCCGCGAGACCGCGCCAACGGCGCCGGTTTGCGATCCCATAGGCTCGCCTCGCAACAATATCGCTTCCGCGACCTGCCTGCGCACGTCGTGGTCCAGGCGACCCGCCGCAGCCACCGCGAGGTTCGCGTAGAGCGTGCGATCGTTGCCCTGGATCCATCGGGACGTGACGGCGATGCCGGTGATCGACTCGGACCGCCGGTACATCCATCCAAGCGCCTCCGACGTATATCCGACTGCTTCGCCATCCTTCACCATGGCGATCTTCCATTCGACATCAAGGTCGCTGCCGTGCTTTGCACGCAGCCTATCCAACGCGAGGTCGCCGAAATACGACCACTGCGAGCACACATCGTAGTAGAAGGTCAGCTTCATGCTTATCGAACGGCGAGGGCGCTCCCCGAGCGGCGGCGTGCGGGAACCGGTTCCACGTGTCTTGCGGCCCGGCTAACGAACCATATGCAGAGCAACGTCAGCAGCGCGGCATCGTCGAGCGCACCCAACACCGGAATGTCGCCGAAGAGGTCGAGAGGAGAGATGATCAGCAGCCCGATCAAAGCCGCGACGACCTTGAGCGACAATGGCACCCGCGCATCGCGTACCAGCGGCACCGTTCGAAAAATAGCCGCTTTCGCGGCAACAAGTAAACGCAAAAGTCTCATCCCAACGTGGTACTCGAAGCGGGCGCCGATGTTCCAATCGGGCGAATTTCGCGGAGAGTTCCAGGCCTAGCGCTCGGTCGCGAAGCGATTCCAGTACCACGTTGTGTTTGCGATCGATCAACGGCCTGATCCACGCTGCGCCCAGGCGATTCGCACCGAGTTGACCCATGCGCGTTTTCTGAAACGGCCAACGTGCTCTTCGTATCTCTCCGCGCGCCCGGCTTGCTACATGCCTTGCTTGACTGGGATGTTCGTCAAAGGACCTTCTCCGTCGACCTGTTCGATGGTATCGCCCTTTGCGACCGACCAATGATGGACACCCGCCGGGACCATGATGAAGGACCCCGCCGGCAGAATCCGTGCATTAGCCTTGTTGATGGTATCGCCTGTGCCGAATAGAAGCGTTCCTTGCATCACGGTGATATATTCGGGGTGTGAATGGTAATGCGGCTTGTTCGTGTAGCCGTCGGGCATCTTGACGCGAATAATTGCGGTGCCGGACGAGTTCGGGTTGCCAACCAAAACCGCGTTCCAAGAGCCCTTCGCGGGACCGGTGGCGGCCACCCAGTGGAGGCTGTCGGGCGTGAAAGTAGCGGGAGCCGACTGCATCGCGGCCAGCGTAGCGCCGGCAGTCACGAGCAGCCCCAAAGCAAACCACGAGAAGAGTTTCATCGTCTATCCTTTCATAGAGCTAGGAAGCGCCATTCCGTACTCGAGCGCAAAATCTTGCAGCGGTGTTTACTGGATTAGGGTTTCGATGAGCCGACAAAAGATGTCAACGGCACTCTTAGCTCGTTGCGCGTTACATATACCGACGAGATGTCTATACCGCATCCTGCTACGTCCAAGAATTAGCGGCTCAAGTATGAACTAGGTTCGTCGCTGCGGGCTTTGAGCGGCATTACTTGGTAGCGCCAACGGGAATCGAATCGGTTCAGACACGGTCGAGGGTGGGCGCCGACGGACGAAGCGCCGCGTAAAATAGAGGGTTTCGCTCTGATGCTGGTCGTCGCTGGGTGAGAACGGTTGCCATCGACGGCAACCGTTTGGCAACCGCGACGGTGAGAGGGAAGGACGACACTCGCCCACCCCTCTCATGTTTTTCGTTTAGCCGAACTTTTGTTTTTTGTTCGCGCCGCAGTGTGGACAAGTCCACGAACCACGGTAGAAACGATCACCTGAATGCCGCTTAACGCTCGCGGCCCAGCGTCGTCCGCACTTATGGCATTCAATAAGGCCGGACGAGGCGTCGCGGAGTGCGATCGCGTGTCTTATCACGGTAGCATCCTCCTTTCGTGAGAAGATGCCACGGCGCCACGCCTTGCCTCGCGTCATCCTGTTCGGTACGCGGCGTGTGGTTGGGCCGTCCGAACGACGATGTGCGAAGATATCCGAGCTGAGCTAAGTCGTTCCTGCTAAGGAGGCTTGCTTTAAATCCGCACGTTTGCGCCTCCACGCGCCAAGAGCCGCAGCCGACAAAACGGGCCACCGCTGCACGCCGCACATATCGCGAGTGCGACCAGAGGACTGGCGTGTTTTATTAAACCAAGCAAATTCATGAACGTGTGTGCTCTTTTTTGAGTGATACGATCGCTTGACGTGTCTAGTTGGCCAAAAAGCGGGGCAGAGCAGATTCATCAACTCGCACTCGAGCGCCTTTTCGAGGTGTGTGCGGAGTCGTGGAGGGAGGCGACGAATCACGAAGCGCTCGCGAGCTTGATCGAACTCAACGGTACGCGATAAGGCGAGCTGCTCGAGTCGGGCGAGATCGCTGGCGGTAATGTCAGCGTCCTTGGACCGCCAGAGCCGGATGGTGTTGGCGTGAATGCCGTGACGGCGGGCGAACTCATCAGCCGGCGTTCCAGCATCGAACTCGCGCAGGATGGCGACGATCTGTGCTTCCGAAAAGCGACTCTTTGCGCATCGACCGATCTCGGTGCGCCTCATCGGACGGAATCCACAAAAATCCTTGGCTCCCGATCCTGAGCCGACGCTATCGCAATAAAACGTCGGGGCTGCGCGCGAGCGCCATCGGCGCGACGGCCGCAGAAATGCAGCGTAGACGAGCAGCAGGGGACCGGCCGTACGAGGTGGGCGCGGGGGCCGCGGTCGGAGGCAGCGAATCACGCTAAGGCCCGCGGCGTTCAGTAGGCAAGGAGCAAAGCACATATGAAACGTTGGAATCTAAGCCGTGGTGCACTAAACGTTTGCATTGCGGCCACGTTGCTCGCAGCGTGCGGCGGATCTTACCCGCCGTTCGGTGGTGCGCCGGGAGCGGTGCCGCACGCATCGGCGATTGCGGTGGCTTCCCTTGCGCATCGCGCGGTCGGTTCGTACAAGGTCTTGCACCGCTTTGCGGGCCAATCCGCTGGTGACGGCGACTATCCAGTAGCGCTCCTGACTGATGTGAACGGCACGTTGTTCGGCACGACCTACGCGGGTGGGAGCGGTTCGGAATGCGACGTGGGATGTGGCACGGTCTTCAGTATCGGCGCAAGCGGCTCTGAAAAAGTTCTCTACAGTTTCACCGGGGGTTCCGACGGCAGCCATCCGCGTTCTGGGCTGATCGACGTAAATGGCACTCTCTATGGGACAACTTACAACGGCGGTGGCGGTGCGTGCGGCGGATGTGGCACAGTCTTTAGCATCAGCACGACCGGCTCAGAGAAAGCGATTTACAGCTTCAACGGCGGCTCCGGCGGCGGCTATCCTACCTCCGGTTTGATCGACGTCAAAGGCAAGCTGTACGGTACAACCCTCTTCGGCGGCGACTTGAACTGCAACGGCACTCAACCGGGCTGCGGCACAGTGTACAGCATTACCACGACTGGATCCGAACATGTGCTCCACAAATTCGCCGGTGGGTCCGACGGGGAGTTGCCCTTCGCCGGCTTGACCGATGTCAAAGGCACGCTGTACGGCACAACCGCGTTCGGTGGTTCGGGGGGCTGTAGCGAACCCTGCGGGACCGTCTACCGAATAACCACGGCCGGCGCTGAGAAGGTGCTGTATAGCTTTGGCGCTGCCGGCGGTGGATCGTTCCCACACGCTGGGTTGCTCGACGTCAACGGGGTGCTTTACGGCACCACACCGTACGGCGGTGGCGTCTCGGGATGCGGAGGAGGTTCTGGATACGCTGAGGGATGCGGGGTCGTTTATAGTGTAAGCACCGCCGGTAAGTTAACAGCCCTGCACCGCTTCGCTGGTAAACCCGACGGAGCAGGTCCCAACATCCTCGTTCTCGCTACGGACGGCTCGCTCTATGGCACGACATTCGGTGGCGGGACAGGGCACGGATCGGGAACCATCTACAACATAACCGCGAGTGGCGATGAGGAAGTTGCTCACACGTTTGCCCGGCCTGCCGGTGGTAAGCATCCATTGGGCCTCATCGCTATAAATAACACGCTGTATGGCACAACTGCGGGCGGAAACGTTTATAGATGCGGCTCGGACCGCACAGGATGCGGAACGGTTTTCGCCTTCACTTTACATCGTCAGCCGCCCCGCACCGGCCGCTGCGCTCGGAGGCCGGCATAAAGAAGAGAGCACCGGCATACTCGAAATGCGGGTGATTGCCGGGAAGAACGCTCCGTCGGTAACGGGCGATTACCGGAATGCCTTCATAGGTGTAGTACGTATCGAAGATGCCCACCCCGTCCGATCCAATATGCAATAAGCAGCTGTGTCACCGCACAAGGAAACAGAGCCCTGCCGATTACATCCATGAAAGGAATGTGGCAATGAGGATTCCGAGTTTGAATTTTGGCGCACTATTTGCCGGCTGTATTTCCATCGTGGCATGCTCGCAAGTTACGCAACGTTCGCCATACGTTCCCAACGCGGTCGGAACCATCGCTCGCGAGGGGAGTTCGCTGAGCTACAGCGTGTTGTATAGCTTTGGCGCGCCCCCCGATGGGAACTATCCCCACTCAGACTTGATCGGCACGGGCGGCAAATTCTACGGCACGACGTTCGGAGGCGGCGCAAACCGTTGCGGTTCAGGTACCTGCGGGACCGTCTTCAGCGTCACCACGGGCGGCGCCGAAAAGGTGCTACACAGCTTCGGCAATACTCGCTCCGATTGCTTTTTTCCCTTCGCGGGTCTGACTAGCGTAGACGGTACGCTCTACGGCACGACGGGCAACGGCGGAGTGTATACGGGCATCGGCGGCACGGTCTTCAGCATCACGACGGGAGGCAGGGAAAAGGTGCTGCACAGCTTCGGCAGCGGAACCGATGGCAGGGGTCCCACGGCAGGCCTGATCAACGTGAAGGGCACGCTCTACGGCACAACGAGCGCAGGCGGCGCGTACGATGCCGGCACGGTCTTTAGCATCACAACCAGCGGCACGGAAAAAGTGCTGTACAGCTTCGCCGGGGGGAACGATGGCGCTACTCCCCAGGCAGGCCTGATCGATGTGCGCGGCGAGCTCTACGGTACGACGTTGAATGGCGGCGCGCGCGACCATGGCACGGTTTTTGCCATCACCTCAGCAGGGAAGGAACAAGTTCTTTACAAGTTCCGCAAGAGTCCCGATGGCAATGGGCCTGAGGCGGGCCTAACCGATATACGCGGCACCCTCTATGGTACAACGTATGCCGGCGGTACCGAAAACGGTGGCACAGTCTTCAGCATCACGACGGGCGGCAGCGAGAAAGTGCTGCACAGCTTCATCGGGGGAACCGATGGTCAATACCCTGGGGCGCGGCTGATCAATGTGAAAGGCACCTTGTACGGGACGACGGTCCGTGGCGGTGCTGAAAACAATGGCACAGTTTTCAGCGTCACGACTGGCGGCACCGAGAACGTGCTGCACAGCTTCGGCAACGGCACAGACGGCGTCCAACCCGCGGCTGCCATGACCCTCAAGGGCGGAAGCCTCTTAGGGACAACCTATCTCGGTGGCGTTTATGGCATCGGCACCATTTTTTCCCTTACGCCATAACGTAGCCTCGCGCCTCGATCGTTACTTATCCGACTCCATGTACGCGGCGGAAACTATGCCCGAGAAGTTGAGGTTTCCGACGACGTGCCAGGCGTTCTTATTGACGTTGCCGATGTTTAGCCAGTCGCAAAGGTCGCTGTAAATGACTTTACGGTCTCTTTTAGAGAAGCTGAGGTAGAGCGGGAAGCCGCAGTCTATGGAGTTCTGAGGCGTTGGTCCAAGAACGTCGGCCGCCCTTCCAGTATAGGCCAGGACATATTGAGCGAATCGGCGCGCGCCGCGGTGAGGTTTGCGGCATTTCATGGGGCGACTACGATGCCGAAAATCGCACGCTGACTGTCAGGCACTCACTTTCGCAAACGCGCAGTGGGATTGCCCTGAAGGAGACGAAGACAAGCCGCACGCGGACGCTACCGCTCTCCCCCATGGCAAGTGACGCGATACGCTCGCAAAAGGCCTTGCAGGCCCGTGACCTACGTCGCCGTCCACCACGCTCACGGTTTACGCACACCTAATGCCGGAAGCGCAACGCGGAGCGGTGGACCGCCTCGGCGAACGTCACGAACGGCTGGCAGCGGCCGGTTCTGACGCCGCACGGCAACCGAATGGCAACCGCATCGCCGCGAGCATCAAAAAAAGCCTGATAATACAAGCCGTTTCTGGTAGCGCCAACGGGAATCGAACCCGTGTATCGGGGTCCCGGCCGCTCCCGTCGAATACCCGAAAGTCCTTTCCCGTACGGGTCTTCGCGTTTTTGAGTTCCGGCTAGTCCCTTCGAATCCCGACGAGTTTTGCGTAATCCGTTAGATATTCGTTAGAGGAACAGGCGCTAGCTTCTCCGCTGTTGAGACCGACGTTACTCTCCCTTTGCTCGCACGACTAGATACGTGCTCGGGTTTCTTAGCCAGGCAATGCCACCTAGTTCTAGGTCCGTTGATGGAATCGGTGCACTAACGCGCAGCCCGCCGCCTCCAACGCGTGGTGACGTGCGGTTGCGGCGATGCGGTGAAATCTAAGTTGGCTCGGCCTGAGGGAAAGTCCAGGAACCGTTTAAGATCTCGGCTCGCGGACGATAAAAACGGACCATGTAGTTCCAGCCAGGCGTGATTGGCAAGCAATTCGGGATTTTTCCGTCGCATCCACCGAACTGGACCACGATGGAACCATCCGCGCCTCTCTTCGCTGTGAGGTTGTTGACCGAATACGCATCGTAAGCGTTCTATTCGGCAGCGGTGTTCGATCTCGACGCCGGATCCGTGCCATGACTATCTCCTTCGACCCCCATCCCGAGTCTCAGTTAGTTTTGCACATTCGCCACCGGCCACAAAAGGGACCTAGGCATCAGGGCACTCGACGGGTGGGCGGCGGTAGGAAACCGGAAAAATGTTAGTGTTTATCCGCCGAACTCGAATAGCCCGAGTGTCGTCATTACGAGGGGCGTAGACGTTCCTGAAGGTATGACGTTCGATAAGCAGGGGAATTTGTATGTCGCCAACTCCGGACGCCCGGCGGGGCGTTCAGGTTCGGCCCGTGCGTACAACGCGATGGGGAGGCAGATTCTCGCGATCAAGCAAGTATCCGCGCCAGTAGCCGTAGCATTCGCTGCGAGCGGCAACCTCGTGGTTGCAAATCAAGATTCAAGGCTAGTTTCTTTCTATCAGCCAAAATCAATCTCTCCCGTTCGATCCATAACGACGGCCCAGCCGCCAGCGATGCTACTAATCGGAAGTGGTGGAAACGTCTACGTCGGAGAATCTTATCGCGTCGAAGTGTTTGCGCCAGGTGCATCGGCACCGACGCGAACGCTGGCTATTGGCGCCGATGCGGTGATTTGGGGATCAAAATAAGCCCCCGGGCTGTCGTTGAAGACGGCCTACCGCAACGACTGCAAGAAACGCGCGTAGCTATGCGATCGCAGGCGTAAACTCGTCGCGGTCAGCTATACGACTTCGCTCGCCTTCGTTACACCCAGTCGCGGAGCGTCACGGCGACAGTTTTTGTGGCTCCGTCTTTCGATACAACCTGCAGACGTAAAACCGTTCCTACAGGCCCGTCAATGGCTTTGCGGACCTGCGACAGCGTCGGCGCCTTGCCGTCAAAGCCAACGATCACGTCGCCCTTCACGATGCCCGCTTCCGCCGCCGGCGTGCCGGGGCGTACGTCAAAGACGACGATCTTTCCGCCGTTCGAAATGAGGAAGAGGCCGGCGCGCTCGTAGACGTCACGCGCTGCAAAGCTCGTGTTGGGCTGCAGCGCCATTGTCTCTTTGGCGTAATCGAAGGTGATGGTGAAGCGCTTCCAAACGCCGCCGCCAACGTTGGCCGCTACGAACGGCAGTGCGAAACCGCCCCCTTTATCCGTCGAGTAGCCCGCGACGAGGTCGTGCAACATGAACTGCGAAAAGCCCAGGCTTTCCAGTCGTCCTAGAAGACCCTTGCTCCCGCCGCCGACGCCGAACCCGTTGACGCTCTCGGCGCTGTGCGTCGAGGGAAGAACTTGCGGATGAGCTGCGACCCAAGGCGAAAACAAGTCGAGTGTGGCGTGCGATCCGGTATCGACCGCGCAATCGGATGCGATGCCGTCGATCGTACATTTGAACTGCGGTTGCGTACCGCCGAAATAAAACGACATCACCGTGGCGCCGGCAGGCGGACTCGCTCCCGGCATCTGCAGCGTAATCGTGTGACCGGCATAGTCGAACGTCGTGACGTAGCGCGCGAGAACTTCGAAGCCGATCACTCCGTCGGTCTTCTCTCCCGTAACGCCAAACAATTGCCGCACCGGAGCGACTGCAAACACCTGATTGCGCAGGAGCGCGTCGCCGATTTGCAGCGAGTCCACCGTACCGATGCTAATCGACTGCGTGGCCGCCCCCACGCCCCCCATTTGAGCCGCGCCGGCTCCCTTTGCGCCTATCTCGCTCGCCACGGCGGGATCGATAACGTTGACGCCTCCCGTGTCGAAGGCGAAGCGGTACGGCCCCTTGCCGTTGAGCATGACCTCCAAGTCGACGTGATTGTTGATGAGTTCGAATGGGACTGTCGTGGAGCTGCGACCGGCGTTCATTGAAAAATCGTGCACGCTCGAGGCGGGCCGGCTTAAGCCTGTGTTGCCAGAATCGACGATCTTCGCCGATGAGACTGCAGCGTCGGTAGAGTTGCCGGCACTAGATTGCGTTCGGCGGTAAGCCACCATATAGCCGTCGACCGATCGGTAGTCGGAGACCGTCACCGTATTGACGATCGGGCCCAAGGCGATAACGTAGCGCGACGGCAGATGACTCGCCATATCTATCCACACCTGCATCGGAAGTTGCGAGCCCTTCGGGGTAACGATCACGACGGCGTAACGGTGCCCGCCACCGCTCCTTGCGCCGCTCCACGACACCGAAGCCCCGCCGGCGCCCGGTGTAAACAGCGTCTGGTTAAATGCGTACGCCTGATCGATCTCTTGAGACCTTCCGCCGACGCTGTCGTCTACCCAAACCAATCCCGTTTGATCCTGATTCCACATCGAGGTACCGTCGTATCCGTCGGCCGATACGACCGGCGGAGTCGAGAAGCGCTCGGCAAAAAGTATGCCGCCGATGGAGCCTGCAGAGGTTCCAATACCGCTCAGTCCGTTGCTCGTCACCGTTTCTTTTATCTGCAGCGTGCCTCGGCTCCGCAAGGTGCTCGCGCCGAGAGCCTTTCGCGTCTGCTGAATTGTGCTAGCAAGATCCGAGTCGCCGTTCGAGGCTTGGGCAATTGCGGTCATGGCCCAGCAGGTCAAAGCACATACCGCGACGGTGATATATAGTTTTTGCATGGTTCCTCTGGGTGCGCGCGGACGCCGAAGGAGCGTTTACTGGTATCCAGCCTTGCGTAGTTCGGAAACGAGTACGTTTCCCGGCTCGGCGATGTGATCGTGCAGTAGCGCACATGCTTCGGCGACTCTTGCTCCTTTTATGAGCGTGAGGAGCTTACGGTGCTGGCGCTGTGATTCAGCGAAATTATTTGTGACTTCCACTTCTCGATGGATGTAACGTGCGACGTTTCTCTGCAACGTGAGGATTGCGCCTAGAAGACGAGGCCGAGCTGCCGGTTTGTACAGGATGGAATGAAAGTCGGTGTTGAAGTCGGCCCACCGGCTGCGATCCCTATCAATCCGATCGAGTACCTGGGCAGCTTTGCGCAGATCGGCGTCGCCAATTTTAGGAATCGCAATCCTGAGCGCGCAGCATTCCAACGCGGAGCGCATGTCGTTGAGATCCTCGACTTCGGCGGCGGACAGAGCGGCAACGATTGCCCCGCGACGCGGGCGGATCTCGACGAGACCCTCTGCTTGGAGCCTGATGAATGTTTCACGAACGGGAACGTGGCTTACCCCAAAGGATCTAGCGATTTCGTCCTGACGTAGCGACTCGCCGGGGCTCAATCGCCCGCTAACGATTTCGCGGCGAAGACTGTCGAGGAGTACGTCTCCCATCGATGTGGTCGCTAACACGACGGCTCGTCTACGTGCATAACGGATATAGTATATAATATATTATGTACGGGCGTCAAGGCTGACAAGATGTGAGGTAACATTTTTACAAATGGACGCAGATGCTCTTGAGTTCGCGCGGGCCCTCATTTCTCCGAGAGCCTCCGAAGAGTTGGGAGAACGTGCCGCGGACTTTGACTGGTTGGTTGGCAAGTGGTCTGCGATCGTGCGTGACTATAACGACGATGGCACGGTCGAGGAGAATGAAGTACCGCGCAACGGTCGCAATAGCTTGCGCGTGGGCGACCCCGAGCGAATCGCCGACGGTGCGATAGTGCGTGATCGCGTCTTCGCAGGTCGTGAGGGACCTTTGATACTCGCGGAGCTGCCAGGAGACCGTGGCTTCGCAGTACGCGAGGCCTGCCAGCACGCTACGCGGCGTCCGATTGTCGACCAGCTCGAGCGCCAGAGCGATCCAACGGCGGCCCTCGACCCGCGCGAAGGTTCTCCAGGCAACGTTGAGTTGCCCGACCAGCCGTTGCCCCAAGAGTACGTCGCCACGCTCGGTCAGGGCCCAGTGCAACGCCGCCCGCCAGTTGCTCAACTCCTCGCGCACCAGCGTGCACCACACTTCGTCCGGTCCCGAGTCGAACGCAAGCTGCAGCTGCTCGGCCAGCTCGAGAAACACCAACGCATGACGGTGGAGCGCGTCATCGAGTTCGCCCCGCATCGCAAGTTTCTCGCGCGCATACTCTCGAAAGGACTCCAGGAGCCGATAACGCGGCTCGGTCCCTTCGGTACCGGCGATCAACAGCGACTTGTCCACCAGTGACGAGAGAATGTCGAGTACGTCGCCTTCCGCGACTTCTTCACCCGCGCAGACCGCTTCTGCAGCGACGAGCGCGCAGCCGCCGGCAAAGACCGAGAGGACCTCCAGCACCCGCTGCTCCTTGGGAGAGAGCAAGTCGTAGCTCCAATCGATCGTCGCACGCATGGTCTGATGGCGGCGCGGGGTCACGCTACCGGTGAGAATACAAAAGCGATCGTCGAGCCTATTGGCAAGCGCCCGCAGCGACAACGCGTTCACTCGAGCGGCTGCCAACTCAATGGCAAGCGGAATTCCGTCCAAGCGCCGGCAGATCTCAGCAACGATCGGTGCATTCGCGTCGGTGAGCGCTAAGCGATGGTCGACGGCCTGAGCGCGATCGGCAAAGAGCACGATCGCTGCATACGTGCGGCCGTTACTTGCGTTTACTCGATGAACCGCCTCGGGCGACGGGACGCTCAGAGAGGGTAGCCGATACGCTTGTTCACCCGCGACCCGCAGCGATTCGCGGCTGGTGGCAAGGATCGCAATTCCCGCGCAGTGGCGCAAGACCGCGTCGACAACAGGCCTGACTTCGACAAGAACGTGCTCGCAGTTGTCGAGGATCAACAGCATCGCCTTGTTCTTGAGATATGCTACCAGCGTCTCGCGAATCGGGTGATTCGGCACTTCTTGCAATCCCAGAGCCGATGCGATCGCCGTGACGACCAACGACGGATCCACTATCGGCGCGAGCGTGATAAAGCAGACCGCACGATCAGTCGCCTCGCTTAATGTCGTTCCGACGTGCAGCGCCATCTGCGTCTTGCCGACGCCGCCGGGCCCCGTCACCGTGACTAGCCGATGCTGGCGCACGAGCGCTGCGAGCTCGACGAGTTCGGCTTCTCGGCCGACGAAACTCGTCAGCGCAAGCGGCAGAACCGAGGCCTCGGCGCCAAGCCAAGGACCGATGGTGACCGAGGAACCATAGCGGGGCCGCGGCTCCGAACGCGCGGCCGCCTCAAAAGCGACGCGTTGCGACTGGCTCAGCGCCAGGGCGCCCGCCAAAAGCGCAAGCGTTTCGCGTTGCGGCGTGCGGCGGTGGCCGCGCTCAAGGGCGCTGATTCCTTCCCGGCTCATCCGGGCACGCTCGGCGAGGTCCTCTTGGGAGAGCCCCGCGGCCAATCGGTGCTGCCGCAGGAGCGCCCCGAAGCCCGCCGGGCCTGATACGCGCCCCTCGTCTTCCACTATAGCGGTCAAGTTTCTCGCAGCGCTCGATATCGCTTCCTCAGCGCCTGGCACGCCCGCCCAGAGTGCGTTGTCCGCTCAGGTTGTCCGCATGTCCGTTATCTGCCGCGCCGCTCTCCGCTACGCTTGTGTTGCGCAAAGGCCCGATGCTTCTGCGTGCTACCAAGGAGGTCGTCATGAAATTTACTCGTTTGAGCCGTTGCGCTCCATGGGCTTGTGCAGCGCTTGCCATCTTCGCGAACTGCAACGGCAGCGGTGGCAGCGGGTCGCAAATCACTGCCGTGGGGCCGACGCAGCAAATCGTTGCGCGACGGGCATGGGATGGCGTTAGCCGCTTGCTTCGGCCTGATCATGCTAGCGGCTTGTAATAGTGCCGGATCGCAGGTCGCGCCCTCCACGGCGATGCAGCAAAACGCCATTCGTTTGGGCTTGAACGCTGTCCCAGCATCATCCATCGTCTATACGCACGTCAATAAAAAGATTATGAATGGCGGTACATTGAGCCTTGATCTCAACAACGATCGGACGGCTGACTTTACGTTCAAGCAATCCTACGCACGATTCTACATCTTCCAAACCATGCAACAGTGTGGAGCAATCGGCGCGCTTTCCATAATACCGCGCCAAGCCGCCAATGGCGTCGTAGGGGGCGCCTATTCTGGATGGGCCGCCGTTTTGAACAAAGGGGAGAGGGTCCGCTCAAAGGTCAGCTTCGACACAAGCGTCAGCGTGATGACCAGCTACGCATACGGCTGCGCTCCCGGACATTACAACTACGGCTACTGGAATGAGAAATTCGACAAGTACCTTGGCCTGGAGTTTCAGATTCAGGGGCAGACCTACTACGGCTGGGCGCAGATGAGCGTGAGTGAAGACAGAAGCGATATGGCTACCATGTTGACGGGTTACACTTATGAAACGATCGCCGGCAAATTGATCAGGGCCGGCCAGAAAAAGTGATTGATGCGCCGATGCAGTCCAGCAATTGTCATGCACGGCTCGCAAGAAAAAGAAAGCGTGGAACATTTTTATGAAGATCTCAAACTCCGTCAAATATGGCTTCGGCGTCGCCGCCGCCGCATCGATACTCGGCGCTTGTAGCGGAGGGTCGCAGTCACCTCTCGCGCCATCGAGCCCGATGCTGGCGTTGCCCGTGAGTCATACGGGAACTGCTGCGACCGCTAGCGGCTCACAACTACCACAAAGCAATGTTCACAGTGACCATGCGACGTATAAGCTCATCGATTTAGGAACGTTTGGCGGCCCTCAGAGCGGCGTGCCGTCGTTCCCACCTGAGACCTTGAATAGAGCGGGAACTTTTGCAGGCTGGGCCGATACGTCCGCTCCCGATCCTTTTCCGAGCTTCTGCTTCGATGCGCTGTTCCGCTTCATCGCGCCCGATTGCAACGTCGCTAATGCATTCGAATGGGGAAATGGTGCGCTGACGCAACTGGCGGGCCTCTCGCAAGACAGCGCAGCCGCTTACGCAATTAATGATAAGGGGCAGGTCGCTGGAATCGCTCAAAACGGCGAGATAGATCCGGTCCCGGGTATCCAGAGATTCGCGCAGTCCTGTGGCGCGGTGGACAAATCAAAGATTTAGGAACCTTCGGCGGAGGCGAGAGCTTCGGAACCGCCATCAACGACCACGGGCAGGTGACCGGCGTCGCGCTCAATACCGTTCCGGACCCGTACTCCGAATTCGGCTTGTTCGTTCAAGGACAGCCCGCAGGTTATGCAAACTCGACGCAGACTCGCGCATTTCAATGGCAGAACAACACCATGACCGACATCGGCACCTTGGGCGGACCGGACGCTTGGGGCGCGTTCATAAACCGGCGGGGGCAGATTGCGGGAGATTCCTACACGAACGACACCCCGAATCATGACACGGGATTCCCTGATGATTACCCATTCCTTTGGACGCCGGGACGCGACGGAAAACAAGGCACGATGAGGGATCTCGGCACATTGGGCGGAGATTCCATAACAACAGACGAGGGCCTAAACGATCGCGGTGAGGTGATCGGTTCAATGTACCTGGCCGGGGACACGCAACAGCACCCATATCTTTGGAACGGACACAAGCTGAAAGATCTCGGCACGTTTGGAGGGCTCAACGGCGACACCGGTTCGATCAACGATGCGGGAGAAGTCGTCGGCTGGGCGGCGACGACCAAATCTGGCGACTGCGAGAGCTTTACGCAGCAGGAGCTCTCCTTTTTCTGGAAGGATGACGTAATGAGGAAGATCGGCCTTCTCCCTGGAACCGCTGACAGCAACGCGCTGGCGATCAATTCGAAAACACAAGTCGTCGGCTGGTCGTTTAACTGCGACCCTCCTTATAACATTTCCGCTTATCTGTGGGAGCGCGGCGTAACTACCGATCTGAACACGTTGATTCCGCCAAGTTCCTCACTACATTTATTCTTCGCTATTGACATCAATGACCGGGGAGGAATTGCCGGCTTCGGAACTCTATCAAATGGCGACGTCCATGCTTTCGTGCTCATTCCCAACGGTCGACACGCCTCCGACAGTAAACTCCTCACGGCTCGCACTGCAGAGGCGCCCAGAAAGGTAACCACGGCGGAACTCGCGGTATATCGTGCTATCCTTGCCCACTTGCGCAACAGCCGTATGCGGCACCGTCGCCTTTAACGACTCCGCTCCGCCATAATGCAAGCGCCGCCTCGACCGCTTGTTCTTCGATCATGGCGGCGCCTTCGGCCATAAGCCTCGCTGCCGCGTCGGCGCCAATCGCCTCGCGCATCAACGTCAATCTCGACGTCGAACCGTCGGGCTGGTTCTCGGAGCCCTAAGGCCGCACGAGAAAGAGAAGACGAGTCCGCCGCCGGCGGGCTCGTCCCATTGCCTCGCTTACTGAAGAGCGCGGCTACTTGTTGCTGATTGCCGAACCGATCGGTTCGAGAACCACTGAGTCGTTGTAGTCACCCGGCGTGCCGCCCGACGGATACGCCCAACGATCCACCGAGTTCACGCTGTATGCGAAGCTGATGCACGGGCCCGCAAAGTACTTGCTGAACGGAGCGATCGTGCCTTGATCGACGTCGCAGGCAGTACCGTCGAGGTTGTTTAGTAGGGTGGATCCGACGATCGTCGCGCTCGAACCCGATATGGTAAGCTGGTACACGCACGAAGCGTAAGTCCCGTGGCACTCCTGATCGTTGACGACCAGCTGGCCGTTCACGCGATCCCAGTTCACGCCACCCGGAAATCCAATCGTTCCGCCGCTGTAGTTGACGGTATGCATCGTACCGCTGCCCGACGGCAGCTCCGAGATCATAACAGCGCGGGTCGGATAGCTGAAGCCGTCGACATAAAGATTGCCGTTGGTGTCGTACGTCGGGAAGAAGTACTCGTACTGTGATGGGTTGTTGTATCTGGTGGGGCTTCCCGAGCCGTTGGGGTAGACTTCGATGCCGCCCGCGCCGCTGGAGCCGAGGATGTCGCTGAGGGCCAGGTCGCCGTTGGTCGGATTGACCGCGCAACCCGCCGGAGTCCCGGACGGATCGCTCACCGAGCCCAGCAATTGGCCGGTGCGCGAGTACTTGAGGCCCTGGTTCGTGCCGGTGTTGACAACCCAGATATTACCTTGCTTGTCCGTGCACATGCCTTGCGGCCCGTTGAAGCCCGTCAGCGTACCCTTGAGCTGCATCGCGGGCATCGTGAAGATGTATACGTCCCCGGAGGAGTCGTCCGAGACAAAGAGCACACGAGGCGCTTTCTTGACGTCCGGGGAGACCCACGATTTGTGATGGTCCGGCTTCACGTTAGGCGCGCGCACCGACGTGTACGTCACCAGGTGGTCGTGCCGCATCGGTCCGAGCCCGCGTCCGCCCGACGCCAAGCCTTGTCTGTTCGACGGCCCAAACGACGACGAGGACTGAATTCGGTCACCGCTGCAGCCGGCCAACAGCGCGACGGCCGCCATGACGGCGAAGGCCAATCTCGAGATTTTCATTGGTAACGCTCCTATTCTTGATGAAAAGAGGGCCAGCGAGGGTCTTCAAACTTTGACACAAGTAATTACATGTCGCGCCAATATATCATCGCTGGTCAGACCAATGCGGCCGTCGACTATTCGCTTGGGGGACCCTGGGGATGTCCAGGAGGTGCGACCGATAAGAGGTGAGCGTCAGGCGTCGATCTACAGCCCCCTCGTGCGCACTCGGCCATGAATCGACGGCTATCACCTCATGGATCTACCTCCACACGGTGGAGACTCTGCAAGACGATGCAGCCGCGCGCATCGACGCCCTGCTCGGCGATGCGGTAACGAGTGCCCTGGCGACGGCGCCAAGCCCGGCAAAACTCGTCGAGTCCGTGCCACAACGGTGCCGCGTGCCATCATCGCCAATGAAAAACGCTCGTAGATTTGAGCGTTTCTGCTAGCGCCAACGGGAATCGAACCCGCCCGAATTACATCCGGGTTATCTCTTTGCTGCGGTCACGCCGAGCGGGGTGTCGAAATTGCCCGTTAAGATCGCAATCGCTGAACCGCCGGCCGGGTACTGGAAGACCTCGCCCTCGTTGTTACCCGCATCGCCGCAATAGAGCAGACCCTTAACGATCCAGGTCTGCGCGCAGTCGCTTGGACCCGTGTACGTTACCGTGCTCTTCAAATTCGCCTTCGTCCCGCTGACCGTATATCGATAGGTTGCGCTCGATATCTGATCAAAGACGGTGAGGTACGTGCCGTCCCACTGCACGGAGCCGGGAAACTGCACGGCGTTACTCGTCGCGATCGTTTTGAACGTACTGCTGCCCTTCGGGAGCTCGACGAGAGCGAAACCCGAGCGGTATCCGGAAAAGCCGTCGGCAAAGAGATTCCCTTTGGGGTCGTAGCCATCGAAGAACTCTTCGTCCAACGGTGTTGTGTAAACGGTGCCCGAGCTGCTGCCGTTCTTAAAGATCACGATATTACCGCCGCCGACGCGTCCGCTCCCCGTGTAAATTCCGATGGCAAGGTCGCCGCTAGTATCCATGGCGCAGCTGGTTGGGAAAGAGTTAGGGATAGACAGCGTCTTGATCGGCGTGTCGGGAACCTTGAACTCCTCGATCTGGTTGCTGCCTGCAACGATCCAGATGATGCCCTTTCCGTAGCCGTAGAGGACGTTCGTGCACCCTTGGCCACCGACGTTATTAATCGTACCGACCTGCTGTTTACTCTTGGGATAGTCGAAGATGCTGGCGTAACTGCCGTAGTCGTTGATAATGTACTCGAACTTCTTGTGCCTCCGACGCCGGTCAGGAACAATCGTCGTGTAGCGGGGCATCGGGGCAAGACGCGCTGCTGTTACCGGCGCCCCGCTCGCTAGGAGTGCCGTACCGATCTGTCGCACATTCGACCCAACGTTTGAGGGCGCGACCGCCGAGCTACCGGCGCATGCCGAGCATACCGCTAGTGCGATCAGAGCACCGGCATATTTCAAGAACCCTATCGTATTCATGCGTCACTCCTTGAGTAAACAGGATCGCTGTGCTTCCTTCGGGAGTCCAGAAGCGCGAATCAGATTCATCAACTCGCACTTGCGTGCCTTTTCTGGCGGCGATTAGCGGGCGGCCGTGAGGCCTTTTACGACAGCCGCATGAAGGTTGGGCTTAGCGCCGAAATGCTCCGCCATCCGGTCACAGAGCGAGGAGCAGAAGATGTGGAGCTTAGATTCTTGCTGCCGGGCGGCACATGGCTGCGTGGCGGCCGCGGTGCTTTCGGGCTGCGGTGCGCCGTTCGCTCAAACCGGCGCGAACACTTCAATTCCAAGCGGCGTGCCAATAACGGACTCCAATCTTCTCTACGTGTCTAGCGAAGAGCAGATCGATCTCTATACCTACCCTCAGGGGAAATCGGTTGGATCGTTGGGCATCGCCGGGACGGGCATCTGCGCGGACCGGGCGGGGAACGTTTTTATTCCACTCTTCTGGTACAACGAGATTCTAGAGTATGCCCATGGCGGCAACTCGCCCATTGCAACACTAGAGACTGCCCGTAATCCAGCAGATTGTGCCATCGACCCCGCCACCGGCACCTTGGCAGTAACGATCTCAGACGGCATTCAAACGTTCAGCCACCGCTCAGGAGGCTGGGGTCCTCCGCAAACGTACACGCAGCCGGATGGTACACAGGTATCCTACTGCGCGTACGACAGTTCGGGAGATCTTTTCCTAGACGGCTATACATCCGGCTCGACGTTCAGTCTCATCGAAATGCCTGCAGGCGGCAGTGGGACGTTCACTACTGTTTCGCTGAACAAGTACTTTGAATTCGCCGGAGGCCTTTTTTGGGATCACGGTGAGCTCATGATTTCAGATTCACAGCGGAATCAGCCAACGGTCATATACCAATTTAAAATAGCGGGTAACCGCGGCTCTGAAGTTGGCTCAACCGTCCTCAATCACGGAACGCGGTCTGACCGGTTCCTCATCCACGCTTCGACGGTGGTAACATCTACCCGCCATGGCGTTGGGTTCTGGCCATATCCGGCCGGGGGAGACGCCAAAAGAGTACTCCGCATTGATAACGGATTCTATGGCGTGGCTCTCAGCGTTGCGCGCGGGCATAAGTTGTAAATCCTGGGCCAACGGGAATCGAACCCGCTAATCGAAGCTCCTGCCGATCTCGTCGCAAGTCGAGCCAGCGCGGTCACGACGGCGCGTCGTACCGCTAGGCTAAACAACGGCGTGGTGACTACGATTCTCTCGCCCAGACCTCCAGTGGTTCACAAAGCGGTGTAAGTGCTTTATTGCTCCGAGGAACGCATCTCCGCTTGCCCCCATGCCGATTCTAAAGTGCTCGGGTTGATCGTAAACGTCTCCCGGCGTCAACAACAGCCCTTCTCCTGCGGCTGCGAGACAAAAGGCCCTTGCGTTCTGACCGTCGTGCATCCAGGGGAAGGCTACCATTCCTCCTCGAGGAGGAATCCATCCAAACACGGATTCGTTTTCATGCATAAATTCTGTAAGCACTCGAAGGTTCCGACTCGTGATTTCTTGAGCTCTACCGATAATCTTCTCTCGCTTATTCACAGCGATCTCAGCGAGAAACTCTCCCAATGAACTGCTGCAAACCGTAGAGAACGCTCTCGCGTTCCAGTAACGCTCGCGTTTCTGAGCATCGTGTTCGATTATCCAGCCCACTCGCAAGCCTGGCAGCGATAATGCTTTGGAGAAGTCATTGATAACCGTCGCCCTTGGTAGCCTCGCGGCTGATTGGACTTTCTCGCTATGATGGATTGGGTGGTACACCTCATCACTGACGAGTTGGATTCCCCGATCAGAAGTAAATGCGTGAAGATGGTCCATCTGGTCGTCGGTCAGAATCGCACCGGTCGGACTATGTGGGTTGCTAACGAGAATGAGCTTGGTCTTTCGGTCAGCAAGCGCCTCAATCTCCTCGACCTCGACGGCAAAGCCGCGCTCTTTTTCAAATCGGTAGTACCGGGTTTCTAAACCGAGCGACTGAGGGAGGGCCGAAAACGCGGGATAGCCCGGCGCAGGCACGATAACATTTGCCCCTGGCTCGGCGGCGAGCCAGTACAGAATGAGTAGTGCCTCCGCTGCGCCAGTGACAACCTGTACGCAATCCGGGCTCACGCCTTGCAAATCGGCGATTGCCGCCCGCAGACTCGCATTACCGTCTGGAGGACCATACGTAAGCGCTAACGCGAACATTCGCCGACGAGCGTCCGCATCGGCAAGACCAACGAGTTCGTCGACGGTCCAGGGTGGGCCCGTACTCGCACCAAGGTTATATTTTATGTCCTGCTCAAAGTTTGCGAGCCACTGTTCGAGCAAGAAGGGTCTCAGATCCATACTATTTCCTCAGCTTTATCGCGGTGCCGCTCTTCTAATTGCCCACGACGGATATGCCCCACCGAGGCAGGTCACTTGTCCCGCTCCGTAGCGTACATCCCCGGCTCGAACTGCCGGACCTCGACGCTGGTCGAGAAGCTCCCTGGGGCACTACCCACCTCGCCGATGATAATTGCCAACAGCTTTTTTACCAGTTCGCGTCGCAGCGTCTCGGGTCGACCAGGAGAGAACAAAACCGTTGCGTGCACGTGCGTGCACGAATCCGCGGTGGTCGTCGGTGCCGATTTTGTAGGCGTCGAACCTGAGAGCCCGACTCTTGATTCGGTCGGTCTCGAAACTCTCGATACCTCCCAGGGTATCGTGCAGCTTGCCCAGCAGTTGGTTCACCAGGGCGTCGTTAGAGAGATTGCTCGAGTACTCCAAAATAATGTGCGGCATGCGTTTCTCTTTCGTGTGCTGCGAATCGGTGTCGTAAGCACGGAAGCAGCGGGTCCAAGCCGCGCATGTTCTTACGCGGTCACGACCGATGAAGCCGGAATGCGCATCACGGCCTTTGCCACCTCGACAACATGCCCTCCGACTTCGATGCCGTCGGCACCGCTTTCGCCGTGCACGTACACGTGCAAGAGACTCTGCCGGCCCATTTTGGTTCCCTGCTCGCTAATGAAGCGTGTACCATCACCGCGTTGAGCGAGGCCGTATGTCATCATAAAGAGCGCTAAGGGACCGGTGGCACTTCCCGTTGCCGGATCTTCTGCGACGCCGAGCTCTGATCCGAACATGCGCGAATACGCGCCTGTATCGGTGGCCGCGAAGACGAACACGCTCGTCGGCGTCGAGCGGTCCTTTACGATTTGTTCGAAGACCGCCGAATCGACGCGCACTTGGTCGACGGTCGCGGGACGATCGACCGCTACGAAGATAAAGGCATTCCCAGCGGAGAGCACTTCGCAGGGAACGTTCGCAACGAGTTGATCCGATTGGAGACCGAGCATCGCCGCACAATGTTCACGCGCGTATTCCCCAACCTTCTCGATGGGAGGCGTAGTGAGCCAAATAATTGGATCCTCGCCGTCGTCGACCCGGACGGCAACGTCACCGACATTTTCTCGGAGAACAAAGTTCTTCGAGCTGCGCGGCACGATGCCGAGCGTGCGCATTACGAATGCCGTACCGATCGTCGGATGGCCCGCAAACTGCAGTTCGGAGCCCGGTGTAAAGATGCGCACCCGGGTCCGAAGGTCGTCTGACTCTCGCGGGAGTATGAAGGCCGTTTCGGACAGGTTCAGTTCGCGGGCTATTCTCTGCATGGTCCCAGAGTCGACCGCGGTAGCGTCGGGGAATACCGCAAGCGGATTCCCCAAAAGGGGAACCGCGGTGAAGACGTCGACCACGTAATAGGACAAGTCCATGCGATCCTCCGCCTCTCCGACAGTTTGACTGGGGCCACCTGCCGATGGACCTCTTGACGAAACGATAGCATGGAAGTATTGTATATGCAAGCCTTGTACCAACAAACAAAACCATGAAACAACCAACCCACGTTCTTCCGCAGGACAGAGAACTATGTGCTTGCACGACGCTGCGAGGACTCGCGCGCCGCGCAACGGCGATTTACGACGACGTTCTCGAACCGGTGGGAATGAAGCAAACGCAATACTCTGTTCTCGCGCGTCTCGATCGACTCGTTCATTGCAGCCTTGGGGAGTTGGCGGAGGCCTGCGACCTAGATGTTACGTCTCTGTCACGGGGGTTGCGTCCGCTCATTGCCAACGGCTGGGTCAAACGCGGGCGCGGTAAGGACGATCGTACGAAGCGATACGAGCTAACCGCTCAAGGGAAGCAATCCGTACGAAAAGCTTTTGCGCTCTGGAAAAAAGCGCAGCGCCGCCTCCACGATGTCATCGTACCGGAACAGATTCGAACGCTCGCGAGCCTCTCGGAAACTCTAAAGGGAGTATACCTTGGCTAACGTTAGTGAACCGATCAAAAGGCTAACGCCAGGTCCACGCATGAGCCAAGGCGTCGTGCACGGTGGACTACTATACACCGCGGGCCAAGTCGATAGGGAGTCTGCCGACGTAGGCGAGCAGACTAAGAACGTGCTGGCGAAGATTGACGCTCTCCTTGCGCAGGTGCGGAGCTCGAAATCACAAGTACTGTCGGCAAATATTTGGCTTTCGGACATGGCGACGTTCGATGACATGAACCGCGTGTGGGAGCGTTGGATCGACCCAAACAACCCTCCGGCTCGTGCAACGGTGGAGAGCAGGCTCGCGACGCCGGAATATAAAGTCGAAATCGCCGTCATCGCGGTAGCCGGCAAAGCAGAATAGGTGGATCTTCGGCTTGCCGGCCGCGTCGCGTTAGTGACGGGCGCAAGTTCTGGAATCGGCGAAGCCGTCGCGCTTTCGCTCGCCAAAGAGGGTGCGCTTTTGGCACTTGCCTCACGGCGCCAAGAGCGCCTCGGTGAAGTTGCGGATGCTGCGCGAAAGCTCGGAGCACCTAGCGTCCGGACGTTTCACTTCGATCAAACTGATGACGCATCTGGGGTTGAACTCGCCTCGAACGTTTCGAGCACGTTGGGACCGATCGATGTCCTGATTGCAAACGGTGGTGGACCTAAGCTTGGGAGCTATTTGCAAGTTTCGCTTGAGGAATGGGACCTCAGCTACCGGTCAGTTCTGCGCAGCATGCTTTCACTTATCAATGAGACATTGCCCGGAATGCGGACCAACGGTTGGGGTCGCATCGTCGCTCTTACGTCTATGTCCGTTAAAGAGCCGATTCCGAATCTCGTTCTTTCGAACTCCTTTCGAACGGCCTTAGTAGCGGCGCTAAAAACGCTCTCGGGAGACGTTGCATCCGAAGGGGTTACCGTCAACTGTATAGCCACAGGACGTATTCTCACGGATCGGCTGCGGCAGTTATATAACAACGACGAGGAGGCGCTTCGGGCCGCCGCGGCGCGCGACGTTCCGATGCATCGGCCGGGGAGCCCTAGCGAGTTTGCGCCGCTGGTCACGTTCCTGTGCGGCGAGCCGGCGAGCTACATCACCGGACAAACGATTGCAGTCGACGGGGGCTACATTAAGTCGCTCTATTGATCCAATCGGACTATGGTACAACGCACGAGAGTTTTTCGAAGCATGGAACAGGTCTCATCAAACAGGACACCCATATCGCGCGGGAGCGGATCGACGCTGACTCCTGCTGCGCTGAGCCAACTCCTCGGACCCTGGATGCACGGAAAGGGCCCTCTCCGCGCACGGCTGAAGGGCGCCGTTGAGAAGGCGATCTTGGATGGGCTAATCGCCGACGGCACGCGGTTGCCTTCAGAGCGTGGATTTGCCGACGCCGGCGGCGTGAGTCGAAGCACGATCGTTTCCGCGTATGACTTGCTCGAGGAAGACGGATTGCTCGAGCGACGGCGCGGGAGCGGAACGATAGTGCGGACGGACGCGGCGCACCGTCGAATGACATCGCAGCGAGATGCCGAGCTTACTGCGCTATCGTCAGGAATGATCCTCCAGGAGCCTGACGACATCATTGACTTGGCCTTGGGCTGGCCTGACTTACCGAACGAGTTTTTGCCGTATTTGAACAACCTAACTCTTGCGGAGTTGCACGGTACCCAGTGTCGCTCGATGTATGCCCCCGCGGGTCTGCCGTCCCTTCGTGAGCGGATCGCTGCGCGGTATGCAAACGTCGGGATTCCGACCACGGTAGAGAATATAATCGTTACGACGGGATCGCAACAAGGCTTGAGCTTAGCGGCGAGTTTGTTCGTCAGGCCCGGCGAAACGGTTGCAATCGAGCAGCCGACGTTTTTTGTAGCGCTCGACACTTTCAGAACTCTGGGAACGCGCCTACGAGCCTTCGCTCCGGGGTTCACAGACCGATCGTTACGACAGGAAATGGCGAAGTCATCGTTTAGAGCGTTGTACTGCATCCCGACGTTTCAGAATCCGACAGGACACGTTATGCCCGAAACAGCACGGCGCAACCTCGTAAGTCTTGCGCGCGAACATGACATTCCAGTACTGGAAGACTGCTCCCTCGAGGCTCTAACGTTCGGTGGTCCGACGCCGAGATCTCTGGCATATTTCGATTCCGAGAACGTCGTATCCGTCGGATCGCTCAGCGAGATCTTCTGGCCCGGAATGCGCGTTGGATGGATCCGTGCTTCGCAGAGCATAGTCGCCCGCTTGGGTCGACTAAAAGTAATGTCCGACTTAGGAACGTCGGTCCCTTCGCAGGTAGTTGCCATACGCGTCCTCGAGTCATTCGATCAGATCGCGGCCTTTCGCCAGCGCCAGCTCAAGCGTAACTGCGATCTTTTTTCTCAACGCCTCGCCGAACGGTTGCCACAATGGCGATTTGAAAAGCCGGCCGGTGGGTTATTCCTGTGGGTGCGACTACCGTTTGGAGACGCGACATCCTTCGCACAGTTTGCCGCGCGCGCGGGAGTGCGAATCCTTCCCGGCAGCTCCATGACTGTAGACGGCTCCTGTGGAGAATATATCCGACTGCCATTTGCCGTTTGCCGGGCGAGGATCGAGGCCGGGGTCGCGCACCTCGCATCGGCCTGGCGCCGATACGCACAGACGCGCTCCCAAGGTTTCGAATCACTCGGGATCGTTGTTTAGGTTCTTCTCGGCATGCGCCCAAGCGATTGCATCTTCGAGCGTTTCTTCGCCCCAGAAGAGTTCGTCCCCGACAAGGCAGTTCGGGGCGCCGAACATACCGAGCGATATGGCTTTTTCGGTGTTTTGACGTAACGCCGACTTCCCTGAGCCTTCGATGGCGACGAGCAACGTGGCAACCGGGTCGCCTCCCGTGGAAGCGATAAGCGCCGAAACGACGTTCCACTCGTTGAGATCGGCTTGCTCACCGAAGTTCGCGGCGAATGCCGCGCGCACGAAGCTCCCTATCCAAGGCTGGTCGGTACAAGCGGCAGCAACCCGCGCGGCAAGCACGCTTTTGCTTGGAAACGTGCTCGGCCGGCACCATGGAAGTCCGTACTTCGCGGTCAAGCGTTCCATGTCTCGCCACATGTACTTGCCGCGCAACGGATTCAGCACGAAGGGCGATGTGTTCCATCCCTGCAGTTCAAACACAGGCCCCAGAGCAAACGCCTTCCAGCTGAACGGAACCTGTGCTTCATTGCAAAGCGATTCTATCCGGGATGCGGCGATATAAGAATACGGGCTTGCGAACTCGAACCAAAACTCCAACGTCGAAGAGCCCACGTGATCAAGACCTCCTCGTAGGTGGGCGATCGGTGCCGCCGGCTGCGGCATCGGCTTCCGGCGGTTCAGGCGTGATTTTGAAATCGTACAGCTGAGTCTGATCCGCCTCGACCTCATACCCGCCCGACGATTGGGTGACATATCCGTCTTTTTGAACCGTAATGCTGTAGCTGTCCGGCTGCAGCGCGAAAAACATGTAATGGCCTCGGGCGTCGGTCGTCGTTGTAAGCTCTTGCGACGCTGAATGCACTACAACCCTAGCCCCTGACACCGGCTTACCCGTGCTAGCGTCGGTTATTTTTCCGCCGATGCCTCCGCTTGTTCCCGCGAGCGCTGTGATCGTTGATAAGGCAACCGCGAGGACCAGCGACAACAGGTGGAGCGATAGAGTTTTTAACGTTTGCATAGTCATGAGACTCGATTTTACTCTCTTCGTTGACGAGTGCTTATTGAAATCATCCGTTGGATGGAGCACGCTCCCACTTTTACTGCAATGGGCCGGCGTACGGTGTATGTCGATATACGTGCTGCGGGGGGATCGCTTTTGGAATCGGCGCTACCCGGCCGATAGCGCAGTCATGACTTTGCGCATGGAAAAGTAGCCCATAAAGAAGCCGACGAAAATGAGACCGATAATGATGCCAGGGTCGCGGAACACTGCTGATGCCTCCAGATAACACGTTACGATAAGTGTATCCGAGCATCATCAAACTTCCGATGGCCGCCTGAACCAAAAGTGGCCTGACGAGCCGGCCCGGCCCTTACGGTGTGATCATCCCAAGCTCGGCGCAGTCTTCCAAGGTCGTTGGAGGTACAAGAGTTGCATATGCAATATTTCTATGCTATTATTGCACCAACAGCGTCGGGAAGCGCTCAAAATACATCGCTCAGCCAAAACTCTGGAGATTCATTATGAGGGTTTCCTTCCTTCAACGATTCGTTGGTCTCGCGGCAGTAGTCGCATTTACGATCGCCTCAGGTCTGAGCGTGAAGTCCGCGCCCGCACCAGTTCCGACGCCAGATCCGCATCCGCTGGGATCGGAAGCAGCATTCGTCTCCGGAATTCAGAGCGATCTCAACAATCGCTTTCCGTCGGCAGCCGCTGC
>JBAUMX010000219.1:0-26139 GCA_049578945.1 Candidatus Cybelea sp. | reverse complement strand
GTCGACCGCCTCGAGCGTCGCCGGCAAGTTGCGGAAGAAGTAGTGCCAGTGCGCGTTGCGCAGCATCACCAGCCCCGCGGCCTGCGTAACGCCGTCCTCGAAGAAGAGCGCGCCGCCCGCGATTGCGACCTGGGCTCGCTCAAAGACTCGGGCAAGCGGCGTGAGGGCATCGCCTAGTGGATACGCATCGTTGTTGAGAAAAAACGTAAGCGGCGCTTGCGCCAATCGCGCGCCGGCATTGCAGGCGCCGGAGAAATTGCGATTCGAGTCGTGACGAAGGTAACGCACCCACGGAAACTCGGCGATGGCTCCGGGCGTTTCGTCGCTCGAAGCGTTGTCGACGACGATCGTCTCGAATGAGAGCGAAGCGCCGCGCAGACGCTCGAGCTCGCGCAGGCAGCGTGACGTCAGCCACCAGTTGTTGTATACGGGGATGACGACGCTAAGCTCGGGCAACGCGAATTCGTTCCAGCAGCTCTCGCTTGGTTTCGGGTACCATCGCCCGTACGAAGAGAATCGTCAGGACACACAGCAGCGCGTAGGTCCCAAACGTCGCCGGGCGCCCCAGCAATACGACCATCGTAAGAAAGAACTGTGACACGAGAAAGTTTCCAACCCAATTAGCGAACGTCGAGATCGACATCCCTAGGCCGCGTACCTGCAGCGGGAATATCTCCGAAATCAAAATCCACACGATCGGCCCGAGGCTGAACGCAAAGCATCCGACGTACACCATCATGCTCCCCAACGCGATCGAGCCTAAGGATCCCGAGAGAGACGGATGCGCGAAGGCGAAAGCCAGTGCGGCGAGCGCCGCGAACATGCCGGCGAGACCAACGTAAAGCAACGGCTTGCGACCGATGCGGTCGACGAAGAAGATCGCGACCAGCGTCATGAGGCAGTTGACCGTACCTACCAGCGATTGGGCCAAAATCGACGCGGAGGCCGACGCGATGCCGGCCATCTGGAAGATCTGCGGGCCGTAATAGATCACGGTATTGATCCCGGTGATCTGCTGCAACACGGCGAGCGAGACGCCGATAAAGAGCGCGCGCCGGATGGCCGGCTGCGCAAAGGCTTCGAAACCGGCGCTTTTTACGCGCAGGCTCTCTTGAATCGACTCCTCCTCGAGTTCGATCGCAGCGGGGTCGTCATAGATCCGCGAAAGCTCGGCGCGCGCGCGGTCCGAGACTCCGATTTTGAAGAGGTAGCGCGGACTCTCGGGCATGACGAGCATCCCGCCGATCAGGACGAGCGACGGGACGACGGCCAACCCCAGCATCCAGCGCCACTGCTCGCCGCCGGCGAGAGCGTAGTCGACGAGGTAGGCGGCCAATATGCCGACCGTGATCGCGAATTGGTAGAGCGAGACGAGCGCTCCACGCGTTGGCGCCGGCGCGACTTCGGAGATGTAGAGCGGCGCGACGACCGAACTGAACCCGATGCCAAGCCCGACCACGAAGCGGCCGGCGAGCAGCACCGTCTCACTTGTCGCGAGCGCCGAGAGGATCGCTCCGAAAAAGAAAATGATTCCGGCGATCAGCAGCGTCCTGCGCCGGCCGATGCGATCGGCAACGCTGCCGGCCACAACGGAGCCGCCCATGCAGCCGATCAAGACGACGCTGATCGTGAACGCCTGCAGGTGCGGTGCCAGGCCGAAATCTTTCGTGATGAAAAGTATCGCGCCGGAAATCACGCCGGTGTCGTATCCGAAGAGCAGGCCACCCAGCGCGGCGACAGACGCAACCAAAAGAACGTAGACCTGTCCTGAGCGGAGTCGGAGGGCCCGCATGCAGGCGCATTTGCCAGCCGCACCCGAACAAACCTTCAGGAGTTCGACAAACATGGAGCTTGCGCGCGACCCTTCGCCTGCGCTTGCGTACGCGCACAAACACGGATTGCACGCGCTCGTCGTCGCGCGCGGCGGCGACGTAGTCGTCGAAGCATACGGCGACGGCTTAGAACGCGAGAGTCCGCATCCGCTCTACAGCGGAACGAAGAGTTTCTGGGGCGTCGCCGCGCTCTACGCGTGCGCTGACGGACTGATCGCACTCGACGAGCCGGTCGGGGAGACGGTCGCCGCTTGGCGCGACGATCCATGGAAGCGATGCGTC
Organism: Candidatus Cybelea sp.; assembly: GCA_049578945.1. Classification (GTDB taxonomy): domain Bacteria; phylum Vulcanimicrobiota; class Vulcanimicrobiia; order Vulcanimicrobiales; family Vulcanimicrobiaceae; genus Cybelea. The sequence goes on along the minus strand of JBAUMX010000219.1, from coordinate 24,025 downwards.
ACGCTGCGAATGCTGCTTTCGCTCACCGCGGGCTTCGGCTTCGGCGGGCTGGGCGCGAGCGTTCCGACCTACGATCGGGCGCTCGCGATGGCGCTGCGCGACGAGCCGGGCACGCGCTTTACCTATGGCGGCATTCCGCTGCAGGTCTTCGGCGCCGTACTCGCACGCAAGCTCGCGTCGCGAAAACTCACGCCGCTCGAATACTTGCGCGAGCGCGTCCTCGACCGCGCGAAGGTGCGCGTCGCCAGCTGGCGCAAGTTGGCCGACGGCACGAATCCGTTGCCGACCGGCGCCTTTCTTTCAGCTCGCGATTGGCTGGCGTACGGACGTTTCGTTATCGCGCAGCGCAGCGCGCTGTCACCGTGCTTCGAAGGTTCGGCCGCCAACGCGCGGTACGGTCTTGGCTGGTGGCTCGGTGCGCCCGGAGCGCCGACCGACTTAATCTATGCGAGCGGATCCGCCGGACAAGCGCTTTACATCGTGCCGTCGCTCGACGTAACGATCGTGCACTTCGGCAAGAGCTCGTCGTATCGTCACGAGGTCTTTCTCAAACGCGTTTTCGAGTGAGCTAAGGCGTAAGCGGAGTCGTTCCTTCCAACGGCTTAATGCCTGCGCTCTTCAGCGACGATTGCAGCGGCCCAAGCGAAGTGACGTAGGCGTTGAAACCGGCCATCGCCGCGGCGTACGCCGCATCGAAGCGCTTGGCGTAGTCGAGCTGCGCCGCAGTCGGCGGAAGCTGGGGACCTTGGAAGCCGGTCCGAGGAATCGATTCGCGCAGCGAACCCGAACGCTGAATCGAATCTTCATCGTTCTTGTAGTCGGCGGTGAAGGCCGAGAAGACCGGCTGCCACTGCTCCTGTGCGACGGCGATTGCGTGCTCGAGCGAAGGATTGTTCTTGGCTCGCGCGCTCGCGCTGGTCAAAGATTTGCGGATCGCGTCGAGGTTATTGAGCGCGTCGTCGATCTTGCCGTAGACGATCGAGTATTTGCGCGCGTAATCGTAACCGGCCTGATACTGGGTTGCCGTCCACGAGTCACGCGGATCCGGCTTGACCACGACGCTCTGCTGAAGCGTCGCGGTGCCGAGCGTTAGGCGAAACGTGTACGTCCCCGGCGCGACGATCGGCCCGGTCTTGGGGCCTTGGTAATCTTCCTTCGCCGCACCGTACCATTTCGTCGGCGCATCCTCGGTGAAGTCCCACACATAGCGATTGATGCCGGCTTTGTTCGGCACGTACGGCTCAGGTTTGCCCTTCACCTTATGCGTGCCGGTAACCGTCCGGATGAGCCGTCCGTTGGCGTCGAGAACCTGCAGCGTCGCCGGGCTCTTCTGCGGCGCGCTTTGATAGAAATCGACGATCGCGCCTTTGGGCGGGTTCTCGCCGGCGAAGCGGGTGTAGATGCCGAGGTCGTTCGAGTGATAGTGATACTCATACGCGGTGCGCGGCGCGAAGAACATGGTGCCCGCGCGCTGCGCGTTGCCGAGTTGCTGAACCGATCCGAGGTCATCCATGATCCAGGCGTCTCGGCCGTGCGTCGCCACTACGAGATCGTCGAACTGCGGCTGAATTCGAATATCGCGCACCGATACCGCGGGAAGGTTGAGTCTGAAATCCTGCCAGTGCGCTCCACCATCGAACGAGGCCCACAAGCCGGCTTCCGTGCCCGCGTAGAGCAGGTTTGAGTTGTGGGTGTCCGGACGAATCGTGCGCACGTACTGATCGGACGGCAAGCCCTCCACGATCTTCGTCCAGTTCGCGCCGTAATCGTGTGTGACGAAGACGTACGGAGCGTAATCGCCCAACCGATGATCATCGGCAACGACATACGCGGTGCCGGGTACGAGCGGCGACGGTGCCGTCGCTTCGATTCGGGCGTACTCCGGAGTGCCGGGCGGCGTAACGTTGTGCCAATGGGTTCCACTGTCCCGCGTCATCTGCGCGTAACCGTCGTCGGTTCCAACCCAGATCTCGCCGCGGTCGATCGCCGAGCCTTCGATATAGAGAAGCGTGTCTGAGTACTCCGCGCCGGAGACGTCCTTGGCGAGCGGACCGCCCGAAGGAACCTGATGTGCTTTGATGTTCCGCGTGAGATCCGGGCTGATGACGTTCCACGTTTCGCCGCGATCGGTCGATTGAAAGACGACGTTACCGCCGAACCAGCCTACGTGTCCGTCCCAGGGCGCGAATGCGACGGGCGAATCCCAATTGAAGCGGTACGGTACCGTGCTGAGATCGAACGGCCCAAGAAAGCTTCCGGGAAAGGAATCGTAGGGCCGGACGAAGCGGCTGACTTCGGTCGTACGGTCGAAGATCGTCACCGCACCGTCCTCGAGATCGGCCCAGACATAACGCGGGTCGGATGGGTCGGGAACGGTCCATTCTCCGTCGCCGCCGACGACGTCGATCCAATGACGATCGAGAATCCCCTCGCCGTCGAGCGAATTCTCCGGACCGCAAAAGCCGCCGTTATCTTGGAAGGCGACGCAGACGCGATAAGGATTCTCGTCCGAGAGTCCGACGTGGTAGATCTGTCCGATCGTAAGGTTGCGCGAAAAGGACCAGTGCTCGAGATCGGCGGTGAGCGCGTACCCACCGTCTTCACCGACGATGATGCGCTTGGAATTGGTCGGATCGATCCAAATCGCGTGATAGTCGACGTGAACGCCCTTGGCGATCTCGTCGAACTTACGGCCGCCGTCTTTACTCTCGGAGAGCATCTCGGAGACGGCGTACACGTGATTAGGATTCTTGGGATCCACCGCGATGTGCGTGAAGTAAAAGGGGCGTTGGTCGACGAGCGTGTCGTCGCTCACCATCGTCCAGTGCGCGCCGGCATCGTCGGAGCGCCAGAGAATTCCGCCCTTAGCTTCGATCAGGGCGAAGACGCGATTCGGACGGCTCGGCGCGATTGCCAACCCGATGCGTCCGGTATAGCCGCCAGGCAACCCGTTGCCGGAGAGCTTCTTCCAGGTTTTACCCCCGTCGCTCGATTTATAGAGGCCGTCGTCCGGACCGCCGCTCGTAAAGGTCCACGGCAGGCGCCGGAAGTGCCACATCCCGGCATAGACGACGTTGGGATCCTGCGGATTCATCGCAATGTCGCTCGCGCCGCTCGAGGGTGTGAGGTAGAGCGTTTTGTTCCACGTCTGTCCGCCGTCGAAGGTAACGTAGACGCCGCGCGCGGTCGAATCCTTAAACGGATCGCCGAAGGCGCCAACGACGACATGACGGGGGTTGCGCGGATCGATCGCAATCCGCGAGATGCTCCAAACACCGGCCAGACCGACTCGGCCCCAGGTCTTGCCGCCGTCGGTCGACTTGTAGAGGCCGTTTCCATAGCTGACGTCGTTGCGCGGGTTCGCTTCCCCGGTCCCCGCCCAGACGACGTTCTCGTTGGTCGGATCGATTGCAACGGCGCCGACCGCGGCGACCGGTTCCTTTTCGAAGACCGGCTCCCACGTCGCACCGCCGTTGCTCGACTTCCAGACGCCGCCGCCGGCAGTGCCCAGATAGTAGAGTTGGTCGTCCTGCGGCGTCCCCGCCACCGCGGCGACGCGCCCACCCGCGATCGTCGGCCCGATCGAGCGCCACGTCAAGTTCGCGAACGCCGCAGCCGCGAGCACGATAGACGGAGCGAGCAGCATTACGGGTTGACTGATTTGACGGCGGGCAGCGTCTTCATTCCGGCTTGCTGCAACGCCGTGTTGACACCCGGCACCACACCCGTTACGAAGGTGTTGTAGCGCTCAATTCCGCCGCGGTAATCTGCATCGACACGCCCCAAGAAGTTCTCGACCATCGGCGTGATCAGACCCTGCGCCGCAAAAAATGCACCGAGGACATCTTCATGCAGTCTCGTCTCGTCCTCGGTACCCTCGCCACGAATGTTGGTCGCAAGCGAATCGAAGAGCGTCTGCCTGGCGGTCAAAGCATCTTGGAGTTTGGTGGTCAGCGCGGCGTTATTCGCCTTCTTTGAAGCAGCAAGCGCAGTGTCGAGCGATTTCTTGACGTCATCGAGATTATTGAGAATCGAGTTGAGTTGAGAAAGGTGCGCCATCTGGCGCATCGCCTCGTTGAAGCTCCGCTCATAGTCGGCCTGCGTGAACTGCGAACGCGGGTCGGGCTCAACTTTGAAGCGTACGACGTAGGTATGGCCCGAGAGCGTCATTCGCGCGGCGTAACTGCCTGGAACGACGCCGGGTCCGTTATTCGGCCCATCCAAAAACGGAAGGGCGCCGCCTTTCCATTTTACCGGACCGTTGACGGTGAAGTCCCACGTATAGCGGTTGAGACCAGCCTTGTTCGGGATATAGGGTTCGTCCTTGCCGCCGATTTTGTGGGTTCCCGATACGCTGCGAATCACGCGCCCGTGCGCGTCGAGAATGTCGAGCGCCGGAGCGCCCTTCTGCGGCTCCTTCTGATAGAACGTGAGCATGACGCCAAAGGGCGGATTATCGGCCGCGTAGTTCGTGTATGTCCCTTCATCGTTTTCGTGAAGCGTCCACTCGTAGCCGTCGCGCGGCGTAAAGAGCCACGTTCCGGTCGAGGTCGCTTGTTGTAGCCCCTGCACCGGACGGACGTCGTCCATGATGTAGACCGAACGGCCGTGCGTCGCGATCACGAGATCGTCGTATTGCGGCTGCAGCCGAATGTCGTGAACGGAGACGGTCGGCAGATCGTTCTTGAACGATTGCCAGTTCGCGCCGCCGTCGAACGAAATCCAGACGCCCTCTTCGGTCCCAAGATAGATGAGATTACGGTCGCGAATGTCGGGACGGACCGAGCGCGCCCATTCGTTGAGAGGTAAGCCGTTGACGATCTTCGTCCAATGCGCGCCGTAGTCATGGGTGACGTAGACGTAGGGAGCGCTGTCGCCCATCTCGTGCGCGTCGTTGATCGCATAGGCAGTGCCGGCGACGAGCGTCGACGGGGCGACGGTCGCGAACCGGCCGTACTCTGGCGCGCCCGAGGGCGTTACGTTCGTCCAGTGCTTTCCTCCGTCGCGAGTCAGTTGCACCAGACCGTCGTCCGTGCCGACCCAGATCTCTCCGCGTTTGAGCTGCGAGCCTTCGATATCGAGAATCGTATCGGTATACTCGGCGCCCGAAACGTCGTTGGTAATCGGGCCGCCGGCCGGGTTCTGATGCGACTTGATGTTGCGCGTTAGATCGGGGCTGATCGTGGTCCAAGATTTTCCGCGATTGGTGGTCTGGAATATGACGTTGCCGCCATACCATCCGATCATGCCGCCGCCCGCAGGGCGCCACGGCGCAAACGCAATCGGCGACTCCCAGTTGAAACGGTACTTGGCTTTCGCGACCGTCCAGGTTTGACTGCCGGTCGCCAGATAGGGCTGAGCCGACCAGCTATCCTGGGTGACGCGATTGTAAATTTGGAGCGCACCGTCTTGCGCGTCAGACCAGATCCAATTCGGGTCGTCCGGCTCGGGGATAGCCCAGGTACCGTCGCCGCCAACCGTGTTGATCCAGTGCTTATTCTGGATTCCGGACGGGTCGAGTGAGTTCGAGGGGCCGCACCAAGCGTTGTTGTCTTGCAAGCCGGTGCAGGCCGTGTACGGATTATCGGTTCCGAGCCCCACGCGATAGGCTTGACCGATCGGAAGGTTCGCCGAGAAGAACCAATTCTCGCCGCCGTCGAGCGTGAGCACGTACCCACCGTCCTCGCCGAGAATGATGCGTGAAGGGTCGTTGGGGGCGATCCAAATTGAGTGAAAGTCGGAGTGCACTTGCTCGGCGGTGGCCTTAAAGGTCTCGCCCGCGTTGGTGCTCAGCATGACTTCAAACGAAATGGCGAAGACGCGATTGGGATTCTTCGGATCGACCTCAATGTGCGAAAAATAGAACGGACGCGCGTCGATCAGCGAATCATTGCTAACCATCTTCCAACTGCCGCCGCCGTCGTCGGAACGCCAGAGGATGCCTTCCTTCGACTCGATGAGCGCGTAGACGCGATTGCCGTCGCTCGGCGCGACCGCAAGACCGATGCGTCCCATCGGTGGGGCGGGGAGCCCGTGCCCCTCAAGCTTCGTCCACGTTTCGCCGCCGTCGGTCGACTTGTAAAGGCCGTCTTCGGGGCCGCCGCTGACGAACGTCCACGGGCGGCGTTGAAACTTCCAGATCCCGGCGTAGACGACGTTGGGATTCTGCGCGCTCATCGCGAGGTCCGAGGCGCCGCTCTGCGGCCCGACGGAGAGCGTCTGCTTCCACGTCCTGCCGCCGTCGTCGGTGACGTAGACGCCGCGATCGGAACTGTCGGCAAAAACATCGCCGAGCGCGCCGACGATGACGTGGTTGTGATTGCGCGGATCGACGAGAATGCGGGAAATATATTTTGACGCCTTTAGACCAACGTTCGTCCACGTATCGCCGCCGTCGGTCGTCTTGTAGACGCCGTCACCATAACTGACGTCGTTGCGCGGATTCGCTTCGCCGGTTCCTACCCAGACGGTCTTGTCGTCGGTCGGGTCGATGGTAACGGCGCCGATCGCAGCCGTGCCTTCCTTTTCAAAGACCGCGTCCCACGTTTGGCCCGAGTTTGTAGATCTCCAAACACCGCCGCCGGCGGCGCCGACGTAGTAGAGCTTGGTGTTGGTCGCGGAGCCCGCCACAGCGGCGACGCGGCCGCCCGAACCGGCCGGCCCGATCTCGCGCCAACTCATGTTACCGAAGGGCGGTCCAGGCCTCGGGGTCGGCGAGGGTGAGGGCGTCGTCACCGCCTTTGCCGGCGCAGGCGCGGGCGGATGCGGCGAAGCGGTGGGGTCGACCGCGACCAACACCGACATCAGCAGCACATGCGAAAACAACTCCAACGAAAAGCCCTCCTCGTCTAAGCCCTAGCGACGCGAGTAGCGCAACTCCTGCGCGTGGTTACTTCAAAGAAGTATCAAAGCGTTGCACTAATGCGTTGCGGAGTTCGCGTTTTGCGCTCGATACATTGGAACGTTTACGTGAATCGCATACCATTGCGCCCAGGCAATCATGCCGCAGAGCGCGACTAAGAGGATGAAGACGATCGCGAGCGCTCGGCCGCGATACCGACCTTGCCGGGGTGGCCCTCCCCCGGAAGGCGGCTCCGAAGTGAGGCGCGAACCCACCCACCCCATATGCGGAGGACCCTCGCCAGGCTCCTGGCGACAGCCATCTTGCTATGTGGATCGTTGCTTGGGACCGTTGCGCGCGCGTCAGCAGCTCACCGTGTCGTCCCCGCCAGTCCGGTTGCTATCTCTGTCTACGCAACCGTGCTGCGCCACATCAATCCGAAGATGCCGGGCTGGCAGAGTCGCGATCTTGCGCGGCGCGTGCTCGTCAATGCCGAGCGCTGGCGCATCGATGCGAACATGCTCGTCGCGATCGTTACGGTCGAGTCGGGTTGGCAGACTCACGCGATTTCATCCGCCGGCGCGATTGGGCTCGGGCAGCTAATGCCCGGAACCGCGGCCGGGCTCGGCGTGAATCCGCACGATCCGAAGCAGAATCTTTCGGGGGCCGCTCGCTACCTTCGCGGACTGATTCAGCGATTCGGGACGAGGCGATACAGCATAATTTTCGCCGCCTATAACGCCGGGCCGAGGGCCGTCAACGAATACGGCGGCATCCCGCCTTTCGATGAAACGCAAGCCTACGTCGTACGGGTGCTCGACACGTGGCAAGCCCTCTCCAAGCGAGTCCACCTGCCGGAGAGCGCCTTCGCCGTCGAGCTTCCGGCGCACGGCGCAGACATCGACTACTGGCTCGACGCAACCTCCCCGCAGTAACCCTTCGACTCGGCGCTAGACGCCTCGCTCAGGGCGCTTGTCGCTGAGGAATTTGACTGAGGATGATCTCGACCGCGCGCTCTAGGTCGCCCGGGCCGGCAATGCGCAAGGGGATCGCCCCGGCGTTGCGCGCAGCCTCGACATCGCTTTCGCGGTCCCCGACCACGACGCAGCAAGCCGGATCGACGCCCAGAGCGCGTGCCGCATCGAGAATCAACTTCGGCTTGGGCTTGCGACATTCACACGCGTCCTCGGGCGAGTGCGGACAGACGAAAAAACCGGCAAAAGGACCGAGCAGCTCGTCGATGCGCCGATTGACCGCGTCCACTTGGTCAGCCGTGATGAGCCCGCGCCCGATTCCGCTCTGATTGCTCACGACCGCGAGCGTCAGCCCGGCCGCGCGCAGGCGGTCCATCAGCGCGCGCGCGTTCGGCGCCGGCTCAACCCGAGCCGGATCGCCGTTGAAGGGCACGTCGACCACGATCGTTTCGTCGCGGTCCAACAACACCGCACAGACGGTCAGGGTGACACCGAGGACGCTGCGGCAGGGACGTAGACCTCGACACCTTGTTCGCGGAACTCGCGCGACTTCTCGGCCATGCCGCGCTCGGCGTACTCGCGAACCTCCTGTGTGATCTTCATCGAGCAGAAGTGCGGACCGCACATCGAGCAGAAGTGGGCGACCTTCGCTCCCGGCGCCGGAAGCGTCTCATCGTGAAACTCGCGTGCCGTCTCAGGGTCGAGCGAGAGATTGAACTGGTCCTCCCAGCGAAAGTCGAAGCGCGCCTTCGAGAGCACGTCATCCCAGTGCGCCGCGCCGCGATGCCCCTTTGCCAGATCCGCCGCGTGCGCAGCGATCTTGTACGCGATGACGCCGTCCTTCACGTCCTTTTTGTTCGGGAGTCCGAGATGCTCTTTGGGCGTTACGTAGCAGAGCATTGCCGTCCCGAACCAACCGATCATCGCCGCACCGATGGCGCTGGTAATGTGATCGTAGCCCGGCGCGATGTCGGTCACGAGCGGACCGAGCGTATAGAAGGGCGCCTCCTTGCAGACCTCGAGTTGCTTGCGTACGTTCACTTCGATCATGTGCATCGGCACGTGGCCTGGGCCCTCGATCATCACTTGCACGTCGTGCTTCCACGCGATGTCGGTGAGCTCGCCGAGCGTCTCGAGCTCGGCAAACTGCGCCGCGTCGTTCGCGTCGGCGGTGCAGCCGGGGCGCAGCCCGTCGCCGAGTGAGAAGGCGACGTCGTAGGCTTTCATGATCTCGCAGATCTCTTCGAAGTGCTCGTAAAGGAAGTTCTCGCGGTGGTGCGCCAGACACCATTTCGCTAAAATCGAACCGCCGCGCGAGACGATGCCGGTGACGCGGCCGGCGGTGAGCGGGACGTAGCGCAGCAGCACGCCCGCGTGGATCGTAAAGTAATCGACGCCTTGTTCTGCCTGTTCGATCAACGTATCGGCAAAGAGCTCCCAGGTCAGGTCCTCTGCCTTACCACCGACCTTCTCGAGCGCCTGATAGATCGGAACGGTGCCGATCGGCACCGGTGAATTGCGCAGAATCCACTCGCGCGTTTCGTGGATGTTCTTGCCGGTCGAGAGATCCATGACCGTGTCGGCGCCCCAACGCGTCGCCCAGGTCATCTTCTCGACCTCCTCGTCGATCGACGAGCTGACGGCTGAGTTTCCGATGTTGGCGTTGATCTTGACGAGGAAGTTGCGCCCGATGACCATGGGCTCGCTCTCGGGGTGGTTGACGTTCGAGGGCAGGATCGCGCGGCCGCGCGCGATTTCGCTGCGAACGAACTCGGGTTCGACGCCTTCGCGCAGGGCCACGAACTCCATCTCACGCGTGACCTCGCCGCGGCGCGCGTAGTGCATCTGCGTTACGTTCGCACCCGGCGTGGCTCGGCGCGGTCTCGGCGGCCCCGGAAAGCGCACGCTTTCGAGCTCGCTCATCACGTCTCGCCCGCGCCGATAGATCGACGACGGTTGTTCGAGTTCGGTGGTGTCGGCTCGCGCGGCGATCCAGGGCGCGCGCAACGGCAAGAGTCCAGCGCGAATGTCGACGACGCATTCTTGATCGCCGTGCGGTCCGCTGGTGTCGTAAACGGTATGAATCGTGCCATCGGTCAGCGCAATTGCGCGCCGCGGTACGCGTACCGAGGGGTCGGATCCCCCGATGTAAACCTTCATTCAATCCTCCCTACGCCGGCATTACCCGGATCAGGTCAATCGCGGTCGGCGAATCAACGCTCGCCCTCTCAGCCCGCCGGCCCGCGAGCTCCCGCGGAGAGTGATATACGCCAGACGCCACGACTTATGCTCCCGTCATCGCTGGTGCGGCGAGCTGCCTCGTTGGAGGAGTGCCTTCACGGTCGGTTTCGGCAAAATAGCGATCGGGCTTTGGCACAATCCTTTAATCAATCGAAGGTGTACGACGGTGGTAAAACCGATGTCCACACGGATCGGGTCAGATATTGCGCAACCTGAATCCGTTTTGGCTGCCAAACCGTAAGCACCGGGGGCAAGGCCCGCAAAATGGAACGAACCATCCGACCCCGATAGGCTCTTTTCTATTGTCTGATTAGCATAAAGTGCGACGACCGATATCGCCACTTCGGAGACGAGCCTGCCATTGTAATCCACGATCGTCCCAGTAATCTCTGGGGCCGGCGATATAGCTGCCAACGTCAGAACCAAGCAGATCACCGGGTTCATCTTACCTCCCCGTAATCAAAAGCAGCCTTAATAATAATGCTGTGACACAAGCGCCATCGCCTCCATAGAGCGGCAAGTTGCGCCCCTTTTTTTATAGGCAAACGCCCGCTTTTACGGCGGGCGCATTAAAAGGGCAAAGCCCATTGGAGGCAACCAGCCGACGTGTTGGATCGGTCCAGCCGTAAGAGATTGGGCTGCTGTGGCGGAATGATGCGCAACTCTATGATCAATTCAGTGCGCGATTTGGCGCGCGATCCCGATCCGCAAGAGACGCGCGAATGGCTCGACGCCATGCGCGGCGTGCTCGCCGTGGAGGGCCACGAGCGCGCCCGCCAGCTCATCGAGCGTCTGGTCGACGAGGCGCAGGCGGCCGGCGCCCACGTTTCGCTTGGCGTTACCACCCCGTACGTCAACACGATTCCAGTCGATCGGCAGCCGCCAATGCCCGGAGATCGCGAGCTCGAGGCGCGATTGCGCCACTACGTTCGCTGGAACGCCCTGGCGATGGTCGTCCGCGCGAACAAGGTCAGCTCGGAGCTCGGTGGGCACGTGGCAAGCTTCGCTTCTGCGGCGACGCTCTACGACGTCGGCTTCAATCACTTCTTCCGCGCCCCGAGCGAGGCGTTTGGCGGCGACCTCGTCTTCTTCCAAGGTCACTCCTCGCCCGGCGTCTACGCGCGCGCCTTTCTCGAAGGGCGCATCACCGAGGAACAGCTCGAGAACTTTCGCCAGGAAGTCGGCGGTAAGGGCCTCTCCTCGTACCCGCATCCGTGGCTGATGCCTGGCTTTTGGCAGTTTCCGACCGTCTCGATGGGACTCGGGCCGATCATGTCGATCTATCAGGCGCGCTTCATGCGCTACCTTCACGATCGCAATCTGCTCGATACGACCGGACGAAAGGTCTGGGCGTTCGTCGGCGACGGCGAGATGGACGAACCCGAGTCGCTTGGCGCAATCTCGCTGGCGGGACGTGAGAAGCTTGACGATTTGATCTGGGTCGTCAATGCGAACTTGCAGCGCCTCGATGGCCCCGTGCGCGGCAACGGAAAGATTATTCAAGAGCTCGAGGGCGTCTTCAAAGGGGCCGGCTGGAACGTCATCAAGGTCATCTGGGGAAGCCGTTGGGACCCGCTGCTCGCCTCCGACAAGAGCGGCCGGCTCGTGCAGCTCATGAACGAATGCGTGGACGGCGACTATCAGACGTTCAAGTCGCGCGACGGCCGATACGTGCGCGACGAGTTCTTCGGTCGGTATCCGGAAACGAAGTCGCTCGTCGAGGATTGGACCGACGACGAAGTCTGGAACTTGCAGCGAGGCGGTCACGACTCGATCAAAGTCTATGCCGCCTATAAAGCCGCCGTCGAGCACCGCGGCCAACCGACGGTCGTCCTTGCCAAGACGATCAAAGGGTACGGCATGGGCGACGCGGGCGAAGCGCAGAACATCGCGCATCAGGCCAAGAAAATGGAAATCGAGGCGATGCAAGTCTTTCGCAATCGCTTTGCGCTGCCGATCTCGGACGCCGAGCTCGCCGGCGATAAGATTCCCTTCCTTAAGCCATCTGACGAAGCGCCGGAGATGCGTTATCTGCGCGAGCGCCTCGCCGCGCTCGGAAGCGTCCCGCAACGACGCAAACGATCGGTCTCGTTGACGGTTCCGCAGCTCTCTGCATTCGAGCCCCAACTGCAAGGTACTGGCGATCGTCACATCTCGACCACGATGTCCTTCGTTCGAATCCTCAACACGATCGCGCGCGATGCCGAGATCGGACCGCGAGTCGTGCCGATCGTGGCGGACGAGTCGCGCACCTTCGGGATGGAAGGGATGTTCCGCCAGCTCGGGATCTACTCGTCGGTCGGCCAGCTCTACCATCCTCAAGATGCCGAGCAGCTCATGTGGTATCGCGAGGACAAGCTCGGCCAGATCCTACAGGAAGGCATCAACGAAGCCGGCGCGATTTCGTCGTGGATCGCGGCCGGCACGTCCTATTCGAATCACAACCTGCCGATGATACCGTTCTACATCTTTTACTCGATGTTCGGCTTTCAGCGCGTCGGCGACCTCACGTGGGCGGCCGGCGATAGCCGCACGCGCGGCTTTCTGCTCGGTGCGACCTCCGGCCGTACGACCCTCAACGGCGAAGGTCTACAGCACGAGGACGGCAGCAGTCAGGTCGCAGCTTCGTTCGTGCCAAACTGCGTCAGCTTCGACCCAACCTACGGGTATGAGGTAGCCGTCATCATTCAAGACGGCGTGCGGCGGATGCTCGCCGAGCAGGAAGACGTCTACTACTACATCACGCTGCTGAACGAAAACTATCAGCATCCTGCGATGCCCGCCGACGCGCGCGAGGGCATTCTGCGCGGAATGTATCTTCTGCGCCCTTCGACCGGCTCGGGGCAGGCCGGAAAAGAGCCATGCGTCCAGCTCTTCGGATCGGGCGCAATTCTGCGCGAAGTCGAGGCTGCGGCCGATCTGCTCGCAAACGAATGGAAGGTTGACTCCGACGTCTGGAGCGTTCCAAGCTTCAACGAGCTGCAACGCGACGGCGTCGCGGCCCGCCGCTGGAACATGCTGCATCCCGAGGAAACGCCGCGGCTTTCGTACGTCGGGCAATGTTTGCAAGGTAAACGCGGACCCGGCGTCGCCGCTACCGACTACATCCGCACGTTTGCCGAGCAAATTCGTCCCTTCGTCGATCGAAGGTACACGGCGCTTGGGACCGACGGCTATGGACGAAGCGACTTCCGGCGAAAGCTGCGCGCGTTCTTCGAAGTCGATCGCTACTTCGTTACGATCGCAGCGCTCAGAGCGCTCGCCGACGAGGGCGCGGTTCCGGCCGCGACCGTAGGGAAGGCGCTGAAAAAGTATCAGATCGATCCCAACAAACCCAACCCCATCACGGTGTGAGGAGAGCTCGCGACGGATGACCTACATGCTGCCTCGGGTCGCTCGTCGCTCCACATCCATGTTCCGCTCCTGCTACACCGCACTCGCGCCACCTGCTAAGGACAATTTTGACCTCCTGTCAATGGCGCTCGTGTCGGAGTCCCCGAGGCAGCACGTAGGTCCTCCATCGCAAGCTGCTAGAGGAAAATTATGAGCGAGATCGAGGTGCGCGTTCCCGATATCGGTGATTTCAAAGAGGTGCCGGTGATCGAGGTTTTGGTAAAGCCTGGCGACCGCGTCAAGAAGAACGACTCGTTGATCACGCTCGAAAGCGAGAAAGCCTCGATGGAGGTGCCGGCGGATAGCGACGGCGTCGTCCAAGACGTCAAGGTGAAGGTCGGCGATAAAGTCTCGCATGGCTCGCCGATTTTGGTGCTCAGCTCCGAGGCGGCGGCACCAAAAGCCACCGGCTCCCCGAGGGCGGCCGACGCTTCAAGCGCTGCTGCGGCAACCGAAGTGCGCGTTCCCGATATCGGCGACTTCAAAGACGTGCCGGTGATCGAAGTCTTGGTGAAACCGGGCGATCGCGTCAAGAAAAACGATTCGCTGATTACGCTGGAAAGCGAAAAGGCGTCGATGGAAGTGCCGGCCGAGGCCGAGGGTGTCGTACAAGACGTCAAGGTAAAGGTCGGCGACAAGGTTTCCCAAGGCTCGCCGATACTGACGCTCGCGACCACGGCGCCCAAAGCTGCCGAGGTGCCAAAAGCTCCCGACACTCCGAAAGCTCCCGGCGAAACGACTCCGGCTCCAAAGGCCGAGACGCGGGTCCAAGCCGCGACCGCGGCGCCGCGTGACGGCATGGTGCATGCCGGGCCGTCGATTCGGCGGTTTGCGCGCGAGCTGGGTGTGGACCTACAACGGCTGCGTGGCACCGGCCCGCACGGACGCATAACGCGTGAGGACGTGCAGGGCTTTGTGAAAGGCGCCCTGCAGACCGCGGGTGGCGATGGCGCGTTTCCGGGCTTGCCGGCCTGGCCGAAACTCGATTTCGCACAGTACGGGGCGGTCGAACGTCGTCCCCTTTCCCGCATCAAGAGACTCTCGGGGCCGAACCTCCACCGCAATTGGGTGCAAGTTCCGCATATCACGAACTACGACGAGGCCGACGTCACCTCGATCGAAGCCCTGCGTAGTGAAGTGAACGCCGAACAGGCCAAGTCGGGTGGTCCCAAGCTCACGATGCTCGCGTTCTTAATTCGAGCCTCGGTCGCGGCGCTGCAGCGCTTTCCGGAGTTCAACGCCTCGCTCGACGGTGAGGAGCTCGTCGTCAAACGCTATTACAACATCGGTTTCGCCGCGGATACGCCCGGCGGACTGGTCGTTCCGGTCATCAGGAATGCCGACGCGAAGGGCTTGATCGAAATCGCCCGTGAGGCACAGGAGTTTGCCGGCAAAGCACGCGAGGGGAAACTGACCCTGGCGCAGATGCAGGGCGGCAGCTTCACGATCTCGTCGATCGGAGGAATCGGCGGCACGGCCTTCACGCAAATCGTCAATGCACCGGAGGTCGCAATCCTCGGCGCGACCCGAACCGCGACCAAGCCGGTCTGGGACGGCAAAACATTTATCCCGCGTTTGATGCTGCCGATCAGCGTTAGCTACGACCACCGGGTGATTGACGGCGCCGGTGCCGCGCGTTTTCTCGTCTACATCGCCGAACTGCTGGCCGACTTTCGCCGCGTCATGCTCTAGCGCCATACTCTAACCGGTGCGCGTCCCTATTCATGACAGAGATTGTCATATATGACCTGGTACGCTCGTGCCCACGTCACTAACCGGCAGTTTGAGGAGTGGAAAGAATGATCAAAGGAATCGACATCGCCGCCTACTTGGTTAAGGATCCGAAAGCCGCAATTGCTTTCTATCGCGACGTCCTCGGCATGAAGCCGACCGAGATCGACGACCAAGGGCGCGGTGCGGAATTCACGCTTGCGGACGGCTCGACGTTCGGCGTGTGGAAGCCCGAAGGCGGCGAAAGCGGCGGTGCCGTCATGTTTGCAGTGGAAGACGCAAAAGGCGCGGTCGAGCAGCTCCGGAGTCGCGGCCTGACTGTCAGCGACGTCACCGAATCGCCGGTCTGTTTCATGGCATTCGCCGCCGATCCGGAAGGCAACGCGATCATTATCCATCAGCGCAAAGATCAGAACTAACGCGCCGTATAGCGCTTCAGAGCGCGCTGGGCTGCCGCAATCACCGCGATGCGCAGCTCGGCGGGCTCCAACAGCACCGCGACGTCGGACCACGCGAGCAGGTGAAAAACCGCGACCTCCGACCCCGGAAAGGTCACCCGCACGATCGCATCACGCTTACGGAGCGATACGATCTCGGCAGGCCAGTAGGCCGTGATGCGATCGAGAGCGTCGCTGCGCGCGCAAAGTGAGACGACGCAGTCGGCATCGCGCGAGGCTTGCGCGAAGCGCGTCGCCGATTCGCTCCAGTAGCGCTCGAGATCGAACTCCTGCGGTCGTTCGAAGTGCTCGGCCAGCTCGTCAGCGCTGCGAATCCGCTCGACGCGGAAACTCCGGAGTTCCTGGCAATGGCGGGCTACCAAATACCAGACACCTGCCTTTGAGACTAAGCCAAGCGGATCGACGACCCGCGTGGAAGCCGATTTATTGCGATCTTCGTAGCGAATCCGTACGCGGCGGTCGTCCCAAACGGCGCGCCGCAGAGCGGTCAACAGGGCTCGCGGCGGCTCGGGCTGGTTCCACCGGCGCGTATCGAGGTGGACGCGCGAGCGGGATTTTTCCGCCGCGCGCTGCTGCACGTTAGCCAGACCACCGTGCAGTTTCTCAAGCGCGCGATTGAAGCCGCTCTCGAGCCCAAGGTCGGCGAGCGGGCTTGCCCCTGAGACGAACAGCGCGCGAATCTCGTCTTCGCTGAAGTTGGTTAAGGCGCGGCGGTAACCGTCGGCCAGCACGATCCCACCGTTCGCACCGCGCTCCGCATATACCGGAACGCCGGCGGCGCCGAGCGCATCGACGTCGCGATAGATCGTCCGCTCCGAGACCTCGAGACGCTCGGCGAGCACGCGCGCCGAGCATTGGCGGCGCGACTGCAGCAGCAGGAGTAGCGAAATTAAGCGATCGGCCTTCACGACTCGATCAAACTACGAAATCATGACAGGAAGTGTCAAGTATCGGGTTCCACAAGTGAATTCCGCGGCCAGGCCAGAAATGATCGGAGTCACTTTTAGGACGGGAGGCGCGTATGGGATTGCGTGACTCGGTGATGATCCGGCTGTTTGCCGCCGCACTAATCCTGGCCGGCTCGGCGGCAGCCGCGACGGGATGTTCCGATTCCGAAAATGGTACCGCGGTGCCGCCTGCGGGAGGTATCGATCGCGGCACTTCCGTTCCTGCGGCCGGCAACGAACGCGTGAAGATCGCGCAGTTCAACGACCTTCCCGGATATGCGCCCGAGGCTTTTCCGGATTCGGTCGTGGCCGCTTCCGGCAACCTTTGGGTTACCGTGGGCGAAGATCAAGACTACGGGCGCGATTCAGTCGTCGCCGTGGCAACGTCGGGAAAGCGGATGAAAATCTTTCGCGCCCGCAACAACTATATCGAGTTTGACGACATCACCGCGGGCTCCGACGGCGCGCTATGGATGACCGACGCCTACAACTCCGAAATCGTCAGAATGACGCTTCAGGGTGCGTTCAAATTCTATCCGGTACCGAGGGCCGAACCTTACAACATGGCCGCCGGCCCCGACAAGGCGTTGTGGTTTACCGCGGCGGCGGGGTCGAACGGTGCGATTGGAAGGATCACGACCTCAGGAAAGGTTACCATTTTCGCGGCACCGGCATCCACCGAGGATATCGCGACGGGATCGGATGGTGCGCTATGGTTCACCGAACCGTACGTAAACCGCATCGGCCGCATCACGACGAGCGGGCAGATCACCGAATACTCGGAGGGGATCACTGCGCAGCCCAATTCGGTCGCGCTGGGCCCCGACGGCGCGATGTGGTTCACTGAGAACGCCGGCGCGGGCGGCATTACCGCCGCCGGTCCCGGAATAATCGGCCGCATTACGACGGCAGGGCAGGTTACCGAGTACGTTCACGGGATCACCGCGCAGCTGCTCTCCGAGATAGCCGAGGGCCCCGACCGGGCGATGTGGTTTACCGAGTCTAACGTTAACAGTCTCGCCAAAATCGGCCGCATCTCGAAGGACGGAACGATCACCGAGTACTCGGCAAATCTCGATTCTAACGCTGACCCGACCGGTATCGCTGCCGGACCCGACGGCAATATGTGGTTCGCCGAAACCGGCACCGACAAAATGGGGCGCGTTAAGCTTTAGTTACGCTTCTCCGTCGTAATAATCGAGAAGCGGTTCCGAACGCACGAGTGTATCGGTCTTCTCTACCAGCAGTTTTTTGGAATCGGGATAGAAGCAGACGTCGTATGGATTAACGTTCGCGATTAAAATGACGGTTGCGGGCGCATCGCTGCGGTTGACCAGCTTGTGCGCACCGGCCTCGCGCGTCGGGAACGCGATCAGATCTCCCCGGCGCAACGGCGTCGATCCGAGCGGGCCTTCGATCGCGGGCGAACCATCCCATACGATGAAAAGCTCTTCCTCGGCGGTGTGCCAGTGGGTCGGACAAAACTCCGCACCCGGCTCGAGCCGCGTCGCCCAATAGCCGAGCTTCTCCGCGCCGAGACGGAAGCCGACCTCCGCCAAGTCCACGGTGTAGTTCGCGGGTCCGGTCGAGAAGCGAAACGGAAGCTCGTCGAGGTTGACGACGTTGACTCGAGCACGCTGTTCGAGGCACTCGTTGATCGCTTCGTAGGCGCGCTCGAAGATCGGCGCGCCGTCGCCGAGCAGGATGTGGCGTGGACGGACGGCTCGCAGCTTGCAGAGCGAGCGCGCCGCGCGCGCCGGGTCGATCAGCTTCTCGCCGGGCATCATTCGCAGTGAGCCGGCCGGATCTCCCCAGAGCGCGTCGCCGACGATGACCGTTTGATTCTGCGGCAGGTACAACGCAAACTCGCCCGCGGTCTTAAGGCCGTCGAGCGCGATGACCGTTGCACCGCCGGCCGCATCGCCGTCGCAAAGAACGCGGTCGACTCGAACCGACATCTCGCGCGCATCGGGCTCGCTCGCCGCGACTCGCGCACCGAAGCGTTCGCTTGCGGCAGCAGCGGCTCGTTCGTGATCGCGATTCGTGATGACGATTAAGTCTGCGCCGCCGCGCGAAAGAATCTCCTGCACATCGCCTTCCTCGAGCGGCAGCGGATCGACGAGCAGATTCTCGCCGTCGCCTTGCACGAAACACGAATTGAAATAAAGCCCGCGGTCGGCCTGCCAGCGCGACCACAGCGCGATGCCCGGAATACAGGTCCGCTGCACGCTACGACTCCGTTACGATGACATCGTTATTGAGATGCTGCGATGAGCTGGCGCAAAACGTATTGCAGGATGCCGCCGTGACGATAATACTCGGCTTCGTTCGGCGTATCGATCCGCAAACGAACGTCGAACTCGATCGACCTGGCGCTGCGCGGATCCGTGGCTTTTACGCTCAGACGCATGCGATGTTTGAGGCCCTCCGCAAAGCCGGTGACGTCGAAGATCTCTTCGCCTTCCAAACCGTAGGTCGAGCGGTCGGCGCCCTCGAGATATTCCAGGGGCAGCACGCCCATGCCGATCAGGTTGCTGCGGTGAATTCGTTCGAACGATTCGGCGATGACTGCTCTGACGCCGAGCAGATAAGGACCTTTGGCGGCCCAGTCGCGCGAAGAGCCCGAGCCGTACTCTTTGCCGGCCAGCACGATCAGCGGGGTCCCGTCGGCTGCGTACTTTCGCGACGCATCGTATATCGAAAGCTGCTCGTTGCTCGGCAGATACCGCGTGACGCCGCCCTCTACGCCCGGCACGAGCGCGTTGCGCAATCGAACGTTTGCGAACGTCCCGCGCGCCATTACTTCGTGGTTACCTCGGCGCGCGCCGTAGGAGTTGAAATCGCGCGGCTCGATTCCGTGCTCCATCAAGTATTTGCCGGCCGGGCTGTTCCTCGCAATGCTGCCCGCCGGCGAAATGTGGTCGGTGGTAACCGAGTCACCCAAAACCGCAATCGCGCGCGCGCCGCGCACGTCCCGCAGCGGAACCGGTTGCGCGGGCAATCCGTCGAAGTACGGCGGCTTCTTGACGTACTCGGATTTCGGATCCCAGGCGTAGAGATCGCTTGCCGCGACGTTCAAGCCGCTCCAATTCGCGTCGCCTTTGAAGACCTCGGCGTATTCCCGCTCGAACATCTCGTTGTTGATGCAGGCGGCGATCGTCGCGGCGATCTCGTCGTCGCTGGGCCAGATTTCTCGAAGAAAGACGGCCTTGCCGTCGCTCCCGACGCCGAGCGGCTCGCTCGTTAAGTCCACGTCGATACGTCCGGCCAGCGCGTACGCAACGACCAGCGGCGGCGAGGCGAGATAGTTCGCGCGAACCTGAGGATGGATACGCCCTTCAAAGTTTCGGTTGCCCGAAAGTACCGCAGCTACCGCCAAATCGGAGTCGGCTACCGCTTCGGCGACGTCGCTGGGCAACGGACCCGAGTTCCCAATGCACGTCGTGCAGCCGTATCCGACGAGGTTGAAGCCGAGCCGGTCGAGATACTCTTGCAGCCCCGCTTTTGCCAAATAATCGGTAACGACTTTTGAGCCGGGCGCGAGCGACGTCTTCACCCACGATTTAGTTCGAAGGCCGCGTCCGAGCGCGTTGCGCGCGAGCAGGCCGGCGCCGACCAGAACCGATGGATTCGAGGTGTTCGTGCAGCTCGTAATTGCGGCGATCACAACCGAGCCGTCATCGAGATCGTCGATCGAACGCGTGGTGGTGGCCGGCGGGGCGATCGTCGCCGTTCCGCCACCGCCCTCGTTCTCGAAGCGCGAGACCGCGCCGTTGGCTCGATCGCGCGCAGCAACCCACTCGGTCAGCGCACTCTCGAACGAGCGCTTGACCTCCGCCAGCGATACGCGGTCCTGCGGACGGCGCGGCCCAGCAAGGCTCGGTTCGACGGTCGAGAGATCGAGCGCGAGCGAATCGGCAAACTCGGGTTCCGGCGACGCATCGGTGCGAAAGAGTCCCTGCGCTTTGGCATAAGCTTCGACCAGCGCGATCTGATCCGCAGAACGCCCGGTCAGCCGGAGATACTCGAGCGTGCGATCGTCGATCGGAAAGATCGCGACGGTCGAGCCGAACTCCGGCGACATGTTGCTGATCGTGGTGCGATCGACCACCGGCAGCGCCGATAGACCTTTGCCGTAGAACTCGACGAATTTTCCGACGACACCTTTACGGCGAAGCATTTGCGCAACGGTCAGCACGAGATCGGTCGCCGTCACCCCTTCGCGTAAGCTGCCGTCGAGTCGAAAACCGATCACCTCGGGGATCAGCATGGTCACGGACTGCCCGAGCATCGCGGCCTCTGCCTCGATGCCGCCGACGCCCCATGCCAGCACGCCGAGTCCGTTGACCATCGTCGTGTGCGAATCCGTTCCGACAGCAGTATCGGGATACGCGAGAACCGATTCCGCGCGGGGCTCCCCGGCACCGAAGGTGACGCGCGCGAGATACTCGATGTTGACTTGATGAACGATTCCCGTTCCCGGAGGAACGACTCGCAGACCGGAGAGCACTTCTTGCCCCCACTTGAGAAACGCGTACCGTTCCCGATTGCGCTCGAACTCGAGATCGGTATTGCGCGCGAGCGCGTCGTTGGATCCAAAGTAATCCGCCTGCACCGAATGATCGATCACGAGTTCGACCGGCTGCAGTGGATTGATCGTCTTCGGATCGCCGCCCATGGCGGCCATCGCGTCGCGCATCGCCGCCAAATCGACGATACAGGGAACGCCGGTGAAATCTTGGAGCAGGACGCGCGCCGGCGTAAACGCAATTTCGCGTTCGCCCTTTGCGTGCCGGCTCCAGTTTGCGAGCGACTCGATGTCCTCGCGTTTCACGACCCGGCCATCTTCGAAGCGCAGCAGGTTCTCGAGCAGAATCTTGAGCGAGAACGGCATCTGCGCGAGCTTCGCAACGCCGGATCGTTCTAGCGCGTCTAGCCGGAAATATTGGTAGGCGCGATCTCCTACTCGCAGCGTATCGAGCGCTTCGAAGCTATTCGGATGTTGCTTCATCGGACAGCCGTACTTTGGGATCGCCCTGTGCGTAGCCTTCGATTTTGAGCGCCGCCTCGCCGGAGAGCAGGCGCCAAAGCGGCTCCGCGACCAATCCGAGCCGCCACGGCTGCAGTGCGAGCGCGTGCTCGAAGCTGGCGCGATCCCGCGGGATTTCGCGCGCTAAACGTTCGAGCGCGGCGCGCGGGACGAGCAGGCTGGGCGGAAGCGAGGCGTCGCGGGCTATTTCGGCAATTGCCGCACCGAGGAAAGAGACCAGCGCGTCACGCGCCGGAGCGGCAGGCCGGCTCGGGCGTTGCGGCAGATCCGCGTCGTCGAGCGCTTCTCCTCGCGCAACGGCTTGAAGAATCGCCGGACCGAGCTGACGTTTCATGCCGCCGTCGAGCCGGCGCAGCTGAGCCAAGTCTTCGAGCTGTGCGGGGCGCAGCGTCGCGAGTCCGGCGACGACGTCGTCGGGCAGCACGTAACGCACCGGAAGATCGCGATCCCGTGCTACGCGGTCGCGCAGCTTCACAACCTCGTTGAGAATGCCGAGCTCGCGCCGGTTCATTCGCATGGCTCCGGGGATGCGCAGATAGGCGCGCCGCTCGTCCATACGGTAACGCTCGATGTCGCCGAGCTCGGCGCACTCCTCATAGACCCATTCGTACCGGCCGCGCTCCTCCAAACGCGGACGCAGCACGTCGTAGAGCGGCAGCAGGTGCGCGACGTCCCCGACGAGATACTCGATCTGGCGTTCGGAGAATGGACGCGCCGACCAATCGCTTACGGTCTGCGATTTGGCAAGCCGCACTCCCCGCACGCCGCGAACTAAGTCCGCGAGCGAGACCTGCATCCCGTAGCCGAGAAACGCCGCGGCAATCTGCGTATCAAAAACGCGCGGCGGCACGAGCTCGTAGCGATCGGCAAAGATCTTCAAATCAGCCGAGAGCGCGTGGCCGACGACGGTCGTGCGCGTAAGCGCGAGCGCGAGCGGCCGTAAATCCCGGAGCGCCAAGGCGTCGACGATCGCAGCGCCGTCGTCGAAAGCGAGCTGCACGACCATCAGGCGCGGCGAGTAGGTACGCTCCGCGTGAAACTCGGTATCGAGGCCAACCCGGTCGGCATCGGCGACGCGAACGCAAAGCCGGTCGAATGCCGTCGAATCGGCGATGAGCGCCGGCGACGTCACCGCGGCGGCGGCGGCGTCGCCACTTCGACGCGGTGGAGGCGAAAGTGCAAACAGCGGTGCGTCTCGCAGTAATGGCGAGCGTAGTGGCGCGCTCGTGCTTCGTAACCGTGCAACGCAACCGTGACGCGGTCACCGAAGATCGTCAGAACGGCGCAGATTGGAATGGCGATCGCGCACATCGTCCAGACGTGAACCCAAATCGGGACGCGAAAGGCCGCAGCGCTCGCCGTCGCGACGGTTCCACCGAAGCCTGGAATGATGCGAACCGAGAGCAAGAATGCTGGAGAACCGACCGGAAACCGCTTCACCCACGCCGGGAGCCGATGCAAATACTCTTCGAGGCGCCAGAGCTGGGTGGCGTTCCGGTTGATCCAGTAGCCGAGCAACGCAGCGCCGATCAATCCGAAGATGTCGACCAGGGTTCCTCTGACGGGGCCGAAGATGGCGCCGTTCATAATGGCAAGGGCATCGGTCACCGAAAACGGCGCTGAGGCGACGACCACAAAGACCGCAACGGCGAGCGGATAGGCGAGCGGACCGATCGTTCGAATTTCGTGGGCTACCCGCGGCTGATGCCGGATCACGAGGTAGGCAAGCAGGAACGAGCCTACCAGCAGCGCCAGGGCAGCGCCCCTGCGAAGAAGATGCTTCAAGCGATGGAAATCAGGGTGGTCATTACGTTGCTGTGCGGTGTTGGGCTCTACGCCTCGCTTTTCATGCTTGACAAGACCCGGCGCGCCGCGCGCGGCGAGCTGACCGCTCCCAGCGTCGTGCAGACGCCGAGGGCGCACCTCTTCGGCGTTCCTAACTCGTTGCTGGGAGCGCTTTATTATACGGCGCTCGCATTCGCCGTCTGGTTCGCCCAGCGTCCTATCGAGCAGATTGCGCTGATAATCGCGACGGTCGCCGCCGCAGCGGCGTCGGCGTATCTGGCCTATTCGCTGCTCTTCATAACTCGCCGGGAATGCCCGTACTGTTGGGCCTCTCACCTAGTCAATTGGTCCCTGTTTTTGCTCTGCGGCTGGTTATTTCTGCCGGGGATATTGAATCCGGGCACTTGATTTTGTTAGAATCGGCCTCTCGGGTTCAGGACGGCAGCAATGCCGAAACCACCGTGAGAGAGGGCCGGAATCGTAGCGTTAGTTCTACGCTCCGGTGAACGGCAGATTGATAGGGGGTAGCGCGAGTGCGCTACCCCTCTGCTTTATCTTTTCGTCTTGTGGCGGCCGTTCGCGGTGGCGCGTCGGCCCTTGTGAAC
>JBAUMX010000218.1:0-14461 GCA_049578945.1 Candidatus Cybelea sp. | reverse complement strand
CATTAGCGCGGCGTCGTAACTCGCGATGCACCACGCCGGCGCCGGCGTCATCGGTATCGCCGCGCCGGGAAGCGCGCCGATCGTCTGGACGACCGACAGCATCCACGCGAGCAACCACGAGTTGAGGTTCGCGCAGGCTTGCGCCAGCGGAGCGCACCATGTCAACAGCAGCTGCATGGCGCCGAGCGCCATCGTCACCGCAACGCACGGTACGACGGCGAAGTTCGCGGGCAGCGCGTATGGCGTGAACTGCAGAAACGCCGCCGCCCCCAGCGGCCAGACTCCGATCTGCGTCGCCAGCGAAAGGATCAGCGCCTCGCGGACGCGCTCCGGCAGTTCGATTCGCGTCTCCAGCCACCGCTCCAGCGGCCCGGCGCACGTAAAAATCGCTCCAACGCACGAGAATGAGAGCGCAAAGGAAAGCGTTACAACGCTCGCGGGGCGCGCGAAGGTCACGATCAGTGCGGCGATTGCAAGCGCGTTCCACGAAAACGTCGCGCGACCGCATGCGCGGGCTGCGACCGCAGAGGTCGCCATCGTCGCAGCGCGCACCGCCGGCAGCTGCGCGCCGCTCCACCAAACGAATCCCCAAACGAGCGCGATCGCTGCGAGGCAGGCGAGCCAACGCGGAAGCGACACGACCGTGAGCAGCGCGAGGCAGAGCGCAGCGACTGCACCGAGGTGCAAGCCGGCCGTAACCAAGACGTGAACGGTTCCCGTCTCCTGAAACTCACTGCGCAAAGCCGGAGAGAGCGCCGAGCGTTCTCCCCAGAGCTCTCCCGCGACGACCGAAGCGTCGGGCTCGCCGAGACGATCGCCCAACCGTTCGTACGCCCAGGCGTGCGCCCGGGCCAGCCGTGTGGTGAGATCGCCTTCGGTCTGCGCGCGCGACGAAAGTATCTGCGCGCCGTCAAGCCGCCCGTCGAACCCGCGTTCGCGCTCGATCTCGCGTTCGCTCGGCTCGCCCGGATTGCGGGCTTCGTCGAAGGGTTCGAGCCGCCCACGCACGAGCGCGCGGTCGCCGACCGGCGGCGGCGAACCTCGCACGCGCGCAAGGACACGCAAGCCGTTTTCGAGCGCGAGCGTTACACTGGTCGAACCGTCGGCGGCACTCGTCGCTTCCAGGACCGTAGCGCCATATCGAGCCGTGCGAGCTTCGGCGACGAGCGGCGTTGCGCGCTGGTGCAACTCGGCGTTAGCCCCGCTCGCCGCGAGCACGATTCCGGCCAGCCCCAGAAGCTGCAGAGGCCAGCGGCCCCAAGCCGCCGCAACGCCAAACGCGGCGAAGCCGGCGGCGGCGCGGAGACGAATATCGGGCCCTACCGGCGTTACGGCGAGCGTTCCGAGTACTGCCGCCATCGAGCAGAGAAGCAAGGCTGAGGGCATCGTCGCTCTCCTGCGACGAGCCGGTCAGTCGTCCACACTTAGAGTAAGAAAGGGAAGAGCCGTGCGGATCATTGTCACTGGTGGGGCGGGCTTCATCGGATCTCACATCGCCGATGCGTATGCTGCGCAAGGCCACGAGTTGCTCGTCATCGACTCGCTCTGGGAGCACGGCGGAGGCCGGCGTGCCAACGTGCGCAAGGATGTCTCGTTCGTCCAGATGGACGTCCGCGACGAGGGCATCGGCCGCATCTTCACAGAGTTTAAGCCGGAGATCGTTAGCCACCACGCAGCGCAGCACTCCGTTGCGATCTCGGCTCGCGATCCCATTTACGACGCTCAGGTGAACGTCATCGGGCTGCTTAACGTTCTCGAGAACGCCAGCCGCAGCGGTGCCCGCAAAGTGATCTATGCGTCGAGCGGCGCGACCTTCGGCACGCCGGAGCGTCTCCCGATCACGGACGCGACGCCGCAGCGCCCGAGCTCGCCCTACGGCATTACCAAAATGGTAGGCGAGCACTACCTGAAATTCTACCGTGATGACCGGCGACTCGATTTTACCGCGCTGCGGTATGGAAACGTCTATGGGCCGCGTCAGGATCCCAACGGCGAGGCCGGCGTTATTTCAATCTTCATCGGAAAGTTTCTCACGCAGCAGCCGGTGCGCATCGATTGGGACGGCGAACAGACGCGCGATTACGTCTTTGTGTCGGACGTTGCAAGAGCCAACGTGGCGGCGCTGGAGCGCGGTGCCGGCGAAGCCTACGTAATCGGCACCGGCATCAAGACGAGCGTCAATGAGATCTACCGCGCGTTGGTTTCGATCAGCGGTTTCGAAGCGCCGATCGAGCATGCTTCACGCCGTCCCGGCGACGCGCGCGACGCGCAGTTCGATGCGGCGCGCGCCCGCGCGGAGCTCGGTTGGACCCCGTCGACGTCACTCGGTGACGGAATTCGAGCGACCTACGATTACTTCGAGCATCTCGCTCCCGCGCAGTAACTTCGCGCGATGGAGCGCTTTGCCGCGACCGCCGAGCGCATCGTAGCGGTTTCGGCGAAACTCGAAAAGATCGCGCTGCTTGCCGAGTATTTGCGGACGCTCGACGACGCCGATCTGCTTGCGGCTGTCCGATTCTTTAGCGGCGGCCCGTTTGCGGCGCGCGATCACCGAACCCTCTCGATCGGCGGCAGGACGATCGTCGAAACGGCGCGGCGCGTCTGGGGATTCGACGATGCGGCGCTCGGACGCAGCTATCGCGCGACCGGCGATCTTGGCACTGCGCTCGGCCCGCTGGTCGCGCCTGTGCACGATGCGATGCTCTTTCGCGACCGGCTAACGCCCGCATCGCTGGACGTATTTTTTGGCGAGATCGCCGCTGCATCTGGAAAACGCGCGGGCCGGCGGCGCGAAGCGGTTCTCGAGCGCGTCTTGCGCGCGTGCGAGGATCCGCTCGTCGCGACGTACGTGGTCAAGATCGTAACCGGTGATTTACGAGTCGGACTGCGTGAGGGATTGGTGCTCGAAGCGATCGCGAGTGCCTTCGGCGCCGATTCGGAGGCGGTACGGCGGGGTGCGATGGCCTCCGGCGACGTCGGTGCCGTCGCGCTCGCCGCAAAGCACGGGACGCTGAGCGAGCTGAGGGTCGAGTACGGCGCACCGTTTGGATTCATGCTTGCAACGCCCGTTGCATACGGTGAGGCGTATCAGGAGCTGTCCGGCGCCGTTTGGCACGTCGAAGACAAGTACGACGGCATTCGGGCGCAAGCGCACGTGCGCGACGGAACGGTGCGAATATTCTCGCGCCGGCTCAATGACGTGACCGAGTCGTATCCGGAAATTGCGCGTGCGCTCGCATCGCTACCCGGCAACGCGATCCTCGACGGCGAGGTCGTCGCGATGCGTGACGGGCGCGTACTGCCCTTTCGATCTCTGCAGGCGCGGTTGCAGCGCAAGATTCTCGACCAAGCACTTCTTCGCGACGTTCCGATCGCATATATGATATTCGACCTGTTGGCGATCGGCGACGAGCTGCTGCTCGACGAACCGCTGGCGACGCGCCAAGAGCGGCTTGCCGGTCTCTTTAGTTCGAACGCGCGTCTCGTGCATGCACCCTTTGAAACTATCGGTGAGGCAGCCGCTGCGGAAGTGAACGAGCGTTTTGAAGCCGCTCGAGCGCGCGGAAACGAAGGCTTGATGCTCAAGCGCGCCGACGCGCCCTATGCGCCCGGCCGGCGCGGGAAATGGTGGCTCAAGCTCAAGCGTGAGCTCTCGACGCTCGACGTTGTGGTCGTCGCGGTCGAATGGGGCCACGGAAAGCGCGCCGACGTTCTTTCTGATTATACGTTCGCGGTGCGCGGGGACGACGGCACTCTACGGACGATAGGAAAAGCCTATTCCGGCCTGACCGACGCCGAGATCGCCGAGCTCACTCCATGGTTCTTAAACCATCGCCTTTCGTCCGAACACCAGCGCGAGAAGGCGCGCGCATGGGAAATTCCGGTCCAGCCGAAGATCGTGCTCGAGGTTGCGTTCGACGTTATTCAAGAGAGCGATTTGCACGAAAGCGGTTTCTCGCTGCGCTTCCCGCGCATCGTCAGAATCCGCGACGACAAACCGCCCGAGGAGATCGACACGTTGACCCGCGTGAGAGAGATTTACGCGGCGATGATTGCCCGCGAAGACGGCTAGACGATGACGATTCGCTCGGCTCGTGAGGATGACGTCGAATCGGTGACGCGTCTGCATTTCCTCGTCCGAGAGGTCTCGATGCCGTATTTACCGGTGCTCCACACGGTTGAAGATGCGCTCGTCTTCTTTGCAACTGTTTTCAAGAGCTCTTACGTACTCGTCGCGGAATATGAACGCGCGATTATCGCGTACGCTTCATTTAGAGCTGACTGGCTCGATCATCTATACGTTCATCCGGGACATCAACGGCGTGGCATTGGCTCGGCGTTGCTGGAGCGTGCTATGCGGGCAACCGGCTCTCTCAAGCTGTGGGTTTTTCAGAGGAACGTCGGCGCACGAAAATTTTATGAACGGCACGGCTTTGCGCTCGTGCGGGTCACCGATGGTTCGGGCAACGAAGAGCGCGAACCGGACGTTCTGTACGAATGGCCCAGTCAGAGATCGGCGTCTCCCGGCCGTCAGCTTGCAAAGGCGTCGCGGGTGTGAACGTGCTCGGGGCGGACGCCGATGCCGATCAGCCGCGCGGGGAGCCGTCGGAGAAACGGAAGCTCGTCGACTAAGCGAGCTGCGAGCGGCGGTCCCGTAACCGGCGCTCCTTGCAGCAGCGGACCGATCGCGCGATCCTGCACGAAGGTTTGAAACGCCTGCGTCACCTTGGTGGGAAACATCCGGCGATCTTGGACGCGCTGCAAGTCGGATTCGCTTGGCGTCGCGCCGTCGCGCAGCGACGTTGCAAGAATATTCGCGGTGGCGACCGCGTCTTGGATCGCGAGATTGATGCCGATCCCGCCGATCGGCGACATCGCGTGCGCCGCATCGCCGATGCAGAGCAGGCCGATCCGATGCCAGCACGCGAGCCGGTCGACGCGGACGTCCAAAACAGCCACCTTCGACCAATCGTCGAGCGTGCCGACGCGATCGCTCAGCATCGGCACGGTCTCGGCGAGCCCGCGCTGCAGCGCGCCGATTCCCTGGGCTTGCAGTTGCGCGAACGAGCCCTTGGCGATGAGATACGCGCACTGCCAGTAGTCGCCGCGATTGAGCAGTACGACGAAATGACCCGTTCTTACCCAACCGAGCTGCTGCGTCGAATCTTTGGGGTGCTTCGGAATGCGCATCCACAAGACGTCCATCGGCGCGCCGAGATCTTCCACGGTGAAGCCCGCGAGATCGCGAATCGTCGAGTGGCGTCCGTCGGCCCCGACGACGAGCTTTGCCGCGATCTCGATCTCGCCGTTCGGAGTGCGGGCACGTACGCCGGTAACGCGCCCCGCGTCTTCGATGAGGCCGGCGCCTTCGGCCTTCATCATCAGATGGAAGGTCGGGTACCGTTTGCCGCGCTCCGCGAGAAAGTTCAGGAAGTCCCATTGCGGCATCAAAGCGACGAATTTGCAGCGCGTCCTTAGATGCGACAGATCGGCGATCTTGACCGACTCGCCCGCGATATTTGCGCTAGCGCTCTGAAACTCGTCGTGCGGGAGGGCGAGAAACTCATCGAGCCAGCCGAGCTCGTGGAGCAACTCCAGGGTCGACGGATGAACCGTGTCGCCGCGAAAGTCACGGAAGAAGTCGGGGTATTTTTCGAGCACGGTTACGTCAACGCCGGCGCGAGCCAGCAGGACGCCCAGCATCATGCCGCAGGGGCCGCCGCCGACGATGCAGACATCGGTCGTTCGATCTTGCGATTCGTTCATGCAGCCACCAAGTTGAGGAGTTTTCCGGCGACGTAGACGTGCTTGCGAAGCTCTTTGCCGTCAAGGTACGCTCGAACGTTCGGGTCGGCGAGCGCGAGCGCCAACGCTTCGTCCTCGCTCACACCGGCGGCCGCTGCAATTCGAGCCCGAACTTTACCGTTTACCTGTACCACGAGGGTGACCTCTTCGACCGCCAGCGCGCGTTCGTCCGGCTCGAGGTAGCGCTCGAGGTGCACCGACCGCTGATGCCCGAGTCGCTCCCAGAGTTCTTCGGCAATGTGGGGCGCAAACGGCGCGATGAGAATCGGCAGCGAGGCAACGGCGTAGAGCAGGACCGGAGAGGCCGGGGCCGTCGCGGCTGCCGTCATCGCGTTGACGAGCTCGTCGATCTTGGCGATCGTCGTGTTGTAGTGAAAGCGACGAGCGACCGTCTCGTCGATCGCCGACTTCGCAACGACGTGCACGGCTCGAAGCAGGGCCTTTTCTTCGATCGTGCGGGCCTCGGGCAAACCGTTTCGACCGTCGCGCGCGTTCTCGAGGTGTGGTTCGCAGGCGCGCCAGATTCTATTGAGCAGCCGCACGCGTCCGGTGATGCCCTCGTCCGCCCAGTTGCTCGTCTCCTCGGGCGGCGTCACGTAAAGCAGAAAGAGGCGCATCGCGTCGACGCCGTTGGTTTGCGCCGTCTCGTCGATAGCGACGACGTTTCCGCGGGATTTCGACATCTTCTCGCCATCGCGCAGCAGCAAGCCCTGATGAAAGAGATGCTCGAACGGCTCGTCGGTGCCGCTTACCCATCCGCGATCGTGAAAAAACTTGTAGAAGAAGCGTGAGTAGAGCAGGTGCAGCACGGTATGTTCCGCCCCGCCGATGTACTGGTCGACGTTCATCCAGAAACCGGCGCGTTGCGGATCCCACGGCAACCGGTCGTTGTGCGGGTCGAGGTAGCGCAAATAATACCACGACGATTCGAAGAAGGTGTCCATCGTGTCGCTTTCGCGCCGCGCCGGACCTCCGCACCGCGGGCAGCTGGTATTGATGAACTCCGGAATCGAGGCGAGCGGTGACGCCTCTCCCGTAATCCGTTCGTGCGGTGGCAGAAGAATCGGGAGCTGCTCGTCGGGCACCGGAACCTCGCCGCATACGCCGCAGTAGACGATCGGAATCGGAGTCCCCCAATAGCGCTGCCGCGAGATCAGCCAATCGCGCAGCTTGTAGCTCACGCTCTCTTTGCCTGCGCCGATGCCGGCCAGACGTTGCGCGATTGCTTCGCGCGCGCGTTGGCTCGACATTCCGTCGAAGTCATCGCTGCCGATCAACCGTCCGTCTTCGACGAATGGAGTCTCCAGCGGCGCGCCGCTTGTCTCGTCGGGCGAGATGACGACTTGCGCGACGGGCAGTCCATGCCGCTTCGCGAAATCGAAATCGCGCTCGTCGTGCGCCGGAACTCCCATCACGGCGCCGCTTCCATACTCCGCGAGCACGTAATTGGTTAGCCAAATCGGGATGCGTTCGCGCGAGAGCGGATGGATCGCGTAGGCGCCGGTGAAGATGCCTTGCTTTTCCATCAGGCTCGTTCGTTCGAGTTCCGACTTCGACTTCAAAGTCTGCGCAAACGCATCCATGGCGGCGGCATGGTCGCGCGAAACGAGCGGCCGCAGCGATTCGACGATCTTGTGCTCGGGTGCGACGGCGAGAAATGTGACGCCATAGAGCGTGTCGAGCCGCGTCGTGAAGACCTCGATGACCGCATCGAGACCGTCGACGCGGAAGGCGACGTTCGCGCCTTCGCTGCGCCCGATCCAGTTTCGCTGCATCGTGCGCGTGCGCTCCGGCCAGCCCGTCAACTTGTCGAGATCGTTCAAGAGGCGATCGGCGTAGGCGGTGATCCTCAAGAACCATTGCGAGAGATTGCGCCGTTCGACGAGATGTGAACAGCGCCAGCAGCGCCCGTCGATGACTTGCTCGTTGGCGAGCACCGTCTGGTCGTGCGGGCACCAGTTCACCGGCGCTTCGCGCTTGTACGCAAGACCGTGCTCGAAGAGGCGCAAGAAGAGCCATTGGTTCCAGCGGTAGTACTCCGGCTCGCAGGTGGCGATCTCGCGCGACCAGTCGTAGCTCGTTCCCAGCAGGCGGATTTGCCGCCGCATGTTGAGGATGTTCTCGGCGGTCCAGACGGCCGGATCGATCCCACGATCGATCGCCGCGTTCTCGGCCGGCAATCCAAACGCGTCCCAGCCCAATGGATGAAGCACGTTGTAGCCGAGCATCCGCATCATGCGCGCGACCGCGTCGCCGAAGGTGTAGTTCTTCGCGTGACCGACGTGGAGATCGCCCGACGCATACGGCAGCATCTCCATCAGGTATGCCTTAGGCTTATCGCTTTCGTTGCGCGCGTGATAGAGCTGCTCGCGCTGCCAACGCGTCTGCCACTTCCGCTCGATCGCGGCGAAGTCGTACATGTGGAGCATCGTACACGGTCGTCGCTCGCTACGCTACCCTTTCGGTCGGTCGCCCGCGCGTGATAGAGCGCCATGATTACGCGAATCGCTTTAGCTGCGGCGGCGCTCGGTCTCGCCGCCTTTGCGCTTTGGCATCCCGCTCGGCCGCTTGCGGTCCAATCCCAGACGCCGGCACCGGCGGCGCAATCCAGCTTCACCGGCACGGATGCCGGGCGGCGGCACCGTCACGGCGCGCAAGCGCAGGCAAATGACGACGACCTGGTCGTCTACGTCGCGGGCGCGGTAAAAAGACCTGGGCTCTATCATCTGCGCCCGGGCGACCGCAACGCACAGGGGGTCGCGCTGGCCGGCGGTTTGAGTGCCACCGCCGATGCCGGTGCGGTCAATCTGGCGCAGCGAGCGGCCGACGGTGACGAAATCTACGTTCCACTCGCCGGTGAGACGGCGCGTTCTCATTCCGCGCAACGGCACGCCAAGCGCCGTTCGACAAAGCCGTCGCTCGAGAGCGTCGACGTCAACCGGTCCGATGCCGCGGAGCTTGCCGCCGTACCGGGAATCGGGCGCGCGGTCGCGCAGCGCGTCGTCGAGTTGCGCCGCCGCGAGGGCGCCTTTGCGTCGCTCGACGAGCTGCTCGACGTCGCTGGAATGACGCAGAGTCGTCTCGAGCGGGCTCGCCCTTACCTGCGGCAGCCGTAGGGAATCGCACGACAGGGCTACCCCGAGCGGGAAGCGCATTCACCGCAGGTGATTTCCAACGCGCTTCCTCCGAAAGAAACGCTTCCGAACTTAATTCGGCGAGCGCTCAAAGAGCCACGCGACGAAGTCATGGTCGAGCGCGTCGCAGGGACCTGGACGCCGGCTTCGAGCGGACGATTGCTCGAACGCGTCGAGAACGTCGCCTGCGCCATCCGCGATGCGGGCTTGGTTGCCGGCGATCGCGTCGCGCTGATTGCGCACAACTGCGTTGACTGGGTCGTCGCCGACTTCGCGACCTTCTTTGCGGGTTGCGTGGTGGTGCCGATCTATCCCACCCAGGCGCTCGACCATACCGCCTATATCCTCGAGCATTCCGGGGCGCGGCTCCTCTTCGTCGACTCGGATGCGACCGCGCAGCGAGTTCGAGAGTCGGGTGCGGCACCGCCGCGCGTCGTCGCGTTCGAGTCGAGTGGTCCCGGCGGAATCGCTGCCTTTGAAGCGCACGGTGCTGCGATTCGCGCCGAGCATCCGGAGTTTCCCAGCGCCTACGAAGCCACACTCGTCCCAGACGACCTGGCCGTCTTGATTTACACGTCGGGTACGACGGGCTCGCCAAAAGGGGTGATGCTCTCGCACGACAACCTCGGATTCGACGCGCAAGTGTCGCTGGCGTGCGGTTTCGAGGGGATCGAGCCCGGACGCG
The DNA here is from genome assembly GCA_049578945.1 of Candidatus Cybelea sp. Taxonomy (GTDB): domain Bacteria; phylum Vulcanimicrobiota; class Vulcanimicrobiia; order Vulcanimicrobiales; family Vulcanimicrobiaceae; genus Cybelea. Next base: position 4,837 of record JBAUMX010000218.1, on the reverse strand, counting down.
ACGTGATCTCCGTTCTGCCCTATTCCCACATCTACGAACACACGTTGATCTATATCTACCTGATCGCAAAGGTGCGGTATTTCATCTGTCACGATCCTAACGAGCTGCTCAACGATCTTCGCGACGTTCGTCCGGCCGCGATGACGGCGGTGCCGCGTATCTTCGACCGTGTGATGTCGGGCGTCAAAGGACAAGCGCGTGCCGCGGGCGGCGCGCGCGGGAGACTCGTGCCGTGGGCGCTTCGCATCGGGCGGAAGTACGCCTTCGCCAAAACGTTCGAATCGGCGGCCGCGCCGATGCTCGCCCTGCAATATGCGGTAGCGAAAAGGCTCGTGCTGGACAAAATACGGCGCGCACTGGGCCTCGAGCGCGTGCGGTTCCTCACCAGCGGCAGCGCCGCGCTTCACATCGATAGCGCGATGACGTTCCTTGGTTTAGGCATTCCGATCATGCAAGGCTATGGTCTCACCGAAACGTCGCCCGTCATCTCCGTCAGCCGTCTGACGTCAAACGAGTACGGCGCGGTCGGACGTCCGATCACCGGCGTGGAGGTGCGCATCGCCCAGGATGGAGAGGTCGTCGTGCGCGGACGTAACGTCATGCAGGGCTACTATCGCGATCCGGCTGCGACGGCTGCGGCGATCGTCGACGGTTGGCTGCACACCGGCGACATCGGCGAGATCGACGGGGCGGGGTTCCTGCGCATCACCGATCGGAAAAACGAAATCTTCAAGACGGGCACCGGCAAGTGGGTCTCGCCGGCCCGTATCGAAGCGAGCATCAAGCGCTCGATTTTCGTTCCGCACGCGATGGTGGTCGGTAATGGGCGTCCCTATCCGATCGCGTTGATCTCGCCGAACTGGCCGCTGGTGCGTCAGGAGTTTCCCGGTCTGGCGAAGGACGTGCCGACCGACGCGCTCGCGCGGCGGGAGGACGTGCACGCATTTCTGGCCCACGAGGTGCACAAGCAGACGCGGAGCCTGGCGAGCTACGAGCAGATACGGCGCGTCATCGTCGTTCCACACGAGTTCAGCGTCGAAGGCGGCGAGCTCTCTCCCTCGATGAAAATCAAACGGCGCGTGGTGGAGCGACGCTACGCCGACGAAATCGAGCTCGCTTATCACAGCGAGGCGGTACACGCCTAGCCGGTATGGCCCATCGCGTCGACGAGGTCGTTCGTGGCCCGATCAAGAGCAAGACCGTCTTTCCCGCGCTGTTGCTCCATCTGATCGAACGGCGGTCCGATCACGGTTACGGCTTGATGCAGCGGATCGACGCCCTCTGCGGCGATCTCGTCGCGGTCAATACCAATAAGATCTATCCACTGCTGCGCCGGCTCGAGGAGCGCGGCTTCGTTACGGCCTCGTGGGAAGCGTCGGCGAAACGCTCGCGGCGGGTCTATGCGATCACGGCGGAAGGCAAAGAGCGTTTGGAGCGCATCAAGCGCCTGATGCTGCCGTACCTCAACTCGATCGCCGGCGCAATCGAGCGGCTCAAGTCCGAGCTTTACGGGCCGCTTTGACTAAACTTTGATTGGCCGCGCGGCAGGATAGCCACGGTTTAACCGCAATAATCGGCTTCGCATTGCACTCCGTAACGATACCGCTGACCGCCTTGCGCGTTCTGCTCGTTTCCATTGTGCTCGCATTGCCTGCGCAGGCAGCGAAGCCACCGCCTATTCCGGCGCAAACGCCCGATGCCGTGACCCATCACACGATCTCGCTCGATGGCCGAACGCTGGCTTACGCGGCACGCGCCGGCACGATCACGCTGCGCAACATCGACGATCAGCCGACGGCACGGGTCTTCTACACTGCCTACACGCTCGACGGCGCCGACCCGTCGAAACGCGCGGTGACGTTCCTTTATAACGGCGGCCCCGGAAGCTCGACGATGTGGTTGCGGATGGGATCGTTCGGACCGGTCCGCGTCGCCACCGCGGACGGAGGTCTTACCGGGCCGCCGCCCTACCGCATCGTCGACAATCAGTACAGCCTGCTCGACAAGACCGATCTGGTCTTCATCGACATGCCGGGCAGCGGATACGGGCGCTTCATCGGCGCTGGAACCCGCAAGGACTTCTGGGGCGTCGATGAGGACGCCGCCGCCTTCGGGCAGTTCATTCAGCGTTACGTCACCAACTTCAACCGGTGGAACTCGCCGCGCTTTCTCTTCGGCGAGTCGTACGGTACGACTCGCTCGAGCGTGCTCGCCAAGTACCTCCAGGATCGAGGCATCGGCCTCAACGGAATCGTCCTGCTCTCGTCCTTTTTGAATTCGAACATCGACTACAACGACGGCGCACCGATCGGCGGCGGGGACTGGGCGTACATTCTTTATCTTCCGACCGAGGCCGCGACCGCGTGGTACCATCGCGCGCTCAATAACCCACCGCCGCTCAACGCATTGATCTCCGAGGTTGAGAACTTTGGGCTGACCGAGTACCTTGACGCGCTCGGAGAAGGCTCGCAGCTCGCGCCCGATCGCTACAATGACGTCGTCGCCAAGCTACACCGGTATACGGGTCTCTCCGAGCAATACATCCGCAACTCGAACCTTCGCATTCCTTACGATCGCTTTCAAAGCGAGCTGCTCCGCGAGCGCGGCCGTTCCGTCGGTCGAATCGACTCTCGTTTCCAAACCTACGTGCTCGACCGCCCGCAGGTCGCGCCGGACTGGGATGCGACCGACGCGGCGATCGACTCGGCTTTCGTCTCGATGAGCAACTACTATCTGCGGCAGGTGCTCAAGTACGACACTCCGTTGCTCTACCGCTCGGAAATTTACGATTTGATTTTCGCCGACGACCAGACGTGGAACTTTAAACACGGCATCAACGTTCAGGTGCTCAACGTGACGCCGGACCTCGCGCAGGCAATGACCTACAATCCAAGCATGAAGGTCTTCTCAGCGAACGGTTACTTCGATTTCGCGACGCCGTTTTTTGCGACGGTCTACGCGCTCAATCACCTCTATCTGGCTCCCGCGGTGCAGCGGAACCTTACGTTTGGCTTTTACGACTCGGGGCACATGGTTTATCTCCATCCCGAAGCGCTTGGGCGATTTCGTGCCGATCTGGAACGCTGGTACGCGCGGGTGCTCGCCCATGCGTAACCTCCTGCTCCCGATCGTCGCAGCGTCGCTGATCGGTGCCGGCCACGGACCGCCGCCTGCGAGCCCTGCTCCAAGCGGCGTCACGCCCGACGTCGTTACGAAACACACGATTGCGCTCGGCGGCAAGACGTACCCGTACAGCGCGCGAGCCGGCACGATCGCATTGCAAGACAAAGCGGGCGAAGTGACGTGCCGGATGTTTTATACGGCGTTCACCCTCGACGGAGCCGATCCGCGCTCCCGGCCGGTTACGTTTTTATATAACGGCGGTCCGGGCAGTTCGACGATCTGGCTGCGGATGGGTTCCTTCGGGCCGGTGCGCGTGCTGGTCGGCGACGGAACGCCGACGCACGATGCTCCCTTCAACCTCGTCGAGAATCAGTACTCGCTGCTCGATCGCACCGATTTGGTCTTCGTCGACGCGCCCGATACGGGCTTCAGCCGGATCGTCGCGCCCGGCAAGCCCAGCGATTTCTTCGGAGTCGACCCCGACGTGACGGCCTTCGCGCAGTTCGTATCCCGCTACATCACGTCGTTCTCTCGCTGGGACTCGCCGAAGTTCTTATTCGGCGAGTCGTACGGCACGCCGCGCTCGGCGATGCTGGTCAATACCTTGCAACAGCAGGGAATCGGCATCAACGGCGTCGTGCTGCTGTCGTCAATCCTCGACTTTTCGCTCGACTGGGATATCAATTTTTCGCCAACGGCAATCGGCGGCGGCGACTGGGCCTTCCCGCTCTATCTTCCGACCGAAGCCGCGACCTCGTGGTACCATCACGCGTTGCCTGGACCAAGCACGAGCCTCGAAGCGCTCCTTCCGCAGGTCGAGGACTTCGCGATGCACGAGTATCTCAACGCGCTCGCGCAAGGCGCGAAGCTCTCGCCGGCGACGTACGCCGATGTCGTTGCAAAGCTCCATCAATACACGGGCCTTTCCGAGCGCTTCATTCGCCTCTCGAACCTGCGCATTCCGTACTGGCGATACTCGACCGAGCTCTTTCGCGATAGCGGCGTGATGACGGGAAGGCTCGACTCCCGGTTTACGTCCTACAACCTCGACCGCATCGGCGACCGGCCCGATTTCGATGCCACCGATGCATCGGTGGACGCAAGCTTCGTCGGCGCCGGAAACTATTATATGCGCGACGTCTTGGGTTACCAAACGGACCTGATCTACCGCCCGATCACCGGCCTCTTCGGGCAGTGGGACTGGAAACATAACGGTAACCTTCCGACCAACACCGCGCAGGATTTGGCGCGAGCGATGGCCTTCGATCCAAACCTACAGATATTTTCGGGCAACGGCTACTACGACTTTGCGACGCCCTTCTTTGCAACGGTCTACACCCTCAACCATTTGACCGTGCCGGCGGACTTGCAGAAGAACATCACCTACGGCTTTTATCAGTCGGGGCACATGGTCTACATGCAGAGCCAAGCGCTCGCGCAATTTCATAGCGATCTAGAAAACTGGTACGCGCGAACGCTCCAAGCGGGGCGCTAGCGCGACGCGCGGCTACCAGGAGACAACGACCTTCCCGTTCCCAGTGTCGGCGCCACCCTGAACGTTCTTGACGTGCTTAGCGCCCGCCCCAACGAAAGAAGAGCCGCCACCGCCGCCACCGCCGCCGCCAACGCCGCTCGTCATGCGCGAACCGGCACCACCTCCGCCGCCGCCATAGTAGCCACCGCCTCCGCCGCCACCACCGCCTCCGCTGTACCC